>USIH01000020.1 GCA_900554705.1 uncultured Eubacteriales bacterium
GCCGGCATGACGCCATCGAGGGCGAGGAGCATCTGGACAAGGTCATCAACATCGACCAGAGCCCCATCGGCCGCACGCCCCGCTCCAATCCGGCGACGTATACCGGCCTGTTTGACGATATCCGCAGCCTTTTCGCCTCCACGCAGGACGCAAAGCTGCGCGGCTACAACGCCGGGCGTTTCTCGTTCAACATTCGCGGCGGCCGCTGCGAGGCCTGCTCCGGCGACGGCCTGCTGAAGATCGAGATGAACTTCCTGCCGGATGTCTACGTCCCCTGCGAGGTCTGCCACGGCAAGCGCTACAACCGCGAGACGCTCGAAGTGACCTACCGCGGCAAGTCTATCTCCGACGTGCTGGAGATGACGGCGGACGAGGCGCTGACGTTTTTTGAGAATCAACCGCGCCTGCGCGCCAAGGTGGCGACGCTGGTACGCGTCGGCCTCGGCTATCTCAAGCTGGGGCAAAACTCGACGACCCTTTCCGGCGGCGAGGCGCAGCGGGTCAAGCTGGCCACGGAGCTGAGCCGTCCCGCCACCGGTCGGACGCTCTATCTGCTCGACGAGCCGACCACGGGTCTGCACAGCTATGATGTGCAGATGCTTTTGGACGTGCTCAACGCGCTGGTAGACGCAGGCAACACGGTGCTCGTCATCGAGCACAATCTGGATGTGATCAAATCGGCCGACTGGCTGATCGACCTCGGCCCCGAGGGCGGCGACGGCGGCGGTCAGATCGTCGCAACGGGAGCGCCCGAGGACGTCGCCGCGTGCGACGCCTCCTACACGGGAAAATACCTGCGTCCCATGCTGGGGAGGGCGCGCCATGGCTGACCTGATAAAGCGCTTTCAGGATCCGGACAACCTGACGGATGAGGAGCTGCTGACGCTCCTGCTGCGCTACGGTCAGTCCGATCCGGCGGCGACGGCAAAGCGTCTGCTTGATCGGTTTCACACGATCGCAAACCTGATGGAGGTGGACGCCGACGACCTGCGCACGGTCGAGGGGCTGACGGAAACGAGCGTGCTCCTGCTGCAACTGGTGCCGGAGCTGCACCGCCGCTATTTCATCTCGCGCAATCGCGGCCGCACAACGCTGCACAACACCAGCGACTACGCCGCCTACATGATGCCCTGCTTCTACGGCGTGCGCAACGAACAGGTGCACGCGCTGCTGCTCGACGCGAATGCCATCGTGCTCGAGTGCGTCTGTCTTGGCGAGGGAAGCGTCAACTCCGCCAATGTGCCGGTGCGCAATCTGGTGCACGAGGTGCTGATCTCCAACGCCACGGGCGTTGTGCTGGCACACAACCACCCTTCCGGTCTCTTCGTGCCGTCGAAGGAGGACGTGGAGCTGACCATGCGTCTGCGGGAATGCCTGAATATGATGGATGTGCTGCTGATCGACCACCTGATCATCGTGCAGGACGACTACCTTTCCATGCGCGAGAGCGGCTACTTTAAGAATTTCTACTGATACAAGGAGGAGACGGCCATGCGCGTCTGGGATCGGAAAAAGCTGACGGAGCTGCCCGAGGTGGGCGGCGGCGCGATCGCCTTTGCCTACGGCACGGCGGTGGGGCGCTTTCTGACCAAGACGATCCTCTGCCGCCGCTGGGTGTCGCAGCTCTATGGCGCGTGGCAGCGCTCTTCCCTCTCGCGCGGCAAGGTGCGGCGCTTTATCCGAGCCTACGGCATCGACGTCTCGGACTGCACGCAGCAGGAATTTGCAAACTTCAACGCCTTCTTTACCCGCAAGAGGAAAGATTATGTAAACCAAACGGCAGAGGACGAGCTGCCCGCGATCGCCGACTCGAAGCTGCTGGCGCTCGACGTGGACGAGCGCAGCCGCTTCTATGTTAAGGGCGTGCCCTACACGATGGCAGAGCTGCTGGAGGACGAGGCGCTGGCGTGGACGTTCTCCCGCTGCCTGATCTTCCGGCTGTCGCCGGAGGACTACCACCGCTATGTCTATCCCGACGAAGGGCGGCAGGAGCAGGCGGTACATATCGCGGGCGTGCTGCACTCGGTCAACCCGATCGGCGCGTCCATGGGCGTCTACCGGCGCAACACGCGGCGCTGGACGCTGCTGCACACGGCGCATTTCGGCACGGTCGTGCAGATGGAGGTCGGCGCGCTGCTGGTCGGCCGCATCGAAAACCACTGCGAAGCGCCGAAGTCCTTTGAGAAGCTGGAGGAGAAGGGCTTTTTCTCCTACGGCGGGTCAACGGTGATCCTGCTGATGCAGAAGGACGCCGTGCGCATCGACGAGGACATTCTGCGCTACAGCGCGCAGGGCATTGAAACGCGGGTCAAATTGGGAGAAAGGATCGGAAAAAGACCGTGAGCTATCGTTATTTTCAAAACCGGACGTGCGAATACTTCCCCTGCCATGCAAATGCCGATCCGGAGAACTTTAACTGTCTGTTCTGCTTCTGCCCGCTCTACGCGCTCGGCGCGCACTGCGGCGGCGGCTTTACTTACACGGCGCAGGGCATAAAGGACTGCTCGGCCTGTCTTTTCCCGCACCGGCAGGAGAATTACGACGCGATCTGCGCGCGATTTTCCGAGCTGAGCGACCTTGCGGAAAAAAATCGAAAATAGTGCTTGCAATTTGGAAAAAAATCGCTACAATAATATCGAACCAAGCGATGCTGTAGGGAGTAGGAACAGTGCGTTAAGTACCGATCGGATGGGAGGTTGCCGTCGGGCGAAGGCGTTTTGCGACGCCGCGATACTGTTACCGCAACCGCCTGAGCAGGGTATCTCTGTGCCCTGAGCATCGCCATATTTTAACCTCCTCCAAAAGTAAGGAGGATTTTTTTATGTCCAAAACCAAGTTCCCCATCCGCCGCATCGCCATTGACGCGGTGCTCATCGCCATGTACTTCGGGCTGTCCATGCTCTCGGTGCAGATCGGCGGGATCAAGCTCACCTTCGCCTCGCTGCCGACGCTCATTTGCGCCATGCTGTTCGGGCCGGTCGACGGTTTCCTCGTCGGCTTCCTCGGCGCGCTTCTGGAGCAGATGCTCTCCTTCGGCTTCACGCAGACGACCCTGCTGTGGGTTCTGCCGCCCGCGATCCGCGGTCTGTTCGTCGGACTTTGCGCGCTGCTGCTGCGCAAGCATATGTCCGTCGAGGCGATCACCGCGAACAAGCGCCCGTATGTCTACTTCATCGTGACGCTCCTGTCCGGTGTGCTGGTCTCCACGCTCAATACGCTGGTGTACTACGTGGACGCGAAGATTTTTGGCTACTATGAGTACCACCTGATCTTCGGCGTGTTCTGGATCCGCATCGCCTCGGGGCTGCTCTCGACGCTGCTGATGGCGACGGTCGCGCTGCCGGTCATCGCGGCACTGCGGCAGGCAAATTTTGTTTCAGGTAAGAAGGCAAGAGCATGAACGTACAGGAAGCGCTGACCTATATCCATTCCGTCAGCTGGAAAGGCTCCGTTCCCGGGCTTTCGCGCACGCAGGAGCTGCTGCACCGCCTCGGCGACCCGCAGAACAAGCTGAAATTCATCCACATCGCCGGAACCAACGGCAAAGGCTCCACGGCCGCGATGCTCGCCTCCGTCCTTCAGGCGGCGGGCTACCGCACGGGGCTTTACACCTCGCCCTACATCACCTGCTTCAACGAGCGGATGCAGGTCGACGGCCGGATGATCGACGACGACGAGCTGGCGCAGATCACGCAGGAGCTGCGCCCCCACGCGGAGGCGATGGAGGATCATCCCACCGAGTTTGAGCTGGTCACGGCGATCGCAATGGTCTATTTTGCACGCCACGCCTGCGACATCGTCGTTCTGGAGGTCGGTCTCGGCGGCGCGCTGGACTCGACCAACGTCATTTCACAGCCGGAGGTCGCCGTGATCTGCAACATCGGTCTGGATCACACCGAGGTGCTGGGCGACACGCTGGAGAAGATCGCACAGGCCAAGGCCGGCATCATCAAGGGCGGCGACGTCGTGATCTACCGCGGGCAGGCAAGCGTCGAGCAGGTCTTTGCCGACGCCTGCGCGCGCACCGGCGCGCGGCTCCACCGCGCCGACTTCGACGCGATCGTGCCCGTTTCCGCCGCGCTGGACGGTCAGGTCTTCGACTACGGCGCGCGCAAGGCGCTGCTGCTGCCGCTGCTGGGCGCGCATCAGCTTAAAAATGCCGCCGTTGTGCTCACGACGGTCGACGTGCTCATCGCACGCGGCTGGCACATCTCCGAGCAGGCGCTGCGCGAAGGGCTGCGCACCGTTCGCTGGCCCGGCCGCTTCGAGCTGCTGCGGCGCGAGCCGATCTTCATCGTTGACGGCGGGCACAATCCGCAGTGCATGGCGTCGCTGGCCGAAAACCTCAAGACCTACCTTGCAGGACAGCCGATCACCGCGCTGACGGGTGTGATGGCGGACAAGGATTATTCGGATATGTACCGGATCGTCGCGCCCTATATCAGCCGCTACGTCACCGTGACGCCCGATAACCCCCGCGCGCTGCGCGCCGAGGCGCTGGCCGAGACGCTCCGCGTCTACGGCAAGCCCGTGACCGCCTGCCCGACGGTGGCCGAGGGCGTCGCCGAAGCGCTGCGGCAGACCGGCAGCGGCGAAGCCGTGGTCGCCTTCGGCAGCCTCTACATGGTCGGCGACATCCGCGCCGCCGTCCTTACGGAGAATTGACAAGCAGAGGGGAATTTCCCCTCTGCTTTTTTCAGCGCAGTAAAAGAAAAGCCGGCGGGCGGTTCGCGAAGAACCGCCCGCCGACTTTTACTGTGTAAGGAGGCCGAAACCGGCGACCTCCGAAATGGGCAGGGAAAAGACGATCGCACCGGCCTGCGTGCCGGGGCCTGCCTTTTGCAGGATCGAGCGCATGATCTCCGCCTTCTGCGCTGCCGTGGAGACGATGAGCACAAGCTCCTTCTCCTCGGCAAGAGAGATGCGGTAAAACTTCTGCGCATCCCTGCTGCCCGTGCCCTTGCCATGCAGCACCGTGCCGCCGCGCGCGCCGGACGCACGCGCCGCGTTCATGACCGTATCGGTGTGCCCCTCGCTGCAAATGGCAACGATCAGCTCATAGTCATAGCGGACGCTCGGCCGCTTGCCGTCCTCTTCCAAAAATGCCACGGTATTCCCTCCTCCTACGCTCTTGACCGGCACGGCGACGACTAAGCCGTGTCCCGGCACGCCGATGTGCAGATGCTGTTTCTCTGCGGCGATGAGCGCCGCCGTTTTTTCTTCGTTGGCAAGCGACACGACGATGCGTCGCTCCGTCGAGTCGATGCCCAGCAGCTCCAGCATACTTTTGACCGCCGTACCGCGCCCGTGCAGCGTTACGCTTAGTGGCAGCGCCAACTGATGCAAAAGCTCTGTCAGATCGTCCAGCCGCTCGGGCTTGATGATGGATAGGATATAATTCATAGTTCCTCCCAAAGCTCTACGATGTCGAAGTCGCCGTAGGCGACCGGCTCTGCCTGCTTTGCGCGGTAGAACAGACCCAAGGCCTGAATGGACAGCAGCGGCAGCATGGCGACCATGGCGACCACGCCGAACGCGTCGCGCAGGACATTGCCGCCCAGCGCAAGGCTCGCGCCCATGAACAGCTGCAGCATAAAGGTCGCCGTCATCGGGCCGGAGGCAACACCGCCGGAGTCGAAGGCGATGGCCGTGTAAATGTCCGGCACGAAGAACGAGATCAGCAGCGCCAGCGCGTAGCCCGGCACGAGGAACCACAGGAGCGACAGCCCCGTGACCACGCGCAGCATGGAAAGCCCCATGGCAAGGGCGATCGCCACGGAAAGGCTCATCTTGATCGCCTTGGCGGGAATGGCGCCCGCGCTGACGCTCTCGATCTGCTTTTCCAGCACGCCCACGGCAGGCTCGGCCGAGATAATGAACCAACCCAGCACGGCGGCCAGCGGAATGAGGAAGGGACGCGTGGCAGGGGCGGACAGTACCGCGCCCAGCTCCGCGCCGAGCGGTGCAAAGCCCACGTTGACACCCGTCAGGAACAGCACCAGCCCCACGTAAGTATAGGCAATGCCGATGAGGATCTTTGCAAGGCTGCGGCGCGTCAGGCGCAGCAGCGCAAGCTGGAAGACAAGGAAGATGACGATCACCGGCGCAAGCGCGACGGCGGTCTCCTTTAAGTACTCCGGCACGGCGTGCAGGAAGGCACTGCCGACGGCCGTGGTATCGGCATAGCGCGCGGCGGTCAGATCCGCCACGTCGGCGCTGCCCTTGCAGAAGAAGCCGAGGAGCAGCACGGCAAGGATCGGCCCGACGGAGCACAGCGCCACAAGGCCGAAGCTGTCCGCCTCCGCCTGCCGGTCGCTTCGCACGTTCGAAACGCCGACGCCCATGGCAAGGATGAACGGAACGGTCATCGGGCCGGTCGTCACGCCGCCGGAGTCAAAGGCAATGCACAAAAAGTCCTGATCGGTAAAGGCGGCCAGCAGGAAGATCAGCCCGTAGCAGCCCAGCAGCAGATAGCGCAGGTTCGCACCCGTCAGGATGCGCAGCATACAAACCGACATGAACAGGCCGACGCCCGCGCCCACCGTCAGCAGCAGGACGGTGCTGTCGATGTGCGGCACGGTGCGCGCCAAAACCTGAAGATCCGGCTCCGCCACGGTGATGGCAAAGCCCAGAAGGAAGCTCACGCCCAAAATGAGCGGCAGATTCTTCGTGCGCGTCAGCGCCGTGCCGATCTTGCTGCCGATGGGCGTCATGGACTGCTCCGCGCCCAGCGAAAACAGCCCCATGCCGACGATGAGCAGCAGCGCGCCGAGCAGGAACGACAGCAGCAGATCCGGCTGCATGGGCGTGACCAGCAGGCACAGGAGCGTGACGATAACGACGATGGGCAGGACGGAAACGGCTGCCTCGCGTATTTTTTCCAGAATTGCCGCGCGCGCGGCGGCCTGTCGGATCCGTTTGATAGGCGCCCCTCCTCTTTCAAAAAATAAACCGGTTGGATTTTCTCACATTTTTCGGGAAAATGGGTGAATATTTTGAAAATTTTTCCAAAATGCGCACGCCTTTTCCAAAATTTTTGAAAAAAGCAGGGCAATATGCCCTGCTTTTATATCTTATTCCAGTGTCAGCTCCGCGATGACCGGATTGTGATCCGTGTAGACAAAGCCCTGATCAAGCGTCTCCACGCTTTCGAGCCGGACGTTCGGCGACAGAAGGAAGCCGTCGATGACGTAATACTGCGTCTTCGCGCTGCGGGGCGAATACGGCTCGTTGAGCAGGCGGCAGGTCGGCGTGGACTTGTCGAAGGCATAGCGCCAGCCGGCGGGCACGCTGCCCAGCGTGCCGGGCGTCCAGTCAGAGGTGGACTTGATGGGATAGGTATCCTCCGTGCGCGGGAAGAGCTGGTTAAAATCGCCCGCCGCGACCACATAATTGCCCTTTTCGTATTCCGTTTGCAGCAGCTCCAGCAGCGCTGCGGTCTGCTCGGCCTTGCCCTCGCCGTCGTCATAGGCCTCCAAGTGGAGGTTCACGAGCACCAGCTCCTTGTCGCTGCCGTCGATGGGGATGCGGGAGAGGAGCAGACAGCGCTTGAGATTGGCCACGCGGACGGGCCAAGAGAAGGGGCAGGGCAGCGCATAGCGCGTGGCGGATGAAATGTCATAACGGCTGAGCGTGACGAGGCCGGAATTGACGCGGCCGATGCGCTCGGAGAGCGGATAAGGCACATATTGGCAGGAATAGTTCAGCGCGAAACGGCTCTCATAGCGCCGCAGCGCCTGTTCATAATAGTTCCACTGGTTGAGGCGGTAGGTGCGCTTGGAGTCGGTATCGACCTCCTGCAAAAGGATGAAGTCCGCGCCGCTCCGCCGCAGGACGGCGGAAATGCCCTTCATATTCTCCTCGACCTGCGCGCGGTCGGCCGTGCGAACGCCTTTGCCGCCGTCCATGAAAAAGTCGGCGTCCTCGCCCAAGCCCGCGTAGCCGGTGTTCAGCGTCAGCACGCGGATGGTGGTCTTGTTCAGCGTCTCGTCGGCGGTGTAGCTGCCGAATTGGGCATTTTCCGCATGGGAGGGGTTATACTCCGTCATCGTCAGGTAGCCGATCAGTCCGGCCGCCGCGATCGCCGCAGAGACGACAAGCCCGAGGACGATCTTGAGCAGGAACAGTGTGATGCGCAGCACCACATGATACCAGCGGCGGCGGCGCTTTTTCGGCCGACGCACGACCGTCGCTTCCTCCGGCGTCTCATCCGGCCAGTCCTCCGGCGCATCCTCGCGCTGCGGGAGCAGATCGGGGAAACGGTCGGTATTTTGGAAATCGTCGGGCGTCTGCTGCATAGATCGTCGCCTCCTGACGTAAAAAGTTCGGATGGATTATACCATATTTTCGCGTCGAACGCAAGCCCTTTACGCCCATTGGACGTCTGCCGCCGCCGGAAGTTCCGTGCAAAAGCCCACCGGCAAGCGGTGGGCTTTTGCGTTTCTTATAAGGAAGCGAGAAAATCGCGGACGGCGGCGGTATAGCCCTCCGGATCGACAAGATAGGACGCGCCGTGCGGCGCGCCCGCCACGGTAAAGAGCGTCTTTCTGGAAGCGCAGGCGGCATAGTTTTCCCTGCTCATCTCGCAGGGGACAAAGCGATCGGCCTCCCCGTGCAGCAGCAGCACGGGCACGCGGCAGCGGCGCAGCGCCGTGACTGCGGCGGCGCTCTCCAGATCGAAGCGCCCGAACCACTTTGCGCCCAGCCGCGTCAGCGCGTAGGTCAGGCCGTCGCGGCGCTTTCGGCTGCGGATGACCGTGCGGATGATCGCCTCGGGCGAGGTGTAGCCGCAGTCGGCGATGATGCCCTTGACGTTCGGCGGGAGCGGCAGCTCCGACGCCATGAGCACCGTAGCCGCGCCCATGGAAAGGCCGACCAGAACGATGTCGCCGCCAAAGGTCGCGGCGGCATAATTCGCCCAGTCCAGACAGTCGAAGCGCTCCAGAACGCCGAAGGTCAGGCAGCGTCCCTGACTTTCGCCGTGGGCGCGCTGGTCGACCAGAAGCACGTTGTTCCCGCCGCGCAGCGCAAGCGGCAGGCCGCCCGAAAAGTCGCGCAGCCCGCTGCTGTGGTAGCCGTGGAAGAGGATATGGACAGGCGCGCCGACCGCCGTTTCATAGTAGCGCGCGTGCAGGCGCAGACCGTCGCGCGAGCGGATGGTCACGTCCCGCGTGGGGACGATCCGCTCGGCCTGCTCGATGAGCGCCTTCATCTGCGGGCGCAGCGGATCGTACTGTTTCGAGCGCGGCAGGCGGTGAATATCCGTCTTGCGCGAAACGCAGAAGGCGCTGCGATAGCACCCGTAGGCGGCAGCCACGGGCAGCAGTGCAAGCGCGCCGCCGCACAGCAGCAGGCGCTTCATTCGGTAAAGGTGTAGCGGACGATCGTGCCGCGACCGTCGCCGGTCGTGATCACGACGTCGCCCGCAAGGTTATGACCGGCGTCGATGACCGGATAGCGTCCGTTCTGCGCCACATAGGCCTCCGGACTTTCCGTCCTGATCTCCAAAAACTCCCTGCCCGCCTGCCGCTCGCCGCCGCAGGGATTGACCGTTTCGATGAGAAGTTCGTATTCCTTCATGTCATCAGCTCCTTCTGCCGCTTAGTTTAGCACAAAAACCCAAAATTATCAAATCAGACTGTCAAGAGTCCTCCTGCGCGCGCTCGGTGGAGGCGCGGACGGCAAAGCCGTCGGGATAGCGCCGCTTGAGCTTGTCGATATTGCCCTGTAGGATGTCGCTCAGCGGCAGCTCCAAGGCGGTGGCCGCCTCGGCTAAGTACCAAGCGATGTCGCCCAGCTCCTTTGCAAGATGCGCCTTGTCCAGCTCGTGTCCCTGCGCCAGCCACTTTTTGACGATGTCGATCGCCTCTCCCGCCTCGCCGCACAATCCCATGACGCTGTTGATCAGGACGTCCTTCCGATCCAGCGCGGGGTTGAGGGTCGTCATCGCGAGCCTCTGATACTCGTTTGCATCCATTTTTGCGTTTCCTTTCTATCGCTCCGGTTCGATCCGGAAGCGGATCTCATAGCTGCGCGCCAGCGGCGCGGAAAAGTCCGTCAGGCGGTAGGGCGGGATCGTCTCGCCCGTGCAGAGGGTCTTCCCCGTCAGGAGGGCGGCAAGGGCCGCCGTGCGGGGCGTCTGCATCAGCGCCGCCTCGATCCCCTCCGGCGTCAGGTCGCTCATCGTCGGGCGGCAGTCGCGGCAGTAGGCAAGATCCTTAAGGAAGGCAAACAGAAGCCCCTGCACAAAGGCGTCGCTGCTCCCCTTCTCGCGCTCGCCCGTGAGCCATTGCAGGCGCACCTGCCCCATGGACAAGGCGATGCCGATGGCGTTGGCCGCCGTGCCCCAGCTGCTGTAGCCCATCAGCCAGCGCACCGGCAGGGTCTCGCAGCTCTGCGCGCGAGCGCTGGCGTTGATGACGACCGTCGGCACACCGCGCCGGTCATTCTCCCGCCACGCCTGCATCAGCTCCTGCGCCGCCTGCTCGTCGCTGCCGCGCGTGAGCACCAGCGCCTGCAAGTCAAAGCACGACTCGTCCTGCGCCGCGCCGAGCGCCTGTAGGTGCAGATCGACCGACTCGCGCAGGGTGCCGAAGTCATAGGCATCGGCCACCTCATCCGCGCCGCCGCCGAAATAGCGCACGCTGTAGCGGTACGTCTCACCGCCGAGCGCGCCGTAAGCGCGGGCGATCTGCATCAGCCCCAGCTCGTCCGTGCCGCACAGGAGCAGCCCGTTTTCGCCCAGCAGGGCGCGCAGGTAGCGGATCTCGTTGGACTGGATCGTCGTGCGCGCGGAGGAGTCGTCCACGCCGATGAGCAGATGCGCAAAGTCCTGCCCATGGCGCACAAGGTAGTCGCCAAGGCGCAGCTTGCGCTGCCGCGCGGCAAGATAATGCGTCAAAATCTCTTCGGGCAGCGCCGGAACGATCTCTTCCCCGTTCTCGTCATAGCGGTAGCCCGCGACGATATTTTCGAGCGTCAGCTCCTCTCCCGTCAGCTCGCGCCGCGTGAGCTTGCCATAGGCGCGGGTGACGCTGTACTCCGCGTGCCCCAGTCCGGCGTAGCCCAGCGTGGTGGCAAGGCGCATGACGGTATCGAAGACATAGACGGGCTTGCGCTTCGCGATCTCGGCAAGCGCGTCGATCATTTCAAACTCACGTGTCAGATCCGTGTCGTCCATCCAGCGGCTGCTGACCAAGCCGCCGGAGAGGAGCTGGTCGGCGCTGACGATCAGCGCGTCGCACTCCGGCTCGACCGCAAGCAGCCACGCAAACAGCGCCTCGCGGTCGCCGTAGGCCGTGCCGTTCGCGTTCGGGCTCTGCCCGTCGAGCCGCGTGGCATAGAGCGCCTCGTCCGGCTGCAAAATGCGAAGGTTCGCGCTCTGCGCCAGATAGATCGAGCGCTGATCGTTGACCGGACGGTTATCCAGCGGCAGGTAGGCAACGGTATCGCCCGCCGCGCGGAAGCCCTCGCCGTGCTGCGGACGCGCCTGCTCCGGCAGGAAGCGGCACAGCAGCGCGGCCAGTTGGGCGCGCGTCGTCGTCTGCTGCGGGCAGAGCCGGTTCTGCCCGCCGTCACGGCTGCCGTTCAGGATGCCCTGCGCCACCGCCCAGCCCATTGCCTCGCTTGCCCACGGGCTGACGGACGCGGCATCGGGAAAGGCATCGAGCGCGCCGGAGGGCGTCTCCCGCCCGCAGTAGCGGGCGTAGCGATAGAGGAAGACCGCCGTCTGCTCGCGCGTCAGCGCATCGTCGGGGCCGAAGCGATCGTCGCCGTAGCCGCCGGCAAGCGCCTCGGCGCACGCCCAGCGCACGGCCGGTTCATACCACGCGCCCTCGGGCACGTCGGAAAACGCGCCGTCACGCGCCTGCGGCTCGCCCTCCATGCGAAACAGGATCGTCACGAGCGCCGCGCGCGTGGCCGCCTCATCGGGGGAGAAACGGTCGGGCGCGGTGCCGCGCATCCAGCCGCGCCGGACGGCGCTTGCCACCTCGTCTGCGTACCACGCGCCCTCCGGCACGTCGGAAAATGCGGCGGCCGCAGGCACGAAGGCCGCCAGCAGGGCGATGGCCAACAGCAGGGCAGCGAAGCGTTTCATAATTCATTCCTCCAATATCCCGGTGTTTCCGAAAAGAAACAGCCCGCGCAGCACCGAAAGGATACCGCGCGGGCTGTTTCTACGTATTACACGTTCGTGTAGAGCATTGCCACAAAGAGCGTCAGCAGGACAAACACGGCCGCGACCCACTTGGTCAGGCGGGCGAGCTTGGCGTCGAGCGTAGCGGCCTGACCCTTGCCGAAGAAGGAGTCCGCATTGCCGCCGGTCAGGGCGCTCATGCCGTCGTCCTTGCTGGACTGGAGCATGATGATGACCGTCAGAACGACGCTGGAAATGAGCTGAACGATCAGCAGAATGGTCTTAAGTGCATTCATGGAAAACCTCCGTTTGTTCCGCGCTTACGGCAGGCGGCAGCCGAGATCGAGTCCCTGTGAAGGACATATTTACAGACAGTACACTGAGTGTAACACAGCTTGCGTCATTTTTCAAGCATTATTTTTACGATTTCCACGTTCCCGTGGCGGCGCAGGTCAGATAGGCGTTGATAAAGCCGTCGAGCGCGCCGTCCATCACGGCGGCGATGTTGGACGTCTCATACCCCGTGCGGGTGTCCTTGACGAGCGTATAGGGCATGAAAACATAGTTGCGGATCTGGCTGCCCCACTCGATCTTGAGCTGCGTGCCCTTGATGTCGGAGATCTTGTCCAGATGCTCGCGCTCCTTGATCTCGATGAGCTTCGAGCGCAGCATCCGCATACAGGTCTCCTTGTTCTGGAACTGGTCGCGCTGCGTCTGGCAGGAGACGACGATGCCCGTGGGCTTATGGATCAGGCGGACGGCGGAGGAGGTCTTGTTGATGTGCTGGCCGCCCGCACCGGAGGAGCGGTAGACCTGCATCTCGATGTCCTCCGGCCGGATCTCGACGTCCTTGGAGTCGTCGCTGATCTCCGGAATGACCTCGACGGCGGCAAAGGAGGTCTGGCGGCGCGCGTTGGCGTCGAAGGGCGAGATGCGCACCAGACGGTGCACGCCGTTTTCGCCCTTGAGGTAGCCGTAGGCATTGTCGCCCTCGACCAAAATGCTGGCGGATTTGATGCCCGCCTCGTCCCCGTCGAGATAGTCTAAGATCTTATAGCTCAGGCCGTGCGCCTCCACCCAGCGGGTATACATCCGGTAGAGCATCCCGCACCAGTCCTGCGCCTCCGTGCCGCCCGCGCCCGACTGGAAGGAGACGATGGCGTTGTTGCCGTCGTATTCGCCGGTCAGAAGGGTCTCAAGGCGCGCGCTTTCCAGCTCCTGCGTGAGCTTGCGGTAGCCGTCGGTCAGCTCGGGGAGCATCGAATCGTCGCTCTCCTCCAGCGCCATATCGCACAGGGTCGTCAGATCGTCCCAAAGGGTCTGCATCGCATGGAAGCGGTCGCGCTTATTCTCCAGCGCCTTGGTGCGCATGACCGCCTTCTGCGAGCGCGACGGGTCGTCCCAAAAGCCGGGAGCCTCGGCCATCGCGTGCAGCCGCTCCAGCTCGTCGAGCAGGCTCTGCGGCAGATATGCGGCGCGCAGCTCCTCCAGCTTCGGCTTCAGATCGTTCAGTTTCCCCTTGTATTCTTCAAATTCGATCACAGATGGTTCACTCCGTTACAGTAATGTCTTACTATTATACTCGAAACTCCCCCGTCTGTAAAGCCCTAATTGGAAGGCAATTCCACCTCGGCGTTCGGCGTCTCCGCCCCGACGGTCACGCGCGCCACCTCCGCGCCGTTCTCCCGCAGCACGAACGTGCCGTAGGGGATGCCCTGCAAGAGGAAGCTCTCCTCCCCCGTCCCGTCCGCGCGCAGCACGGCGCGGCGATAAAAGCCGTCGGCACGCGTGAGCGTATAGTCCAAAAAGCCGTCGTTCTGCCCGAGGGTCTGCTCGTCCACCCTGCGCCGCACCCGCAGCGTGCCCACAGGCTCGTCCGTCAGGTGCAGCACCTCGCCGTCCGACCAGCCGTAGGGGCTGTGGCAGGCGACGGAGGCGTTTTCATTTAATGTAAAGCATGCTTGTCCCGCAGCGGTGGAGGCTATGTAGTTGTCCGGCGTCAGCAGATCGCTCACGGCGCGCCCCTGCACGTCCGGCATCAGCTCCTGCACGGGCGTCCCGTCGGCAAGGCAGAGCGAGATATGGTCGATCGTCGGATCGACCGCGAAGGCCATGCGCACCCAGACGTGCGGCGCCTCCTCGCTCTGCGCGGGCACTTCGGGCGCCTGCGCGGAGCGCCCGTCGGCCGAGACGATCACCCCCATCGAACCAAGCAGAAAGATCACCATCAAAAGGCCCGCTCCCAGCAGGCGCAGCGCATTGTGCATCCTTGTCCCCTCCTTTGTATCTGTAGTATAGCCGCCCGCACGCGCATACTCCTGAGAAAAAGGTCGAGCGCTTCGGGTATGAAAGAAAAATTTTCCGGCAATACTTGTGCTCGGAGGTGCTTACGCAATGAAAAACGACAAGTTCAAAAGCATCCGCAGCTTCCTGAAGGAGAAGGGCTACTACATAGTCCTGCTTCTTTGTGCAGCGGCTGTGGGAGTGTCCGGTTATTTACTTTTGAAGGGCGGCGGCAGTGAAACGCCGAGCGTGACGGTGACGCAGTTCCCGTCGGAGCGGGAGGTCATCGCGACGCAGCCGCTCGTAACGCAGGTGCCGTCAACGCAGGAGCCGGAGATCCGGCTGGAGTGGAAGCGCCCGCTCGACGGCGCGCTGAAAAAAACGTTCAGCGCGGAACATCTGGCCTACAACGAGACGACGCGCGACTGGCGCACGCATGAGGGCGCGGACTATGAGGCCTCGGAGGGGCAGACCGTCTGCGCGGCCGCCGACGGCACGGTCTATACCGTCTATGAGGACGACGACCTCGGCATGACCGTCGTCCTGCAGCACACGCAGGGCTATACCAGTCACTACGCGAACCTCGACAAGACGCTTTCCGTGCGCGTGGGCGACACCGTGCGGGCAGGCGACGCGCTGGGCAAGGTCGGCACGACCGCCAACGCCGAAAAATCGGCGCACCTGCACTTCGCCGTCTATCTCGACCATACGCCGATCGATCCGGAAACGCTCTTTTGAGAAAGCAAGGAACCGTCCCCCAAAAAATGGGGACGGTTCCCTGTTTTATTGGAGCGGCTTCCAGCTGAAGAACAGAAAAATATCGTAGTGCGCCGCGCCTTCCCATGTTCGCTCGCGTACCTCGCTCGTCACCCAAAGCTCCGTCAGGGCGAGCGGCACGGCACACGATGCGCGGCTGATCGCCGCCGTCGTTCCGGCGTCCGTCCGCGCGGCCGCCGGATCGTCAACGGGGAGCTTTTCCGCCACGCTCCACTCGACCGGCAGCGCTTCGCCGAACGTCTGCGGTGAAAGCACGCCATTCCCTTCGCACACCGCCACCGTGACGCACTGCGCAATGCGCCGTCCGTCCGCCAGCGTGTCGTCCGTCAGATCGGTCAGCTGCACAAGCAGCCCCTCGTCCAAGAACCAAAGCTCCATCGCAGCGCCCGACAGCGCCACATAGGCCGTATAGCGCAGCGGCTCATCCGACAGGCACCACATCCGCATCGGATCCCAAAGCGCCTGCGCGTCCAGCTCCCGCGTCACCTGATCGGCGTCGAACATCAACGAGTTCGGCCTCGCTACGGGCGCCGACTCGGACACAGCGGTCTGCACCGTCGCTGGGACGGCTTCCGTCGTCGTGGGCACTGCCTCCGCTGCCGTGGGCGCGGCGCTTTCCGTAGGCGTGCCGCGCGGAGTCTCGCCCCGCTTCGGCAGAAATAGTAGCAGTAACAGTGCAAGCGCCGCCAAGACCGGCAGGAGCCAAAGCCATTTTCTGCGCACGCGGATACGGATCGGCTGCTTCTCCTGCAAGGGCTTCATGCAATACAGGCAGAAGCGGGCGTTTTCCTGAAGCCGCGCGCCACAATAGGGACAGTTCATCAGCCCAGCGTCTCCATTTCGTAGTCATACAGCAGGTCGTTGATCTGCGCCACGCTCAGCTGCCTGCACAGGCCGTAGATAACGACGCAGTCAAACGGATTCTTCGCGTAAAGCGGCGCGTAGCCGGAGGATTTCAGCAGCGTCTGTGTCTCGTCAAGGGACAGCTGCATCCCGACGGCAAGACACAGCAGCTTCCCGCGCTCCGGCAGGCGCAGACCGGAAAAGATCTGGTAGCCGTAGACCTCGGACAGCTCCGCGCGGCGGATCGCGTCGGCCTTTTTGATGCCGTGCCGCTTGACCAGCTCGCCCAAGCACTCGGAAAGGCTGCGGCGGGGCAGCTCCTGCGCGTTGTCCTGATAAAAGCGGCGAAAATCGGAGCAGTCTTGCAGCTCCTGAAGCAGCCGCGCGGTATCCTTCGCCATAAAATCACCTCTTTCTTCACTTTAACACAGTTTCTCCCCCGCGTCAATCGCAATGTCGAGCCGTCTCCGCAAACCGCCGCCGCGTAATCAACCGATACGGGACGCACGCAAAGCGCTGGCACAAAACGACACGGAAAAACGGCGTTCTATGCTCGCAGCATAGGACGCCGTTTCCGTTTTCTGGTATAATCTTGTTACAGTTCGTCGATCTTCTCCGCCAGCGCCTTGACCGCGCTGAGAAACGCCCTGACCTGCCTCTCGTTTTTGCCTTGCAGCATGGTGAGGATCGCAGAGAAGGCCATTTTCGGCTCGGCCGCGGCATCCAGAAGAAGCTGATCGACCCCGATCTCCAGCGCGGAGGCAATGTGAAACGTCGTTTGCAGAGAAGGCACGCGCGTCCCGCGCTCGATATGCCCGATGTGCGCGGTCGAAAGCCCGCAAAGCTCGCCCAGCTTTTCCTGCGTCAGACCCTTTTTCAGCCGCGCCGCGCGGACGCGTCGGCCGATCGCCTTGTAATCCATCTCCTGCAATCGTTTCACCTCTTTCCCTATTATTCTACAAAAAATGCCGCGTCAATCAATGAACCATTCGAATTAATTCTTGACTAAAGGCATTATTTTGGTTATAGTAGACAAAGAGGGGCGAAAAAAGGCGGACACTTGACATGGCGGCAGAAGCACCCGCTTCCCGCAGCCGGAGCGGCGCTCCCCTTCGGGAAACCGGTTAAAAAATAAAAAAGAAAGAGGAAACACACATGAAAAAGGTACTTAGCGTAATTCTGGCACTGATCCTTTGCCTCTCGGCGCTGGTCGGGTGCGGCTCGGGCGGCGGCAGCTCGACTGCAACGAAGGCGCGCAAAACCACAAGCGAGCCTGTTACGACAAGCGAGCCTGTTACGACCGTGGCTCCCGCAGTCACGGAGGCGCGCAAAACCAGCCGCATGACGTCTACGCAATACTACACGAAGGCAAAGGCCGCCCTTGAGGGCGCGGGCTGCGACGACGTCTCTTCGATGTATCCGGCAGCGGATGCAAAGCAGCGGTTTGACTGCCTAAACGGCACGATCACCGTTCAGATCGAAAACGACGGCGACTATGTGGATAGTATCTTATGCATCTGCGAGGATGAAACCGCCCTGAGCATGGCCTTCCAGGGTCAAGAATCGCTTCTTGGGCTGCTTGGCGTGCTCGCTGTCCCGATGATGCCGGTGTACAGCGGCGGGGAGACCAGCAGTCTGCTCTCGGCGCTGCTTGCCGGTGAGCAGACCAGCGATAGCGGCGTGACCTACCGCATCACAAATGCGGGAGATTGGCGCTTCGCTCTTGCCACTCCGTCCTCCGACGCATACGTTGCCATCGTCGCCTACTATATGGGCGGCGAATAAGAGATTGGTCAAACGCTTCTTTATTCCTCTACCCTTGTGAAATAGCCCTCCGATACCAAATCGGGCGGCAGGGGAGCTTCCCCTGCCGCCCTTGTTTCATTTTGGCGCGCTGCGCCTCCGCGCTTATGAAGTAAAAACTCCCTCTGACAAGGAAGTTCTTGAATCTTCCGCCGCACCCAAGGCTCCTCTGTGTAAGGGGAGGCTTTGAAGGTGCCGTTTTCTTTCCGCGTCAGAGCGCGGCGAGCAGCGCCTCGGCGCTGGAATAGCGTCCGGCGGGGTCGATCTGCGTGCATTTGCGGACGATACGCCCGATGCGCCCGCTTGCCAGCCGCTTGGCCGGATGCTCGCCGGTGCACATGACGTTGAGCAGCACACCCAGCGCGAAGACGTCCGTCCGCGCATCGCACGTCCCGATGCCAAGCTGTTCATAGGCGGCATAGCCGATCGTCCCGAGCGCCTCGGTCGTCCGCCGCGCGCCCTGCGCGGTCAGCTCGGAGGCGTCGAGGTCGATGAGCTTGACCTCGCCCGACGCCGTGACCATCACGTTTTCGGGCTTGATGTCCCGATGGATGATGCCGCATTGATGCAGCGCGGCGGCTGCCGCGCAGACCTTGCGGAGCACCGACGACGCGCCGCGCGCGGTATACAGCCCCGTTTCGAGCACCTGCGCGACGCTCAGGCCGTCGACCGCCTCCTCCAGCACGAGCTGCCCGTCCGAAAAATGCAGGCTGTCGTAGACCTCCGGCAGATTCGGGTGGCGCGCCGTGGTCAGCAGGTCGTAGGCAGGCACGCTCTTCTCATAGCGCCGAAGGATCAGGTCGCGCGCAAGCGTCCGGTGGCGCAGGCGCAGCACGGCCGCGCCGTCCTTCTCCGAAAGCGTCCGGACGATGCGATAGGTCTGCCGGATGCGCGCAAGCGCTTCCTCTGTCCGCATGGCCGTCCCTCCCCCGCTTTTTTCTCTATTGTAGCAGGCGGGGCGGGGCGCGTCAACCCAATTCGCCGGTGACGGAGAAGACGACCCACTTGGCGATATTGACCGCGTGGTCGCCGATGCGCTCAAGATACTTGGCCACCATGAGAAGATCGGCGGCGTTCGCGCTGCACGGGTCGGCCGCACGGATGCGCGCGATCAGCGCATCCTTTACGCGCAGGAACGCGCCGTCGACCACGTCGTCGTAGGCGATGACGCTGCGCGCCTTTTCCGTGTCGGCGTGCAGGAAGGCGTCCACGCTCTCGTCGACCATGAAGATCACGCCGCGCGCCATCTCCGAGTAGGTCTCGCCCTGCGCCGGAGGGGCGCTTTTCTGCACGATGTCGGCGATGTCGGCCGACTGGTTGCCGATGCGCTCCATATCCGTGACCATTTTGAGCGCGGCGGAGATCACGCGAAGATCCGCCGCGACGGGCTGCTGGCGCAGCAGGAGCTTGAGGCAAAGCGTTTCGACCTCGCGCTCGCGGCGGTCGATCTGCGCGGCGTGCTCCTGCACCTCGGCGGCAAGGGGCGCGTCGCCGCTTAAAAACGCGCGCGCGGCCTTGGCAATGGCCTGCTCGCACAGCGCGCCGAGCTGGGCAAGCTCACTGTGCAGCTGGGCAAGCTGACCGTCAAACGTCTTTCGCATTATCCAAACCTCCCCGTAATATAGGCCTCCGTCCGCTTATCCTGCGGATGGGAGAAGATCGTCTCCGTCGGGGCGAACTCCACGAGCTTGCCCAGCAGGAAGAAGGCGGTGCGGTCGGAAATGCGCAGCGCCTGCTGCATATTATGCGTGACGATCACGATGGTATAGCGCTCGCGCAGAGTCTCGATCAGCTCCTCGATCTTACCCGTGGAGATCGGGTCAAGGGCGCTGGTCGGCTCGTCCATGAGCAGGGTCTCCGGCTCGACGGCAAGGGCGCGCGCGATGCACAGGCGCTGCTGCTGTCCGCCCGACAGGCGCAGCGCGGATCTTTTCAGGCAGTCCTTCGTCTCGTCCCAGATGGCGGCGGCGGTGAGCGACTGCTCCACGATCCGATCCAGCTCGGCGCGCTTCTTCACGCCGTGGATACGCGGGCCGTAGGCGACGTTGTCATAGATGCTCATGGGAAAGGGGTTCGGCTTCTGGAACACCATGCCGACGCGGCGGCGCAGCTGGGTCACGTCCAGCTCGCGCACGTCCTGTCCGTCCAGAAGCACCTTGCCCTCGGTGCGGCAGCTCGGAACGAGGTCGTTCATGCGGTTGATCGTCTTGAGGAAGGTGGATTTTCCGCAGCCGGACGGTCCGATGAGGGCGGTGACGGACGCGGCGGGGATGTCCATATTGACGTCAAAGAGCGCCTGCTTCTCCCCGTACCAGAGGTTCAGCCCCTGAATTTGAAGACTCATAGTTCTCTCCTTTTCTTTCGGTAGCGCGTGAGCGCCGACACGCCCAGATGCAGCAGCAGCATCAGCGCCAGCAGCACCACGGTGATGGCAAAGGCGACGTCGAAGTTGCCGTCCTCACCGGCGTAGAGGTAGAGCGCGACGGTCAGCGTCGCGGCGGAGGAATGCAGCGCCTCGCCGAAGCCGAGCAGCTTCAGGCCGAAGCCCGCCGTAAAGAGCAGCGCCGCCGACTCGCCGAGGATGCGTCCCACGGCAAGGATGCAGCCGGTGACCATGCCGTCCCACGCGTTGGGCAGGACGACGGTGCGGATCATGTGCCACTTCCCGCTGCCCAGCGCGAGCGCGCCTTCGCGGTAGCTCTGCGGCACGGTCTTGAGGCTTTCGCGGGTGTTGGTGAGGATGGTGGGCAGCACCATCATGGCAAGCGTCAGGCCGCCGGCAAGGATGCCCTGCCGCAGCCCCAGAAGCTGCGTGAACAGCAGCATACCGGCAAGACCGAAGAGGATCGAGGGAATGCCCGTGAGCGTCTCGGAGGCAAAGCCGATGACCGAGGCGACGCGGCTGTTTGCGGCATATTCCGTCAGGTAGATCGCCGCGCCGACGCCCAGCGGCAGCGCGACGGCCATGGTCACGACGATGAGGTAGAGGGTGTTGAGCAGGTTCGGCAGGATGCCGACCGTGCCGCGCAGATAGCTCGTCTGTCCGCTGAGCATCCCCCACGTCAGGTGCGGCAGGCCGCGCCAGAGCAGGTAGCCCAGAAGCGCGAGCAGCAGCAGGCACGTCAGACCGGCGCACAGGTACATTGCGGCATAGCGGAGAAAATCGCGCCGTTTCATGCGCTCTCCTCCTTTTTAAGCACGCGGTGCAGCAGCGCGTTAATGAGCAAAATGAGCAGGAACAGCACAAGGCCGATGGAAAACAGCGCCTGCCGCTTGAGCGAACCGTAGGATGCGTAGGACATCTCCGAGACGATCGCGGTGGTGAGGAAGCGCACCGAGCCGAAGAGCTTGGGCAGGTTCGGCACGTTGCCCGCGACCATCATGATCGCCATGGCCTCGCCCAGCGCGCGGCCGACGCCCTGAATGATCGCCGCCAGCACGCCGCTTCTTGCCGCGCGCAGCGACACGCGGAACCATGTTTCCGCCTTCGTCGCGCCCAGCGCCAGCGACGCCTCTTCATATTCCTGCGGCACGGCGCGCAGCGCCGTCTCGGAGACATGGATGATGTAGGGCAGGAGCATGACCGCAAGCACCAGGATCGCCGCAAGCAGGCACGCGCCGGAGGCAAGGCCGAAGACGCGCTGCACGGACGGCACGAGCACCGTCATGCCCACCAGACCGTAGACCACCGACGGGATGCCCGCCAGCAGGCTCACCGCCGCCGACAGCACCGCCTTGATCCTCGGCGGCGCGGCCTTCGCCAGATACACCGCCGTCAGAAAGCCCACCGGCACG
>USIH01000021.1 GCA_900554705.1 uncultured Eubacteriales bacterium
TCGTCGCTCAGGAGGATCTTCTGGAAGGAATCTTTACGCTGCGTGGGATCGTCGATCCACGGCGTGTTCTCCTGCGCAAGTCCCGACAGCATGGTCTCGACCTCGGCCGCCGTCAGTGCGGGACGCATCTTCGCACACAGCACCGCGTTGTTCAGCGGAACAAACACGGTCGCATTCTCGCGGTAGATTGGCCGGAGTACATAGTACTGCGCCGTTTCGCGTCCGATCTTCATCTCGCGGATCTCCGACACGATGCAAACGCCCTCTGTGCCGTACACGACAGTCTGACCTATGGAAGCCATACCGCTTACCCCCCTTCGTTCTGCTTCCATTATAGCAGATTTCGGAGAAAAATGTCAGGGGGAAAATAAAACTTTTTTATTTGACAATGCTATAACCGGCATCAACAATCGCCTGTTCCAGTGCTTCCGGATCCGCGTTTCCCGTCACCTTCGCGCACTTCTTTTCCAGACTGACTTCGACGCTCTCGACGCCCGCCACGGCGCGCAGCGCCTTTTCCACATGGCTGCGGCAGTGCTCGCACATCATGCCTTCGATCTGAATGGTCATCTCGTTGCCTCCTTTCTCGGTTTCTTCCTGCGGCCGGAACCGGCGCAGGCGCAGGGCGTTGCTGACGACGCAAACGGAGCTGAAGCTCATCGCCGCGGCGCCGATCATCGGATTGAGCAGACCCAGCGCGGCTACGGGGATCCCGAGCGAATTGTAGAAAAATGCCCAGAACAAATTCATGCGGATGTTTTTAATGGTAGCACGGCTGAGCTTTACGGCGGTCGCCACATCGCGCGGGTCGCTGCGCATCAGCACAACGTCCGCCGACTCGATGGCAATGTCGGTACCTGCGCCGATGGCGATGCCAACGTCCGCACGCACCAGCGCGGGCGCGTCATTGATCCCGTCGCCGACCATGGCGACGCGGTGTCCCTGCTGTTGTAGCTGCGCGACCTCCTGCTCCTTCTGCGCAGGGAGCACCTCGGCGCGCACGTCGTCCAGTCCGAGGCGCTGCGCGACGCTCTGCGCCGTTGCGCGGTTGTCGCCGGTGAGCATACGGACATGGATGTGCTGCGCGTGGAGCTGCCGGACGGCGCTGCGTGCGGTCTTCTTCTCCACGTCCGCCAAAACGAGCACGCCAAGATAGGTGTCGGCGCTGCCGCAGAAGAGCAGCGTTCCGACCGGAAGCTCCCGCTGCGGGATGGTGATCCCCTGCTGCTCCAAATAGCCGCGGTTGCCGCAGAACCAGCGCTTGCCTTCAATGACGGCACACACGCCCTTGCCCGGCGTCGCCTCGAAGGACTCCGCCGCAGGCAGCGCCGCGCCGCGCTTCTCCGCCTCGGCCAGAACGGCGCGGGCGATCGGATGCTCCGAAGCGCTCTCCAGCGCGCCCGCGATCCGCAAAAGGCGCTCCGGATCCTCGCCGAGCAGCTGCGTTACAAAGAGCTTGCCCTCCGTCAGCGTGCCGGTCTTGTCCATCACAACGGTATCGACATGGTGAAGCGTCTCCAGCGCCTCCGCCGAACGGATCAGGATGCCGAGCTTTGCGCCGCGGCCGGTGCTGACCATAATGGCCACCGGCGTCGCAAGTCCGAGCGCGCAGGGGCAGGAGATCACGAGCACGGAGATCGCGGCGGAAAGCGCAAAGGCGACACCCTTGCCCAGCAGCAGCCAGACCAGCAGCGTCAGCGCCGCGATGCCGATCACAACGGGAACGAACACGCCCGCGACGCGGTCGGCCAGCCGCGAGATCGGCGCTTTGGAGCTGCCCGCCTCCTCGACCAGACGGATCATCTGCGCAAGGGTGGTGTCCTCGCCGACCTTGTCCGCCCGAAAGATCAGCGCACCGGTCTGGTTCATGGTCGCCGAGGCGACGGTGCTTCCCACCGTTTTGTGTGCCGGTATGCTCTCGCCGGTCAGAGCGCTTTCGTCCACGTCGCTCTCGCCGCTGAGCACGGTGCCGTCCACGGGGATCCGGCTGCCGGGGCGCACCTGAACGCGCTCTCCCTGCCGCACCTGTGCCGTCGGCACCTGCACCCAAGCGCCGTCGCGCTCGACGGTCGCCGTCTGCGGAGAAAGATCCATAAGCGACGCGATCGCCTCGCCCGTCTTGCCCTTGGACTTCGTCTCAAAATACTTGCCCAGCGTCACAAGCGTCAGGATCATCGAGGCCGACTCGTAGTAAAGCTCGCCGCCGTGGTGGCCAAGTGCCATCTGCACCGTAACGGCGATCCCGTAGAGCAGCGCCGCGCCCGAGCCGATGGCGATCAGCGTGTCCATATTGGGCGCGCCGTGCAGAAGGGTCTTAAGCCCCTTTGCATAATAGGTTCGGTTGACGATGACGACCGGCAGGGTCAGCGCAAGCTGCAAAAGCCCCATCCACACCGTGCCGTGCAGGGCGTGGGTGAGCGGAAGGTGCAGCATATGCCCCATGGAGAAATACATCAGAACGATCAAAAACGGGATGGACACGCGCAGACGCAGGCGCATCTTCCGCATGGCTTCCTCCTGCGACGCGTTCTTTCGGGGCATGGCGTCGGTGATCTTCTCCGCGCCGTAGCCGGCGTCCTTGACCGCCTGAACGATCTTCTCCGGCGTAAGGCGCGTCTCGTCGTAGTCGATCTCCATCGTACCGGCAAGCAGGTTCACATTGGAGCTGTTCACGCCGTCGAGCGCCTGCGTCACGCGCTGCACCCGCGCGCTGCACGCTGCGCAGGACATACCTGTTACGCGATACTTTTCCTTCATCGTGGTTCACCTCTTCGCATAGTTTGATTTTTTTCAACCAAACTATACCACTTTACTCTGATTTTCGCAAGTCCTCGCTTGCATTTTCTTTTCGTTTCCCGTATGATATAGAAAATGGGAGGGATGCGCGCTTGAATACCGATTTTTCCGTTGTTTATGAAGATGCGCGGCTCGTCGTGTGCGTAAAGCCGCACGGCGTGCTCTCGGCAAAGGACGCCTCCGGCAAGCCCGCCGTGACCGACCTTCTCGCGCCGCGCGCGCTGTTTCCCGTGCACCGTCTGGATCGGGAGGCGGCGGGGCTGATGGTATTTGCCAAGGACGCGCAGGCGGCCGCTTTTCTCTGCGCCGCGATGGGAAACGGCTTTGAAAAGGAGTACCTTCTGCGCTGCCACGGCACGCCGCAGCCTCCGGAGGGCGAAATGGAAGACCTGCTGTACCACGACCGGCAGAAAAACAAGACCTACGTCGTCTTCCGCAGCCGACGGGGCGTAAAGCCCGCGCGGCTCTCCTACCGCGTCTTGCAGGCGGGCGAGGACGCGCTTGTTCGCGTGCATCTGTTTACCGGCCGCACGCACCAGATCCGTGTGCAGTTTGCCTCGCGCGGCTTTCCGCTCCTCGGCGACCGAAAGTACGGCTCGCAAACGGGCGGCACGCTTGCGCTCGTCTCCGTTTTTCTCGCCTTTCCGCATCCGGACGGCGGCCGGAAGACGTTTTCCCTCTTGTAAACCCGCCGCGACTATACTATAATAATGTATCAGAAATGAAGCGGCGCTCATCCGCCGCATTCGGAGGTTTGAAGCCATGTCAATTCGTAAACGTCTGGACAGCTATCTTGTTGCCGGAAAGCACGTGCATCTGGTCGGTATCGGCGGCGTTTCCATGCGCCCGCTGGGTCTGGTGCTGCGCGGAATGGGAATGATCGTCACGGGATCGGATATGAACTCCTCCGTTTCCACCGACGAGCTGATCGCCAAGGGCATTACCGTTCATATCGGCCACAGTGCCGAAAACATCGAGGGCGCAGATTGCATCATCCGCACCGCCGCCGCGCATAACGACAATCCCGAGATCGCCGCCGCGCGCGCCATGGGCATTCCCGTTTTCGAGCGCGCGCAGGCATGGGGCGTCCTGATGCGCGAATACAAGAACGCCATCTGCATCGCCGGCACGCACGGCAAAACGACCACGACCTCCATGGTGACGCACATTTTCATGGAGGCGCAGCGCGACCCCACGGTCATGCTCGGCGGCTATCTCCCGCTGCTGCACGCCGGTCATCGGGTTGGAAACGGCGACACCATCATCATGGAAAGCTGCGAATACTGCGACTCTTTCCTGAACTTCTACCCCACCGTCGCCGTGATCAACAACATTGAGGCGGATCATCTGGACTATTTTAAGGATCTTGCAGCCGTCGAGCGCTCCTTCCGCAAATTTGCCGGTCTGGTGCCGCGCACGGGCTATGTCATCGCAAACGGCGACGACGAGAACACCGTGCAGACGCTCGCCGACCTGCACTATGTCTCCTTCGGCCTGCGCAAAGAAAACGACGTGCATCCGGAGAACCTCTCGGAGGACTTCACCTCTTTTGACCTTGTCTGCTTCGGAAAGAAGATCTGCCATATCCGGCTGAGCGTTTACGGGCGGCACAATGTGTTTAACGCCCTTGCCGCCTCCGCCGCCGCCTACGTCATGGGCGTCGAGGGCGAGCACATCAGCGCGGGGCTTGCCTCCTTCACGGGCGCCGGCCGCCGCATGGAATACAAGGGCGAGGTCAACGGCGCAAAGCTCTATGACGACTATGCGCACCACCCCGGCGAGCTGCACGCGCTGATCGACACGGTCAAGCAGATGGGCTTCCGCCGCGTGATCGTCGCCTTCCAGCCGCACACCTACACGCGCACCAAGGCGCTGTTTCAGGATTTCGTAAACGAGCTGTGCCGCGTGGACGTCGCCGTGCTGGCAGAGATCTACGCCGCGCGCGAAAGCAACAAAATCGGTATTTCTTCGCGCGATCTTGCGCAAAATATCCCCGGGGCGGTCTACTTTGAGACCTTGCCGGAGGTCGCCGCCTATCTCAAGTCCATTGCCCAAGCGGGCGATATTATTCTGACGGTAGGCGCGGGCGACATTTATAAGGCCGGAGACCTGCTGCTCAAAAAAATAAGCGGGAGGCTTCTATGAGGATCGCGTTTTTTGATACGAAAAGTTATGATGTTCCCTGTTTTGAGGCCGTCGGGAAGGCGCGCGGCATCACCTTCAAATTCTTCGAAGCCAAGCTCACCGAGGACACGGCGGAATTGGCGCGCGGTTTTGACGGCGTGTGCGTCTTTGTCAACGACACGGTAAACGCCGCCGTCATCGACCGGCTCTGCGCACAGGGCGTTCGGCTGCTTGCGCTGCGCTGCGCAGGCTTTAACAACGTCGATGTGCGCCACTGCTTTGGAAGGCTGCACGTCGTCCGCGTTCCGGCCTACTCGCCCTACGCCGTCGCGGAGCACGCCATGGCGATGCTCCTGACCATCGACCGGCGGACGCACAAGGCCTATATCCGCACGCGCGACTTTAATTTCCGGCTGGACGGGCTGGTCGGCTTTGACCTGCACGGAAAGACCGTCGGCGTCGTGGGCACGGGTAAGATCGGCCGTGTGTTCATCGACATCTGCCGCGGCTTTGGCATGAAGGTCATTGCCTACGACAAATACCCGCTTTCTGACAGCGGCATCACCTATGTTTCCCTGCCGGAGCTGCTTGCGCAGAGCGACGTGATCTCGCTGCACTGCCCGCTGACGGAGGAGACGCACCACATGATCGGATGTGACGCCATTGCCGCGATGAAGACGGGTGTCGTGCTCATCAACACCTCGCGCGGCGCGCTGATCGACGCGGAGGCGCTGCTGGACGGGATCAAGGCGCACAAGATCGGTGCGGCCTGTCTGGACGTCTACGAAGAGGAGTCCGACTTCTTCTTTGAAGACTTCTCCGACCATATCATGCGCGACGACCGCTTGGCGCGGCTGATCTCCATGCCGAACGTCCTTGTCACCTCTCATCAGGCTTTTTTAACACACGAGGCGCTTTCGAACATCGCCGCCACCACGGCAGAGAACATTCTCTCCTTCTTTTCCGAAGGGGTCTGCGAAAATGAGCTATGCTATCGCTGCGGAAAAGTCGAATCCTGCGACAGACAGCACCCACGCAAGTGCTTCTAAAATAAATAGAGAAAAGGAGACCCTAACCATGCAGTTTCTGACCGGCAGCACCTTCTTCTACCTTATCATCGGCATCGTCGCCTGCCTTGCGATCGCCGCCCTTGTGCTCTCGAAGACGCTTGGCCTGACGCGCGCGGATCGAAAGACGGAGGGCAACAGCAACTCCTTCAGCGTCCGCCAGCCCTTTTCGCGCCTGCTCACGGGCTTTGCCTTCCTGCTGGGCGGCGTCGTGCTCTTTGTCCTTGTGGATCTGATCAAGACCACCCCGACGCTGCGTCTTGTCACCTTCGGGCTTGCGCTGCTCTGCGCGCTGATCTTTGCCGTGACCTGCTTCCAGTACAACCGTTTCCGCGTGATCGTGCGCGGCGACGACGCGCTGGTCTGCCCGACGGTGGGAAAGCGCTATGAATTTCACATCAGCGAGGTGAAAAAAGCGCGCATCGTCGAGGAGCTGGACGACAACACGCACTATATCCGTCTGCGCACGCAGGAGGGGCATCGTCTGAAGCTCGGCAGCCGCATGATCGGCTACGATCTGTTTAAGGATAAGCTGGGCAGATGAACCTGCTCAAATAAGAAGGCCTTCTCGTCAGAGAAGGCCTTTTGCCTGCCCTAAAATGTACCCCCCTCTGTGTCCATTTTTAGTTTACCACTTCACATCCCATAGGAAAACCACCCCTGCCGAGCGATCGGCAGGGGTGGTTGTTTCTGTTATTCCTGAGATTCCTGCGGTGTGCGCAGCTTGTCGTAGCGCATGATCATCGTTGCGACTTCCGCACGGGTCGCGTTATTGAGCGGGTTGATCTGGCCGTTATCGCCCTGAATGAGCTTCGCGGCGACCGCCCACGCCATTGCTTCCTTGGCATAGGAAGAAACGCGGCCGGCATCCTTAAAGTCCTTCGTGATGTCGGCGCGATCCTTCGAGGCAAAGCCGCTGGCGTCGGCATAACGGAAGAGGATGGTAACGATCTGCTCGCGCGTGATCTTCGCCTCGGGCGCAAAGTGCGTCTCGTCAATACCGTTGACGATCTTGTTCTTATAAGCCCAGTTGACGGCTGCCGCGTACCAGCATCCGTCGGGAACGTCCGCAAATACCGTGCTGGACGTATCCTCAAAGTTGGGAGAACCGACCAGGCGCCACAGGACGGAGACCAGCTCCGCACGGGTCATGGAGGCATTCGGGTCGAAGATCATCTCATTGCGGCCGTTGAAGAGGCCGTGATGGACAACATAGTCCACCGTGGGCGCGAACCAGTCGGTGTCCTTCACATCGACAAAGGTCAGATCATAGATCGTCATTCTGCCGCATCTGGAGCAGATATAGTAGACGCTGCCGTCTTCGTTGGTCTTCGGCACGTTGATATGCGCGCCCGCGCGGCTGAGTTCGACGGTCTTCGTCTCGCCGCACTCGCACTTGACGGTCTTCTTGCCCTGCACGCCGCAAGTCGTCACGGTGTTCTCGGTGACGGTGACCTTATGCTCCTCGCCCGTCTTGGCGTCGAAGTGGTAAAGATCCTCGCCGATGGTGAACCAGCCGGTCTTATACTTGCCTGCAAGGAAGTACATCCGCTTGCCGCTCTTGGAATCCTTTGCCCAGCCGGTGTAGTCCGCGGGGGCTTCCTTCTGGGTGCAATCGGTCTCGGTGCAGGTCAGCTTACCGGTCGTGCGGTCGTAGATATAGTCGTGCTTCTCGGGGGTGGGATCGGGATCCGTCTTCCGCTTTTCCTTCGAGACGGAGTCTATCACGGTGCCGTCGACATTGTAGGCGGTGACGGTCATCTTGCCGTCGTTCAGCTCGACCATCAGGTAGACCGCGTCGTAGTTCTGCGTGATCTTCGCAAAGTGGAAATCGGGGTTATCCTCGGGCTTGTACTGGGAGCTGCGAGACTTCTCGCCGAGGTCGCCGCAGATGAAGTACACAACACCGTTCTGCTCATTCACCTCACCGTTCAGGATGGGGCTTGTGCGGGCATAGGAATGGTCATGGCCGGAGAACACGAAGTCAATGCCAGCCTGCTCCGCCGCAGCGGGGATCGCCTTGTTATACGGCGCGCTGGAGCCCTTCGGGTTGGTGTAGTAAGGCGGCTGATGGAGCGTCAGGATCTTCCATGTGCAGTCGCTCTTAGCAGCATCTTCGACCAGCCACTTCGCGGCGGATGCAATATCGGCATTGCAGTTGATAACCGCGACGTAGACATCGCCGTACTGCACGGAATAGTAATCCTTATCGGGGAGATTGAAGATCGCGGCAGCCTTGTCGCCGGTCATATCGCCGTAGTACTCATGATTGCCGAGCACCTGAATGATCGGGGTGGTCGGGTACTGCGCGGCAAAGAGACCTTGGATCTGGTTCCACGCGCCCAGACTGTTGGCAACGTCAATATAGTCGCCGGTCTGGATGCCGAAGTCAACGCCCTTCTGCGCGATCGCTGCGGCGATCGCTTCCATGTAGGCGATCGACTCGGCGTCGGAGGCGGGGTTGTTGCTCAGCTGCGTGTCGCCCATGACGAAGAAAGACGTCTTGCCCGACTCCTTGGCCGTGGTGAAGGTGGAGACCTCGGAGAAGTGGCCTTCGATGCCGTCGCCGACACGGTAGCAGTAGGTCGTGCCTGCCTGCAGGCCGGAGAGCGTAACGGTGTTGAGCAGGGTGGCGTTGTTGTCGTCGCCGCTGCCGTTAAAGGCGATGAGCTTGCTCGTTCCGGTGACGGTGGTAAACTCGTAGGTGCCGGACTGGTAGGCCGCCTGCGTCGTAAACTGGACGACGGCCTTCTGCGCGGTATACTCGGCCGCGCTGAACCACGTGAGGCTCTGCGTCGTGGTCGCGTCCTTGCCCGCGTTGAGGCGGACGTTGATGGGCGTGACCTCGTTGCTGCCGATGCCGTTGGTGACGCCGGAGACGCGGAAGGAATAGCCGCTCTCGCCCTTGGCGTAGATGACAAACTTCTCGCCCGCCGTGCGGCAGAAGCGGTTCGTTACCAGAACGCCGCCGTTGTTCGTGGTGCCGACCAGTTCGTCCTCCTCGCCTTCCTTCACGGCATAGACGCTGACCTTACCCGCGCTCTTGCCGTCTGCGGTCGTGACGTAGATCTTGCCGGTCGAGCCGGCCACCATGATGTCAGCGGAGAGCGCATAGGGCGCGGTCACGCCGACGGTCGCGGTGCTCTGGGCGAAGGTGAGCGAATTTTCGCCGTCCTCGAAGGTTCCCTTCTCGACGGTGTAGGACATGACGGTGCCCTTGGCAATGGAGGGAGCCAGCGTGAAGACGATCTTCGCGGCAGCGCCCGCCTTGGGTGCGTCGGTTGTCGCCTGAACGGTCAGGATGCCGCTTTCATAGGCGCTTGTTCCGGTGTAGCCGTCCGTAAACTCGACCGTCGGCGCACCGAAGGTCTCGGTCAGCTTGATCTGTGCCTCAAGGGACTTGACCTGATCGGAGTTTTCCACCGCCAGCGTGAGGGCATAGGTGGTGCCGATCGTCGCGGTCGCTTCGCCGGTCAGCGTGATCTTGCCGAGCTTGCTCTGCGCGGCATTGACGGTGAAGTAGCGCGTGACCTTGGTGACGTTACCGAACTTATCGGCGACGGAGATCATAACGCTGTGCTCGCCGTTCGGGAGCGTGACGGTGACGGAAGCATTCGTCGCGGTCGCGGTGGGCAGCTCCTGATGCAGGCCGTCCACGTAGATCGCGGTCTTCTCGGCATGGATGCCGGTGGCATTATCGCCGTCGGGATCGGTAAAGGCAGCGGCCAGCGTGATCTTGCTGTCGGTCAGAACGCTGGAGCCGTCCTCCTTCAGCTCCGTGCCGTTGGCGGTCAGAGAGCTGACGACGGGGTTGTCCATATCGTCGACGGTGTCGCCGTAGACGACGCGGAAGTTATCAAAGTAGATGCTGCCCTTGGCAAAGTCGCCCATCGGGATCTTATCGCCGTTTTCGTTCGCGGAGCCGCCGGGGATGAAGGTCATCAGGATCAGCGGACGTCCGGTGATGAGCTTGAGCGGATGCTCGGGCGTGACATACTGTGCAAGGCCGCTCAGGTCTGCCTCGCAGTACATCCAGCCGTCCCAGTAAATGCCGTTATACTGAATGCTGCGGCCCTCCTGCGTGGTAAAGTGGAGGTAAGCGTCCTTGTAAAGGCCGCTCGCCTCATCCCAGTAGGCGACGGTCGTCCAGAGCCAATAGTTCGGCGTGCCTTCCGGCGCATAGACCCAAACGCCCAAACCGGAGGGGGTGCCGTCGATGGCATAGCCGGAGTTGACGTCGGTGGTCACGTCGTCGGCGAGCTTGGCGTTGCGGATGTACAGATTCACGTTTCTGTAGCCGGGCGCAAGGTCGGTGTAGTCATATTTCAGCTCCATCGCGTGGTCGCCGAAACGAACCTGACCGTTGTCTGCGGTCACATTATTCAAAAGGGCGGAATGCTGCTTCATATAGCCGGTGTGCCACGTGAAGAAGCTGTAGCCTCTCGCTCCGAGCAAGGTGGAGGCGGGATGATAGGTCGCATCGTTCGGGCCGTCCAGATAAGAGCCGTCGAAGGTGAACGGGCCGGACTCGTTCTTCGTGATCAGTGCATTCGCGGCAGCGTCCCAACCGAGGTAGGTGATCGGGTCGGTATCTTCCGGCCACGTCGCGCCGTAGCTGCTGTTGCCCCAGTCGTACTCGCCGTATTTCAGAACGTTGCCGTTCTCATCCGGTTCGAAGTCAAAGATGACCTGCGGCATCCTGCCGATCTCAACAAAAATGGTGTCGGACAGAACCGTTCCGTCCGTTCTGGTATAGGAGACCTCAACGGTCGCCTGTAGCGTCTCGGCCGCCTTGACCGCCGTGAACGTATTGCCGGAGAAAGAGCCGATCTGCTCGGGCGTCTTGCCTTCGGAAACGGGGGTGAGCTTCCAGTTGAAGGTAAAGCCGCTCAGCTCCATCAGACGGTTCTGGCAATAAACGCGCAGGCCAAGATCGGAGCTTGCCTTGAAAGCAAGGTTGATGGAATTGGAGGCAAAGGAGAGCGCGTCCGGCTCCTGCACCTCGATGCTGGTCGCGCCGACGGTGTCGCCTCGCCACAGCAGCTCGACTTCGACGGTGCCGCACTTGCCGTTAGAACGGAAGAGGCCGGAGGCGTCGATGGTGCCGAAGCTCGCGTCCTTCAGCTTCCAGGTGAGGCTCTCGGGCAGAGCAACGGGATAGCCCGTACCGTCAACGCCGTTTGCGGTAAACTGCACCGACGAACCCGCAACAAACAGTTCGTTATTGGGCTTGAGCGCGGCATGGTCAAATTTGCCTGTGCTCTTCTCGGTCTTGACGAACAGCAGCGTAGAAGCGACGACGCGCTCTGGGCCGTCGGAGGGATGGTTCTGAATTTCCAGCCGCTCGCTGCCTTCGTGGCGGGAGCTGAAGGTAGCAGAACCGCCGCCGTCAAGGTAAATTGCGTTGACGACGCCCTGCGCCTTCTGGATCTTTGCGATCTCATAGACCGTCATACCAGCGGAAAGTCCCGCACGGCCGTCTGCCATAAAGACGACCAGCGTGCCGTCTTCCTTCAGACCGATGGAGTGGCGCGGTGCAAGCGTCGGATCGGTATCCGCAACCATGATCTCGCCGTTTTTGACCAGCCAGAACGGGCCGGAGATCGCCTCGGCGACATCATCGTGCGGCGTGCCATAGTCGCGGATGACATAGCTGCCGTCCTTCAGAACCGCGAAATACGGCTCCTGCTCAACACCGGTCTGCACAACGTTGCCTTCCATAATGAGGTAGCCAAGCGACTGGCAGGTCTGCATATTATAATAGTCGCCGTTGACCGCCAGAGCGACCTGCTCACCGGTCGCCTTCTCGTAGTCGGCCGCCTGACCGGTCGTGGTGCGAAGATCCCACTTCAGGCTCTTCGCGGCCTCGGCACGGCTCGTGACGGTGCTACCCTCGGTGTAATATCCTGCATAGGATGCCTTCGGCTTCACGGAGGCGTTCGGTGCGATCGTCGCCATGTAGCCATACACCTGTGCGGTGCCCTCGGAGTTATTTAGAATTACCTGCGTCTCCTTTACGCCTTTTGCGATGGTGTAGTCCGTCTCGGCGACGATGACTCTGCCATCGGGCTTCTGAAAGCCACGTGTTTCGCCCTGTGCCGATACAAAAGTCGGGCACAGCGCCGCGATCATCGCCGCCATGAGCAGCAGACAGATGATACGCCGGGTGAACGTGTGTTTCATCTTTTTTCCTCCAGAAAAAACAAATTTTTGGTTCTGCCGGCATGCTAAAAATTGTAACATATTTCCAACGCAGCCGGCATTCACACCCCTATTATTGCATTAATCCGCATGAAAGTCAAGACTAACGCTAAAATGTGTGCAATCTGCCAAAAGGTACTTGCGAAAAAAGTCAAAAACTGATATACTTTCTGGAAGGTGTTCCGGCACCTTAAAAACGCAGCAAAGGAGTGAATTGTGCCTTCGGGCGCATTTGCACATGAAAAAACAGCTTCGATGGATGCTCTCCATGCTGCTTGTGCTGAGTCTCAGCCTTGGGCTGATGACCGGCCTTGTCAGCGCGGATGAAAAACTGGAATTTCAGGCCGTCTGGTCCTCCGGCGACGCCTCGCTGGAAAACGCACGCTCCAACGTCAAGACCATCGGCGGCGTCAATTATCTCTTCCTCTCCGCCTCGGAGGAGCCGACCGCCGCACACATCTACTTCCGCCTCAGCGACGCTTCGGCGATGACGGCGGTGCGCGGCGCGGTCTCCGCCTGCGGCATCGGCAGCGGTGAGCCGGTCGATCTCAAGGAGATCTGCGGCGAGGGCGACACCTATCCGATCACGCTGCTGGCGCAGTCCGGCGACCAAACCTGCGAATATGCCGTGACGGTCGTGCCGACGACAGGCGTCGCAAGCCTGTATCTCGTCAGCGACGATCCGGTGAACAAGGGCAGAGCTTGGGTGGAATCCAGCCCGACGAAGTCCAACAAGGCCACCGGCGCCATGGTGCTTGTCAATCCGGACGGCTCGGTCGTCCATGAGGGAAAGCTCAAGCAGATCAAGGGGCGCGGCAACTCCACATGGCAAAACGACAAAAAGCCCTACCAGATCAAATTGGAGCAGAAGGCCGACCTGCTCGAAACGGGCGAAAAGGCCAACGCTTCGAGGACATGGGTGCTGCTGACCAACGCGGCCGACCCCACGATGCTGCGAAACAACATCGTCTATGATCTGTCCGTCGCGCTGGGCATGATGGGCGCGATCCAGTGCCGTCCGGTCAGCCTGTTCTACGACGGCGAATACCGCGGCGCTTACCTGCTGTGCGAAAAGGTCGAGATCGGCAAGGGACGCGTGAACATCACCGACATGGAAGACCTCAACGAGGAGGCAAACCCGGGCGTCGATCTGGAAAGCCTTCCCATCGAGAAGGGTACGACGGAAAACGGCGCGACCTACACCTACTGCAAGGGCATGAACTCCCCGTCCGACATCACGGGCGGATACCTGCTGGAGATGGACTCGGCGGTGCGCGCGCAGGCGGAGCTTTGCTACATCACGACGAGCCGCAACAACTACGTCGTGGTAAAGAGTCCGGAGTGCGCAAGCAAGGAGGAAATGGACTACATCGCCTCCTACTATCAGGACTTTGAAGACGCCGTTTATGCGCAGGGCGTCAACAACCGCACCGGAAAGAAGACGTCGGACTACGCCGACATCGAGAGCTTTGCAACGAACTATCTGGTAAACGAGCTGACCAAAAATCCGGACGGTTTCCGCACCTCCAACTTCATGTATAAGGACAAGGGCGAAGACGCAAAGCTGGTGGCAAATCCCGTCTGGGACTACGACCTGAGCTTCGGCATCTCTTGGGGTCCTTATGTGGATAACTGCGCGCAGCCGGACGGCTTCTTCACGCTCTACGGTAACTTCGCGCAGGCAATGTACAACGACGGCGCGTTCCGCCAGAGCGTGCACGACGTCTACCTCGGCAGGATCTCCCCGCTTGTCAAGGCGATGCTCTCCGGCGAGAGCGTCGACCCCGCTATGAGCGCCTTTGAGGCCTATCGTCAGGAGCTTTCCGCCTCCGCGCGCGCCAACAGCATCGTCTGGGGCGCGGTGGACTGGGGCGGGAATGTGAACGCGCTGCGCAGCTATATCACCACCCGCGATGCTTGGCTGACGGAAAACTACGCAAGCTGGAACAAGGACAGCAAGGAAGACCTGATCGTCTTCTACGATGTGCCGCAGAACGTCTGGTACTACGAAAGCGTGATGAGCGCCGCGCGCTACGGCCTGCTGCAAGGCGTCGGCTTCGGCATCTTCGAGCCGCTGGGCAACACGACCCGCGCGCAGACCGCGCAGGTGCTCATGCGCCTGTCCGGCGATGAGCGCGTGGCCTACAGCCGCGTCTTCTCCGACGTAGACAATGGCGAGTGGTTCGCGCCGGCCGTCATGTGGGCATATAAAAAGAACGTGGTCAACGGCTATGACGACGGCACCTTCCGTCCGAACGAGCCGATCACGCGGCAGGACGTCGTCGTGCTGCTCTACCGCTACCTCGGTTCGCCCGCCGTGCAGGGCACGAGCAATCTTGGCCGCATGAAGGACAGCTGGAGTGTCTCCAATTACGCAAGAAACGCCGTGGAATGGTCGATCGAAAACAAGGTGATCGTCGGCTATGAGGACGGCACCTTCCGCCCGTTTAACAACATCACCCGCGCCGAGCTTGCGGCGATCATCACGCGCTTCTACGAGGCTTTTATCGCGGACAGGGAGTGACCGGATGGAAACAGTGACCCTGCCGATCGAGCAGGCGGACACCGTTTTGTGCGCCGCGCTGGATGTCGGTGAGCATATTTTGAAAAGCGGCGGCGAGATCCACCGCGTCGAGGACACCATCGAGCGCATTTGCGCTGCCTACGGCGCGCAGCACGTGGAGGTCTTCACCATCCCGTCGCTCATCGTCGCCTCCGTGCAGATGCGCGACGGCGTGCGTTCCCAGCAAATGCGGCGCATCTACGAAACGAAGAACAATATGTATATGGTCGAGGCGCTCAATGAGATCTCGCGCGAGCTTTGCACCGGCGCGCTGCCGCTGTCAAAGCTGCGGGCGCGGATCGTCGAGGCAAAGTCGCGCCGCCCCTACCCCTTCTGGCTTGTCTGCTTGGGGGCTATGTGCGCCGCTGCGGGGTTCGTCTTCTTCTTCGGCGGCAACCTGCTTGACAGCCTCTGCGCCGCCGCAGCCGGCTGCGCGGTGACGATCTTCCAGCGCTATGCGCCGCGCTTTGTCAATCGCATGATCGTCATGGTGCTCGCTTCCCTGCTGGCCGGTCTGGTCGGTCTCGGCCTGACGCGGCTCGGACTTGGGCAGCATCCGGACAAGATCATGATCGGCACCATTATGATCCTCGTGCCCGGGGTGGCGCTGAACAACGCCGTGCGCGACATGATGGGCGGCGACGTGATCTCCGGCGCGCTCCAGCTCATCCAGTCGGTGCTGCTTGCCGTCATGATCGCCTTCGGCTTCGCCATTGCGATCTACATCATGGGAGGCGCAGTATGAAAGAGTTTCTCGTCCCCCTGCTCAGCGCACTGTTCGGAACGCTCGGCTTTGCCATTCTCTTCGGCGTTCGCCCGCGCCACCTTGTCTACACGGCGCTCTGCGGCGGCGTAACGTGGGTGATCTACCTGCTGTGCGCCCCCGTCGGCAGCTTTTTCGCCAACACGATCGCGGCCTTCTGCATGACCATGTACTGCGAGGTCGCCGCGCGGCTGCGCAAAGCGCCGGTCGTCACCTTTCTGACGCCTGCCATCGTTGTCCTCGTGCCGGGCGGCTCGCTCTACTACACCATCGCGAACATTCTCTCAAACAACTACGCAGCGGCGGGTGACTACGGTCTGAAGACACTGGATGCCTGCCTCGGCATCAGCGCGGGCATTCTGCTTGCCTCGCTCTGCGTGCGGCTGTTTTACCGAAACAAAGCAAAATAAGAAGCAGCGCCGCCTCCTTTGGGAGGCAGCGCTGCTTTTACAATCAAAGTTTTTCCAACAGCGCGGGCTTCTCTGCCTCCGGCAGGAACGCGCCGCCGATGGCGTTTCTGTCCATCAGCCGGAAGTCTTCGTCACTGAAATGGAACGCGTTGAAGAGTACTTCGTGCTCACGCTTGAGGGTCGTATTGGAGCAGGTCATGTTGTCGGTGTTCACCGTGACGGCAAGGCCGCGGTGGAAGAATTCCGCGATCGGATGCTGCTCGGGGCGGGCAACGATCTTCGTGTGCAGGTTGCTGACGGGGCAGGTCTCGATCACGATGCGCTCGCGCCGGAGAAGCTCCATGCAAGCCTCGCTGCGGATGGCGCCGCAGCCGTGTCCCACGCGGCGCGCACCAAGCTCGACCGCCTTGCGGACATTTTCCGCGTTGCCGCGCTCGCCCGCATGCAGCGTGAAGGGGATCTGCTCGCGGTAGGCCTCGCGGAAGATGGGCGCGTAGTCCTCGATCGGATAAACGTCTTCTGCACCCGCAAGGTCGACGCCCACGACACCCTGTCCCGCAAAGTCGGCGGCCAGCGGCACGATCTGCTCGTTGGTCTGCCGGTCGCTGCCCAGCATCGCGCACAGCAGGACGCCCGCGCGAATGGACGGATTGGCCTCCTGCGCCTGCCGCACGCCGCGCAGAACGCTGCGCACCACCTCGCTCTGCGTCATGCCCTGACGGGTGTGCAGCTGCGGAGCAAAGCGGATCTCGGCATAGACCAGTCCCTGCCGCGCCAGACGGCCGACCAGCTCAAAGGCGCTGTATTCCAGCGCGTAGGGTGTTTGCAGCACGCGCGTGGGCAGCTCGAAGCGCTTTAAGTACTCGACAAGATCGGTGCAGTTTTCCGGAACGTAGATCGCATCGCAGATCTCCTGCATGGTCATCGGAAATCCGCCGCGCTGCGCCAATTCAAAAACGACCTGCTCCGACAGCGATCCGTCCAGATGCAGATGCAGGTCGACCTTTCCCTGATACATAAGTTCTCCTCCCATGGTATCCTTTTTCCTATCATTATACACCATAAAGCAACGCTTTTCCAGTCCCAAATTTACATTTTTACCAAAGCGAAAAAATGCGGCCGGAGGGTCTTGACAAACGACCCGCGCTGTGGTTTAATACGGTAAACCGTTGAAGGCGCGTAAGTAAGCGTTTTGCGAAAATCACAGAGAGCCGCCGTTGGTGGGAGTGCGGTATGGACGCGGATGCCGAATGGGCGCCTGAGGGCAAGCTGAAGCAAGTAGGCAAGACGGAGCCGACCCTTCGTTAACAAGGTCAGCGTATGCAGGTACGCATGAGCGGGCGCGCAAGCGCCAAGCCGGGTGGCACCGCAGGAAGATTTTATTCCTGTCCCAGCAATTTTTCTGGGACAGGATTTTTTTATCCTTTCCCGACCCATTTTTGAAAGGAGCAAGAACCATGGAAATCCCCTACAAGATCTATCTGGAAGAATCGGAGCTGCCGCGCGCATGGTACAACGTCCGCGCCGACATGAAAACGAAGCCCGCACCCCTGCTCAATCCCGCGACGCACGAGCCGATGACGCTCGACGAGCTTTCCGGCGTTTTTTGCCGCGAGCTTGCGCAGCAGGAGCTGGACTGCGACACACCCTATCTCCCGATCCCGCAGGAAATTCGGGACTTTTACCGGATGTATCGCCCGTCGCCGCTGGTGCGCGCCTACTGTCTGGAAAAGAAGCTCAACACCCCCGCGCACATTTACTACAAATTTGAGGGCAACAACACCTCCGGCAGCCACAAGCTCAACTCCGCCATCGCGCAGGCCTACTATGCCAAGAAGCAGGGGCTGCGCGGCGTGACCACCGAGACCGGCGCCGGTCAGTGGGGCACCGCGCTTTCCATGGCGTGCGCCTACTTCGATCTGGACTGCCGCGTCTATATGGTCAAGGTCTCCTATGAGCAGAAGCCCTTCCGCCGCGAGGTCATGCGCACCTATGGCGCAAGCGTGACACCCTCTCCCTCCGACACGACGCAGGTCGGCCGCCAGATCTTGGAGCGCTTCCCGAACACGAACGGCTCGCTCGGCTGCGCGATCTCGGAGGCGGTCGAGACGGCAACAAAGCTCGACGGCTATCGCTACGTTCTCGGCAGCGTCCTGTCTCAGGTTCTGCTGCATCAGTCGGTCATCGGTCTGGAATGCAAGACCGCGATGGACAAATACGGCATCCGTCCCGACATCGTGATCGGCTGCGCGGGCGGCGGCTCCAATTTAGGCGGTCTGATCGCGCCCTTCGTCGGGCAGAAGCTGCGCGGCGAAGCGGATATGCGCATCATCGCGGTCGAGCCTGCCTCCTGCCCCTCGATGACACGCGGCGTCTATGCCTACGACTTCTGCGACACCGGCATGGTCTGCCCGCTGCAAAAGATGTACACGCTGGGCAGCAGCTTCATTCCCTCCCCCAACCATGCGGGCGGCCTGCGCTACCACGGCATGAGCGGCATCATCTCGCAGCTCTATGCCGACGGCTATCTGGAGGCGACGAGCGTCGAGCAGACGGCGGTCTTTGCCGCTGCGGAGGAATTTGCACGTTCGGAGGGCATTCTGCCCGCGCCGGAGAGCAGTCACGCCATCAAGGTCGCCATCGACGAGGCGATCCGCTGCCGCGAAACGGGCGAAGCGAAAAACATTCTCTTCGGCCTGACCGGCACGGGCTACTTTGACCTCTATGCCTACAAGAACTTCAATGACGGCACGATGACCGACAGCATTCCGACCGACGAGGACATCGCAAAGAGCCTCGCCAAGCTGCCTAAGTTCTAAAATGACGAGCCGCCTCCTTCGGGAGGCGGCTCTTTCCATGAAATAAAGGCGTCAGGCAGTTTGCCTGACGCCTCAGACCGTCAAGTTCTGTTTCCGAGCACGGCAAGCTCGCGCATCTCCTGCGCTACTGCGTCGGTCAGTTCGCCGCGGCGCAGCCGCCAGACCCAATTCTCCGCGTCGGTCGTGCCCGGACGGTTCATGCGCGCGTCCAAGCCGAGGTAGTCCTGCATCTGTGCCATAAACAGATCGGAGGCGCACTGCGCGCCGCAGCGCAGGATCGCGCGGCGCAGATCGTCCTGCGGCGTAACTTTGAGATAGGTGCGCGCCGTTTCGAGCACCTCCGGCGTCGCGAGGCACAGCCACCCGGCCAGCGTTTCGTTGTCGTGCGTGCCGGTATAGCAGGCGCTGTTTTCCGTATAGGTATCGGGCAGATAATTGCCCGGTTCGCGCGGGTCAAAGGCAAACTCCAGCACCTTCATGCCGGGGAAGCCGGAATGCCGCAGCAGCTCCCGCACCTCCGGCGTCAGGAAGCCAAGATCCTCCGCGATGAAGCGCACCTCCGGCAGGGCGGCACGGATCGCGTCGATCAGCGCCGCGCCCGGGCCTTTGACCCAGCGGCCAAAGCGCGCGGAGGCCGCGCCCCACGGCACCGACCAATAGCTCTCCAGCCCGCGGAAATGATCCAAGCGGATGCGGTCGTAGCAGCTTGCCGCCGCGCGCAGGCGGCGGATCCACCAAGAAAACCCGTCCTTTTCCATCCGCGCCCAGTCATAGAGAGGGTTGCCCCAGAGCTGGCCGTTGGCGTTAAAGGAGTCCGGCGGGCAGCCCGCGACCGCCGCCGGCGTGCCGTCGCGCGTGAGCTGGAACCACTGCGGCTCCGCCCAGACGTCGGCGCTGTCCAGCGGGACGTAGATCGGCACATCGCCGATCAGGCTGATCCCCTGCGCGGCGGCGTAGGCGCGCAGCGCCTTCCACTGGCGGAAGAAAAGATACTGCGTAAAGCAGTAAAAATCCAACGTGTCCGCGTTTTCGTCGGCAAAGACGCGCAGCGTGCGTGCGTCGCGGTTGCGGTAGGGTGCGTCCCACTGCGTCCAAGGCTGCGCACCGAAATGATCCTTGAGCGCCATATACAGCGCGTAGTCCCGCAGCCACGAATGGCCGCTGCAAAAGGCCTCATACTCCGCCGTCGGGCGGAAGCGGGAGTGCGCAACGCGCAGCAGCGCCAAACGGTTGCGGTAGAGCGCGCCGAAATCGACGCGGCGCTCGTCGCTGCCCCAGTCGTAAGCCTCCGGCTCGTCGGCAAGGAGCAGTCCCTCCTGCACAAGCTGCCGCAGGTCGATCAGATAAGGGTTCCCCGCAAAGGTGGAAAGGCACTGATAGGGCGAATTGCCGTAGCCCGTGGGATACAGCGGCAGGAGCTGCCAGCAGCGCTGGCCGGAACGGCGAAGAAAATCAATAAAGCTATAGGCTTCCGCTCCCATCGTGCCGATGCCCCAAGGGGACGGCAGCGACGAAAGGTGGAGCAAAACACCGCTTTCACGCATAAAAACAACCTCATTTTTCCTTTGGCGATGCAACGCTTTCGCCCTCAATCAGGCTAAACTCGACCGTCTCATGGCGTGCGCTGCGGCCGTTTTCAATGCAATCGGTCAGGATGCGGACGCTGCGAACGGCAAGCTGCCGAATATCCTGACGGACGGAAGTCAGCTGCGGAGACATATACGCCCCGATCTGCAAGCCGTCGAAGCCGACCACAGAGACGTCCTCCGGAACGTGCTTGCCCGCCTCGCGGATCGCGCGCATCGCGCCGATGGCGACGACGTCCGCCACGGCGAAGGCCGCCGTGACGTCGGGGCTGCGCTTGAGCACCTCGCGCATGGCAAGATAGCCGCCCTGATAGGAATAGCGCGTCGGCGTGCAGGGCAGCCGCTCCGGCGCGACGCCGTGCGCTTCGCAGCTGTCCGCCCAACCGAGGTAGCGCAGGTGGGACGTATCGGAACGGTCGCCGCCGCCAAGCAGCGCAATGCGCCGGTGGCCGCTGCGGAACAGGCGATCGACCGCGCAGCGCGCGGCCGCACGATCGTCGGTGCTGACGCTCGACAGTCCGGAAAGGTGCAGCTCGCGCGCGTCGTTCGTGACGATGACGCAGGGGACGGAGATCTTTTGAAAATCCGTCCGGAAGTTGCGGTTGCTGCCGCCGAGGAAGAGCACCCCCAGCGGCTTGCGCTCGGCGCACAGCTGCACCGCGCGGCGCACCTCGTTGTCGTCCTCGTCGATATAGTCCGTGATCAGTTCGTATTTTGAGTCGTAAAAGAGCTTCTGCATCTGCTCGACCATCGCGGCAAAAAGATCGTTCGACGTGCCCTTGACGATGGCGATGATGCTCTTGGAGCGCTGCTGTTTCAGGTTTTTCGCATTGGCATTGACGGAAAAACCGTACCGTTCCACGGCTGCAAGGATCGTTTTGCGCGCCTTGTCGCTGACGTTCGGATGGTCATTGAGGGCGCGAGAAACGGTACCGATGGAGT
>USIH01000022.1 GCA_900554705.1 uncultured Eubacteriales bacterium
TCCTCGCCGGTGTTTTCGACGATGAGCGCCAGCACGTTCTGGGCGGTCTCGTCCGAGCCGTCCTCCACATAGGCCCCGCTGTAGTATCCGCCGCTCAGAAGGCGCAGGCCGCCGTCCAGCTCGCGCGCGGCAAGCTGCGGCAGAGCGGTGAAGCCGTCGATGGAAAAGCCGTCTGCAGCGGAGGTTTCCGTCTGCGGCGCGGTCGTGCTCCCTGCGTCCTCGCCCTTCTTCGGCTGGCGCAGCGCAAAGCACAGGACAAGCGCGATAACGGCAAGGATGCCCGCCGCAAAGAGCAGGACAAGGACGGTGTCGCGGCGTTCGCGGCGATGTTTCGGATCAGTCATGGTGCAGCACCTCTTTTCAGATATGTCCGATACAACAATGTGGAAGCCCGAGGGCTTCCACATTGCGTGTTTGTGTTAAGAGCCGAAGACGAACTCGGTTCCGACCTCAAAAGGCTCGTAATACAGCGCACAGGTCATCACCGTCTCCGGTGTGAAAACGACCGTGCCGAAGCCCTCCGAATCGTACCATGAGCACTGGCTCGGATCGCCCTGCTGTGCCGTGACCTTGCAGGCCGTGATCGCCTCCATGAGAGTGAAGTTCTCGTAGAAAAGTTCGGGTTTCTTATACAGTTTTTTCATTGTACGTCACCTGCCCATTCTCATTATACAGCATACCACAGAACCTATTCATTTGCAAGCAAATTCTTGCTGCGCATGAAAATTGTTGCGATCTGTGCTCTTGTTGCGTTTTCTGCCGGATCCAAGTAATCGGTGTTTCCGACCTTGTTGCCGCCGACGACCTTGTTCTCGACCGCCCACGCAAATGCCGTGCGCGCGTAGTCGGAGACCTTCTGCGCGTCGGGGAAGGCGGCAAGGCTCTGCTTAGAGTCGGGCTGACCGGCATAGCGCCAGAGGAAGGTCACCATCTGCTCGCGTGTGACCGCGGCGTCCGGCGCAAAGCTCGTTTCGCTGATGCCGTTTGTCACCTTGTTCTCCACTGCCCAAGCGACCGCGTCACTGTACCAGCAGTTTGCGGGAACATCGGTGAAGGAGGTCTTCGCCGACGCCTTCGGTTCGCCTGCCAGTCGGTAGAGGATGGTGACGAGCATCGCACGCGTCAGCGTGCTGTCCGGCTCAAAGGTCTTCTCGGAGGTGCCCTTCATCAGACCGGCCTCGACGGCGTAGGTCACGCCCGCTTCGTACCACGCGCCCTTGACCAGATCCGTAAATGCGGGCTGGGGCTTGGGGTCGATCGGCTCGGAAGGAGTAATCGGCTCGGAAGGAGTGATCGGCTCGGAAGGAGTGATCGGGTCGATCGGCGTTTCATTGTTCCTCAGGCTGCTGTCCACCACGGTGAAGAAGTCCTCCGCGCCGTAGATCATCGAGCCGTCGGCAACGCGCGCCATGACCGATCTTGCCGCTTCCGCGGTCTTCTTGTTGATCTGCATCTTGACAGCGGCGCTGCTGCGCAGGTTCGTCAGCGCCAAGACACCGTCGCCGGTGTTGGCGACCACGACCGCGCAGGAGGTCGAGCCGTTCCAAGTCAGGTCTTTGCCGATCTCATAATACATCTCGGTCGCGGTGGCAAGCGGCTTTGTGAGGGTCTGTGTCGCGCCGCCCGCGCTGCTGCTCTTGAGGGTGATGACCGTCAGATTGGCAGCGGTACCGTTGACCGCCTTCGCGCCGACCTGCACGTCGAGTCCGGCCGCGCCGTTTTCCAGATAGAAGACGACCGCCTGGTTCTTTGCGAGGTAGACCTCGGTCTTCGGGCCGTACTTCTCAAACTCTTCCATGCTGAAGCTGTTACCCATGCCGTCGATGATGGCCGTACCGGTCACGCTGCTTACGACCTCTCCCGGCGTCACCGCGCGGGTCTCGGAACGGCTCTGCACCGCTGCCGTGCGGGTCGCGCCGGTCGGGTTGGACGGCGTGGCATAGCCGGTCGGGACGCTCTGACCGAGAAGCAGCCACGCGTACTCGGGATAGTCAACAAACGGGTTGCGGTTGCCCTGAATCGCCTGCGCAACTTCGTTACGCCCCATCTCCCAGGTGTCAACGGGATCCTTCTGCATCCACTGAAGGAGCACGTCGGTGCTTTCAAAGACATTCGTAAGGTCGCCGCACCGGCTGTAGCTGCTGCCGTAGCCCATGTAGACATAGAGGCAGATTCTTGCAACATCGCCCTTTACGCTGTCCAGCGGCTCATAGTAGCTGCTGCTGTAATAGCCGCCGAGCGCGTCGTTCGCGCCGGTGATGGTCGCGGTGGAAGCGGTGCCGTCCGTCACATTGCCGAACTTTTTGTTGCCGCGATCGCTGTTTGTCGTCACGTCGTCCGGACGGATGTGCAGGATGTCCGCGCCCGGGCCGGAGGTCTCAAAGCCGCCGAGGCTCTTCGGCCAGACGTGCTCGCGGTTCCAGCCGGGGGCAGAGGCGCTGTTCTGACTCATCTCGGCCTCATAGCCGGTGTAGAGCAGCGTAACCTTCTGATTCTCTTTCTGGCAATCCGTCTTGTTGGCGTATTTCTTGCAATCGTCGTAAGAGGTGCTGCCGGTCTTCCGTGCGGTGTTGAGCGCACGCAGGCGGGCAAGCAGTGTGCTGCCGCTCTGCTGCGACAGGGTCGCATAATCGTAAAGTCCGTCGGTATAGTAGTTGCTGCCGCCGTTCGCGGAGATCGCAGTGCAGATCACGCCGCGCGTACCGGAGTTGTAGGTTGTGCTGTAGGTCGTTGGCTGCTCCGTGCTGCCGCCGGTCACGGTGATGCTCTTGTAGCCGTGCTTCGTCGTGCCGTCCGGCAGGGTGTAGGTCGCGCGCACCTGCGTCGTGCCTGCGGCAACGCCCTTGACGGTGCAGATGTCGCCAGCCGTCTCCATGGTAGCCACCGTGCTCTTGGAATTGCTCCACGCAGGAATCGCATCCGTTACCTTTACACCGTCGGCATAGAGCGCCGCTTGCACGTATGCCTCTTCACCGATCGCGATCGTCGTCTTATCCACCGTCAGCTCGACCGTATAAGTCACGGTCGTGGTGGTCCCGGCATCACCGGTGGTGTAGTAGGTCGTCGTCGTGCCGGAGCCGGACTGGCGATAGATCTGCGGCAGGAGCATAGAACTACTCGTAGCGGAGGTGTAGGTTGTAAATCTCGGGGTGTTTACATTATAGAGAATACGTCCGTAGCCGCTGGCCGTGTTCTGAATGGTGGCACTACCGTCGGAGGCAATGGAGATCGTCCACGTAGTCGTTCCCTTGTCCCAAGCCATCTTCTTAACAGCCGTTGCACCCAGAAGCTTGCCGCTCTCGTTTGCTAGCGTCCACTCGCCTTTCTTGCCGCCCAGCGTCAGCACCACTGCGTCGTCGGGCTTGGTCACGGTGTTTTTGTCCGCCGAGAAAACAGCTTCTATCCGTCCCATGTAATCCTTTGTAATCGTTCCCGCCACAGAGTCGTTCGTGTTGGAGGCGATCAGAAGGCGATCTCCCGCTTGCAGGGTAGAGTCGTCCGTTACCAACGTCCAGTCGCCGCTGCCGCCGGTGGTCACATCGTAGGTATAGCAGGCATAGAGCGCGGTATCTGCGTTAAAGGTGTAGGTGCTTCCCGCCGCGTTGAGCGTCGGGGCGGTCGTGGTCGCCGCGGTCTTCGCCGCGACCCAGCCGACAAAGCGGTAGCTGACGCCGCCGGCAGTATAGTCGCTCATGGTTGGCAGCGTTGCGGAGGTCCCGGTCACCGCCGCAGGCGCGGTCTGCGTGGAGGGAACAAGATAGGTCAGCGTGTAGCTGCTCACGGTCTCAGTCTTCTGGTAGCCGCACTTGGTGCAGGTATAAGTAAGCGTGTTTCCGGAGGTCACACCTGCACCGAACGTGTGCGGCTCTTCGATGATCTCGCCGCAAGCGCAGGAAGCGTAGTGGGTCGACGCATCATTTTCCGCGTACTCCGCCGTGTAGCTGTGCGTATGCACCGCGTCGCCCGACACGTAACCGCAGACGGAGCAAACGTTCTTTTTCGTCGTCTCGTTGTAGACGAAGGTATGCGCCGCCTTGTCTGTGATCTCGTTGCAGCGCGTGCAGAGGTGCCAATGCTCCTCGGCGTCGTACGTCCAGCCGGTGTAGCTGTGGCCAAGCGGAAGGATGTTCTCGGCCTTGGTCTTGTCGCAGGCCGAGCCGTCGAGCCTCGTGGCAGTGCAGGTGTAGGTGCGCAGGCCGGAGGCCGTACAGGTCGCCTGCTGCGTGACCGTGGAGCTGCCCCACACGTGCGTATGGCCGGTGACGGTGATGTCTCCGGTGTGGATCGCGGAGGCGTAGATCTTGCCGTCGCTGCCGGTGAGCTGGAGGGTGACATAGGTCGTGCCCGCGCCAGCCGCGTAGGCGAAGTCCGCGTTGTTGTAGCAGTTCACGACATTGGCGTTGTTACTCTTCCAGTACTCGCTGAAGGTCAGCGCGTTAAGAAGCGCCTTAGCCGCAGCGGGCGCGGTGCTGTCGACCGCGATCGTATAGGAAAGCTTGGAGGAATCGGTCGCCGTCTCGGTGCTCAGAGCGGTCGTCGCCGCCGTGGCAGTGACATAGAAGTAGGCCGTGTTCATCACGTTGCCGCAGACGTCGCACTTCTCGACCAATCTGCCTCTGCCGTCAAGGGTCGCGGAGGCGTTGTAGCTGGCTTTCGTGCCCAGCTCCCAGTGGGAGCTGCCGGTGTGGCCGCAAGGCTCCGCCGTGGCCAAGCCGAAGCCGCCCGCTTCGATGATGGCGTCGCGGATGGAAATGTACTGATAGCCGCTCTCATTGGGGATCGGATCATGGATGCGGACGGCGTCGAAGTAGAAGTCGTACGCGCCGTCTTCCTTGATGTCAAAGGCGGTGGAATAGGCCGCCGTGATCTTGACGTGATAGACACCGTAGTCCAGACCGCTTACCTTGAGGACAGGGATCTGGTAGTAGTTCGTGGACTCGCCGCCGGCGGGTCTCCAGTGGTGCGTTTCCACGCGCTTGACGTAGAAGGGGCCGGTCGAGCCTTCCGTCGCGGCCACATAGCTCTCGCCGTTTTTGACGAAGAAGCCTTCCGGTTCATAATAAACCTCAAAATTGCCCTCGGCGTCGATTGTGAGCTTGGAATATGCGCCGGTGCTGCTCACGTTGCCGTCCTTATCGCAGCGGACGGCCTCCATGTAGGCCACGCTCTCAAAGCCTTGCGCAACGTATTCATAGCCGCGATAGGTGGAGATGAGCTTGGCGTAGACGCTCTTTCCGTCCTTCGTCACCTGCACCATGAAGGCGCCGGTGTTGTCAGAGGTCACGGAAACGACGTCGAAGCCGGTGCCCGCGAAGTCAAACTCGACATAGGGGTTTCTTTCCTGCGCGGAGGGGTTGCTCTCCGCCTTGCTCACGGTGACCCTATGGGTGCTGCCGGCGGAATACTGCGTGTAGGTGCCGTCATAGTTGGTATCGTATTCGACGATGTCGGCAGCCGTGAGGCTGGAGGTCTGCGCGGTGACGGACTCCGTGCCGAGCGTCGTCCATGCGCCGTGCTTGCCGTCAACATAGCCAAAGGCGGAGTTGCTGTCTTCATAGTAGACGGCGGAGGCGGGCTTGACGGTGATGGTCGCGGAAGCGGTCTTGCCGTTTGCCGCCGTGACGGTGTAGGTGCAGCTGACCGCAGCGCTGAGGATGCCGTTGGGCGTGAAGGTGACGGTCATGTCGCCGTTCACGGTAAAGTCGGCCTGTGCACCGTTCAGAACCACGCTTGCCGCAGCGGTGTTTGTAAAGACGTCGTTTGCGAGGATGTTGAAGGTCACGGGACGGTCGAAGTCCACGATGACGGTGTCGTTATTGGCGACCACATCCGTCGACTGCTCACCGACCGTGATCTTGACGGTGGCGCGCGGCACATTGGCCGTCACGCCGCTCTGCGTGTCGGTCGCCGTCATGCCAGAGACATAGACGGTGATGACCGTTCCGGCGGCAAGGCCGGAGACATCGAGCGTCGCGGTGCCGTCAGCGTTCTTCGTGATCACGGCGCCTGCATTGCTCGTCGCCCAGACGAGCTTGTCGCCGTTGACGGTGAAGCCGGTCGTCTCGCCCGCGCCGTTTTTGACCAGCTTATCGAGCGGGACATTGTTCGAGCCGAACGGAACGGTAAAGTCGCCGGTCGTGCCGCCGTCGTGGGTGATCTGCGCGGTGTAGGAAACGCGCTTGACATAGACCTTATAGGTCGCGCTGCCCGCGCTGACTCCGTTGCCGGTGAGGCCGGTAACGGTCACGGTGAGGATGGAATCCTTCGTGACGGCGGAGTAGTCGAGTTTGCCGTCTGCCGTGATGCTCACTGCTTCGGAAGTGTCGGTGTTGTTCACGACGCTCCACGCGGCGGTGCCGCCCTTGACGACGCTGCCGGTCTTGCTGTTGTCATCCGTCAGCTCGTTGACCACATAGGCCTCGAGCGGAAGGACGCAGTCAGCCGCAGCGGAGCTGTCGGTCTTGTAGACCGTGTACTGGACCTCGGTGTCCGCGCCGGAGAGCACCTCATAAATGACGGTGCGGTAAGTGGCGGTCTGTTCGCCGACGATCACCTTTGCCTGCGTGGAGACCGTATGATCAACGTTGTTCAGTTCGTCGTGGACGACGTAGCTGACCTGCACCAGCGCATAGGTGCCGGAAGCCGAGCCGTTGGTCGTGATCACACCAGTGCTCGGGTCGATGGTCATGGCATTGTTTTTCTCAACGATGCTCCACGTCGGCTGGCCGACCTGCGACCAGTTGGGATAGTCGTCAATGTTCGGTACAAGTGCGCTGGTCAGAGTCGCGGTTTCCTTGCCGTACGGGATCTCGCCCGCGTTGGAGATCGTGATCTGCTCGCCTGCATAGTAGATCTGCGCACGGAACGGGTTGGGATTGCCGAACAGGAAGAGGTTATAGCAAGTACCGGAGCCGTAAGAGCCGGCATTCAGATGATCGCCGTAGGCGCCGCTGCCGTAAACACGGAAGCGGGCATTCTCCGGTCTCGGCGATCCCCAGTCCAGCGTGTTAAACAGGATGCTTCTGTTCGAGCTGTATACGCTCTGGATGTTTACCACATCCGCCTGATAACCGTCAACGGTTTTCACGCCCGTATGCCAGCTGATCGTCCAGAGCGCCTTGGTGTCGTCCGCCGACGCATCGAGCACATAGCCGAACTCGTTGTTGCCCGTCGCGGTCGTAACGCTGTTTGCAAGGTAGTAGTTCGTGCCCTTCACGCGGATGGTGTAGTAGTGGTTCACGTCGTCAACCTGCTCGATGGTGAAGGCGAAGCCGTCGTCGATCCCCGTGATCTGGTCGAAGATGGCCTCTCCGTTCACCACATTGTCTCCGGTCTTTTCCATCGTGATGCCGGAGCCGTTCGCCGTTGCGCCGGAGCTGTAGGCCGTTGCGAGCGTGCCGGAGCCGGAGGCGTCGAGCGTGGCGATGGAGGCGTTGTTCTGAGCCTTGCCGATTTTGCCGTCCTCAACGACAAAGTCGTAAGTCTTGCTGCCGATCGTCTGCCCCCATGCCGGGGTCAAAATCTGATAGTCATTGATATCGACAACATAGCCGCTCTTTCTGCCCGCGATGATGTAGTCGCCCGACCAGTCGAAGTTGGGGTTGTTGTCGGTCGTGTTCGCCTTCGTCATCAGGGTATAGCCGCCGATCGCCTCGGAGACGGTGACGGTCTTGGTTGCGGTCGCGACGACCGTTCCGTCGGCGTTCTTGAAGGTGACGGTGATCATCGCACTGCCCAGCCCCATGCCGGTGAGCTTGCCGGTATTGTCTACGCTCACGGTATTCGGAGCATCGGACTGCCACTCGGCCGTGTAGCCGCTGACGTCCTTCGCGGGGGTCGCGGTCAGCGTCGCCGTCAGGTTCTTGGTCTTACCGACGCGGAGGGTATCGGAGCCGCTGATCGCGGCGGTGAAGGTGTACTGCGCGGCGGTGAAGACGGGATAGAAGGCCATGTCGGACGTGCCCATCGTACCGAGATCGGTCAGCGGGGCAGTCGCATTTTCGGTCTTCGCCCAGCCTGCGAAGGTGTAGTAGGTCTCGCCCTCGTCGGCCTTGACGGGGCTGTCGCTCGGCGCGTTGATCGCGGCGCCTTCCTTGACGGATGTGGTCTTGAACGTGCTGCCGTCCGCATTATACCACGTAACGGTGTGGCTGTTCGCCACAACGGGATTCGTGGTGTAGCCGGTGACGGTGCCGCCGGTGACGGTCTGCGTTCCGCTGTCTGCATAAGTGGAGAAGCGATCCTTTAGGCTCGTGTTGAGGGTCAGATATCTGGTTCCGCTTGCATCGTTCTTAAAGGTACCCTTCTCCGCATCGTAGGTCCAAATATACTTGGTGGTATCCGTCGGAAGGTTTGCGGAGAACGCAAGGCTCGTGCCGCTGCTCCAGCCGAGGTAGAGACCGTCTGTCACATCGTAGATGTAGTACTTTCCGGCGGTGCCTGTGCTCTCCATGCGGAAGCTTGCGGCATCCGCCTGTGAGGTCGGGGCGGACAGATAGGAGTTGTTGCCGGAGCGTGCGCCCGCATAGTAGGTCGTGCCGCTATAGGTTCTTGCAAGGGTAAAGGTGTCGCCGCCCTCGCCCAGCTCGGCGTAGACCGCGCGGAAGGTCAGGTTGCCTTTCACGGTCGTGCCTGCAGGAGTGATGTAGGCGGGCGCGGTGGCGCCGCCGTAGGTGGTGCCATACCAGCCCTTGAAGGCGAAGCCGTCAGGCGCGTCGATCGTGGGAACGTCCGCCGCGGAGATCGTGTCGCCGTCGTAGTAGGTCTTCGTTAAAACGGGAGCGTCGCCGTCCTTGGCATAGTAAGAGACGGTGTACTGCGTCTTTTCCAGCCAGATGGCGTAGACGGTCTTGTTGCCGTCCATCGTGACGGTCTTGATCTCCACGTCGGAGTCTGCGGAAGCAGCCCAGCCGTAGAAGTCATAGCCCTTGCGGACGGGTGCATCGGTAGAGAGGGTATAGACTGTTCCCTCGACAAGACCGGTGACGTCTGCGGGCATATTGGTCACTTCGTCCGTGGTGTTGGCATTGTAGGTCAGGGTGTAGGTCGCCTTAACGGTGATCTGATAGGTCGTCGTCTTGGTCACACCGTTCTCGGTATAGGAGACGGTAACGGTCTTGGTGCCCGCCGTGGTCATGTCCGGCGCGGAAACGCTCGTGGGCGTGACGACATTCTGCGTGGTGCTGCCGTTGCTGCCCGCGTAGGTCGCGGTGACGACCATGCCGTCGTAGCTGAACGTTTCGCCGAGAGAGAATTCCGTCTTCGTCGCCGGTGTCGTGATGGCAATGCTGTCGAGCGTGTAGGTGACGGAGGAATCTACATTGGTGGTATAGCCGGTGTAGGAGGTTCCGGCCTGCTCCGCGTAGTAGATAAAGGTCTGTCCACCAATATTTGTGGTCGTGCTCGTATAGCAGCGCCAGTCGCTGTTGTTGTAAACCCCGATGAAGCGGGACGTCGCCTTGTTTTTTAGATATCCGCTTGTGTCAACGGTAAAAACGTTGTTCGTGTTTGTACCGACCCTGACGCCGTTGTTCGTGTTGTTGCAGTACAGATAGTTCGTCCCGCTCTTGAAGCGATAGCCGTCGTCACCCTTTTCCAGCGTCCAGATGATCGTATCGGCCGGATCGGAAGCCAAACTCGTGCCGGAGGCCGTCACGGAGACGGCGGAAGGTGCACTGCTCGTGCCCTTGTCATTAGACAGCGCATACCGGGAGGATTCCTTGCTGCTGACAATCACAAGACGCGTGCCGTCTGCAATGGCGTTCAGCGCCGTCTCCGTCCAGCCGCCGCTGCCGCCGCCCTCGCCTGCCTTTGCATAAACTGCGTAGAGGGTGCAGTACTCCGTCGGAAGGGTATAGGAATCCCCCGCCCGAAGCAGCCCCGTCGGTGCGGTGTTGTTGGTGGCGTAGGTCGTGGGCAGCCAGCCCATGAAGGTGTAACCTGCGGGCGCGGCGTTCTGCGGCGCAAGCAGCGTTACGCTGTCGCCGACGTAGGCGATCCCCTCATGGGTCGCCGCGCCGTTCTCGGAATAGGTCAGTACCGCCGTAGTCTTCAGCGCAAACTCGATCAAGACCTCACCGTCTGCTGTCGCAGTGAATGTGAACGTATTGTCACCGTTATATTCCACTGCGATGCCGTTGTCCGCAACGAAGGTGCCAGTGACACGGTATCCCTCGTTCGGCACGGCGGTGATGGTGTTGCCGCTGACGGTCACAGTGCCGCCCGCTGCGGGAGAAGCCGAAGCGGTGACGGTGTAGGTAGACGAAGAAGCATCACCAATTTCGAGGAGCGTCAGTGTCTGTGCAGAACCATATACTTTCCATTTGCTTGAATTGTAAGCCAAATATGTATTGTTGGTTCCTCTGCCAACCGCTTGGACAGTATACCCCGTTTCGGAAGCAGTAAACGTCCAATAGTTTTTATCAGAAGTCGAGCCTTTGATGTTGTAATTGGTCTTTCCCGTTCCGTTCTTGTACAGATAGTACGTAGAAGAACCTTGGGTGTAAGTCAGGTAGTACTGACCGGCAGTCGTACCCGCAACCAATGTCCAAGCAAGGTCTGCCGCATCCGCAGTAGAAACCTTATTGGCAGCATTGAGCGTTACAGCCGTTCCAGAATAAGTGGTGGCGTTCGTAACGTGCGGAAGCGCATAGTAGTTTGTTCCATCATAGTATGCAACAATGTACTGCTGCCCATCCGCAGGCGCTGCTGAAGAAACATCCGCTGCGCTTGCCGTCAATACCGCCGCGGGGAGCATGGAGAACACCATGCAGACCATCAGCAGCACTGCCAAAAGCCGTTTTGTCAATCTCATAAACATTTTCCTCCTTCATGTTTATCGTGCCAAGTGGAAAGCCGCAACGCTTCGGCGCAATGCGAAAACCGCGCCGCTATGCGGCAGATGCCCGCGTCAAAAGACAGTTGTGCTTATACAAATCTCATTGTAGCACATGTCATGCCGAAATTCAAGCATTTTTTACATTCAGCGGGTCAAAAAATCGGTTTATTTTTCCAGCAATCCGGTGCTTCTCACACAAAACTTCGTAAAAAGTTGACATAATTTACGCATTCTCCCGCACACGCTGCGCCGCCGCCGCGTGCGGGTCTCTTTTGCGCCCCAGACGGGAATTTCCTGTTGCAAAGGGGGGCGAAATGTGTTACTTTATTGAAGAGTATACGCCGGAGAGGTTTGGAGGTAGCGATGATCGACCTGCACTGCCATATCATCCCGTGGGTGGACGACGGCGCGCAAAACGCGAAGACGGCCTGCGTCATGGCGCAGCACGCGCTGCACAGCGGTGTTGACACGATCGTGGCCACGCCGCACTGCAACCTGTTCGGCATGCGCGGGCTGAACTGCGCGAATTACCGCTCGCGCCGCTATGACGAAATGCTCGGCCTGTTTCGCGCCCTGCTGCGCCAGCACGGGCTTCCCCTGCGGGTGCTTCCCGGCGCGGAGGTCTTCGTCCATCCGGCCAACCTCTCCGCACTTTTAGAGGAGCGGCGGCTGGTCACGCTGAACCATTCGCGCTACCTTCTGACGGAGTTTCCCTTTCAGGCCGACGGCATGGACATCTCCCTGCTGCTCGCGCGCGTTGCGCAGAGCGGTCTGACGCCCGTGGTGGCGCATCCGGAGCGCTACGCCGCCGTGCAGGACGATCTCTCGCTCGCGGCGCAGTGGGTGGAGAAGGGCTATGTCATCCAGCTCAACAAGGGCAGCCTCTTGGGACGCTTGGGCGACGGCGCGCAGTATGCCTCCCGCGCGCTGCTGCGGCGCGGACTTGTCCATGTGGTCGCCACCGACGCGCACGATCCGCGCTACCGCCCGACGGGCTTTGTCTCGCTGCTTCCCGTGCTGCGGGAACTTTGCTCCCCCGAGGCCGTCGCCCTGCTTCTGGACGGCAACCCCTATCGCATCATTCACGACCGGCCGGTAACGCCGCTGCGGGCCGTACAACACAGAGGATTTTAGAAAATGAGAGCTTTGAAAATCACGGTGAGCATCGTCTTTGTGCTCACGACCATTCTATTTGGCGCTTACTACTGTTATGACCGGCTGAACAACGACCATGTTGCGCCGGAGATCCACTGCTCCGTGCCGGTGCTGCAGGTGAACGTCTCGGCCAGCGACCGCGCGCTTTGCGCCGGTCTGACCGCGACGGACAACCGCGACGGGGACATCACCGACCGCATCATCGTGCGCAGCGTCACGAACCTTTACGGCTCGAACAGCGCGAACGTCAACTATGTGGTCTTCGACTCCTCCTCCAACTACTGCGTGTTCAGCAGGCGCATCGAGTACCTCAACTACCGCAAGCCGCATTTCTCCCTGTCGCAGCCGCTCATCTATCCCACGGGCAGCACGGTGGACTTTATGGATCGCCTGACCGCCGACTCCGGCGCGCTGGATCAGCCGGAGGACATCTCCTCCAAAATTCGCCTGACCAGCGGCGCGATCATCAACTACCTTGAGGGACAGTATCCCGTCACCCTGCAGGTGACAAACGCGCTGGGCGACACCTCGACGATCTCGCTGACGGTGCGCATCCAGAATGTGTCGAGCCGCCAGCCCGTGCTCTATCTGCAAAATTACATCGCCTATGTCTCCGCCGGTGAGAACGTCGAGCCGGCGGACTTCCGCAACTATCTCACCATCGCCCGCACCTCCGCCTACGGAGAGAGCGTGGATTTCAATGACGTGACCATCGACGGCACGATCGACACGTCCACGCGCGGCTGCAACGAAGTGACCTTCTCCTACACCAACGCGGAGGGTCTGGTCGGCTCGGTCGTTCTGACCGTTGTGGTAGAATAGGAGGGGCTATGAAAAAACGCTTTCAGATCGGGCAGATCGAGCCGTACTGCGTCGTGCGCTTTGTGCTGCGGCACATCTGGCTGGTCGTCATGTCCGCCATGATCTTCGTGATGGGTCTGTTCCTGATGCAGAACGTGTTCGTCACACCGACGTATACGAGCACCACGACATTTTACGTAACCTCGCGCTCCGCGACCGCCTCCGCCATGGGCAACATCGCGGTGACGGACACGGTCTCCGAGCAGTTCGCAACGCTGATGCGCGGCTCGCTGGTCAAAAAGGCCGCCGCCCAGCGCATGGGGCTGAGCGCCTTTCCCGCCACGATCTCCGTCTCCGTGCCGGAGAATACGAACATTCTGCGGATGCGGGTGTCCGCCGCCTCGCCGGAGCTGGCCTACAAGGCCGCTCTGTCCGTGATCGACACCTATCCGGCGTATGCCGAGTTTATCGAGCGCAATTCCATCATCAGCATTTCCAATCCTCCGAGCATTCCTTCCTCCGCGAGCGGCTTCCTCGTAAGCAAGCAGGCGTCGCAGTTCGCCGCCCCGCTGGGCGCGTTGGTCATGATTATTCTGCTTGTCTACTTATGCATCGCTTCCGACACGATCCAGACTCCCGCTGGCGCAAAACAGCAGGTGGACGGCAAGCTGCTCTCCACGATCTATTACGAGCGCAAGAACCGCACACTCAAGGCGCTGCTTTCCAACCGAAAAAAGTCGCTGCTCATCACCGACCCGACGTGCAGCTTTTACTACACCGAGACGATCCATCAGCTTCGCGTGCTGCTGGAGCGCGAGAAGGAGAAGCACGGCAGCAAGGTCTTTTTGATCACGAGCTGCACGGAAAACGAGGGCAAGTCCACCGTTGCGGCCAACCTCGCTCTCTCGCTTGCGCAGAAGCACAAGCGGGTGCTGCTGCTCGACCTCGATCTGCGCAAGCCCGCGCAGGCGCTGATCTTTGAGCAGAAGCTCACGCCGCAGCAGAACCTCTCCGCAGCGCTTTTGGAGGGCGGCGATCCGGACGCCGCCGTCGCCTACCGCGAGAGCGACGGACTTTACACGCTCTTCTCCGATCCCATACGCCGAAAGTCGGTGGATCAGCTGCCCTCTGCGACCTTCCAAGCGCTGATCGCTCGGCTGCGGGAGCGCTTCGGCTATGTTATCATCGACACGCCGCCGCTGGCCTTCTTTGCCGACGCCGATCTGCTGGCCTCCATCGCCGACGCGTCGCTTCTGGTCGTGCGGCAGGATCTGGCCTCCGCCACCGCCGTCAACGACGCCCTCGACACCCTCACCGAAGCCAAGAGCAAGTGCCTCGGCTTTGTGCTCAACAACGTGCACACCATCCGCTCCGTCCGTCTGGGCGGCTACAGCAAGGGCTATGGATACGGCTATGGGTATGGGTACGGATATGGCTACGGTTATGGAAAAAAGAGCGGGAAGGGGGAACACGGCGATGAGTGAAAAAAGCGAACAGGCAACGAGCGCTTCCTCTGAGGTGAACTTTCCGGTCATCCTGCATAACTTCCTGCGCACGCTGCTGCGCCTGATCTGGATCGTCCTGATCGTCGCGCTCACCTGCGGCGGTGTGCGCTATCTGCGCACGACCCGCAGCTATGTGCCGCTCTATCAGGCGACCACCGTGATGCACATTCAGGCAAGCTACAACGCCTCGACGGATTTTAGCAGCTACAGCTCCTACTACGACACGGCCGCCGTCAAGCAGCTCAACGCCTCTTTTTCCTACATCATGTCCTCGGAAGACGCGATGCTTCGCCTTCGTGCCACGCTGGGCGGCCGCTCTCCGGCCGCTTACCGCGCCTCCGCCGTGGCCGACTCCGCGCTGTTCTATCTCTACGCCAACAGCGCCGACCCGCAGCTTGCCTATGACACGCTGTGTGCCGTCATGGAGGTCTTCCCGATCGCCGCAAGCGACATCGTGGGGAACATCCGCGTCACGGTGATCGACTCGCCCGAGCTGCCCACCGAACCGTATAACTCCAATCAGGCGCTGCGCTCCGGCGCAAAAACGGCGCTGATCGTGCTGCTGCTCGGCGTCGGCTGCTGCTTCCTGCTCTCGCTGACGCGGAAGACCGTGCACTCCTCGGAGGATCTGCGCAAGCTCATCAACCTCAAGTGCCTTGCCTACATTCCCGCCGTCCGCTTCAAGAAGCACTCGAACAAAAGCGCACTGTCGCTGACCATTCAAAACCCGCGCATCGACCCCTCCTTCCGTGAATCGCTCCGCTCCCTGCGCGTCAAGCTGCAAAATATGCTGACCGGCGAGGGCTGTCGCGTGCTCCTTGTCACGAGCACCCTGCCCAACGAGGGCAAGACCACCGTCGCGGCCAACCTCGCCCTCGCGCTTGCGGAGGAGAAGTGCCGCGTCCTGCTCATCGACGGCGACCTGCGCAAGCAGTCGCTCAAGGGCGTATTCGGGATCACCGAAGAATCGGACGGGTTGGGCGATATTCTAAAGGGCAAGGTGAAAAATCCGCGTCTGCTCAATGCGCCGGATTCCTCGCTGCTTCTGCTCTCCGGCGGCACCACCGTAGAGCGCCCGCAGCCGCTGCTGGACAACCCGCGCATGGGACAGCTGTTCGATTTCCTGCGCGGCAAGCTGGACTATATCATCATCGACACACCGCCCGCCGGCATCCTCTCCGACGCCTCGGTGCTTGCAAAGGTCGCCGACTGCGCGCTGTATGTCGTGCGTCAGGATCTTGCGAATACCGCGCAGATCGTCAACTCCATTCAGACCTTCTCCGACGGCGACTGCCCCATCATCGGCTGCGTCCTGAACCAGACGCAGGCAGGCACCACGCGCTACGGCTACAGCTCTAAGTACGGTTACGGTTCAAAGTACGCCTACGGCGCTTACAGCGGCTACCACAGCTACCGAAACAAGCAGGATCGCAGTGTCGAGGAAGCTGAAACGACCGACGAATGAGGGGGCGCGGCGTGTTAGACAAATTGAAGCACCGTTTTCGAAAGGGTATGCTGCGCGACATCGTGTCGGAAACGGCTTGGATCTACCGGCATACCCGCGCCTACCGGAAGGCGATCGCGCTGTATCTGCTGCTGGGGCTTGCCTCGACGCTGCTGGGCATCGTTCTTGCGCTGCTCTCCAAAGAGCTGATCAACACCATCGTTTCTGCTGCGAGCGGCAGGCGCATCTTCGCGCTCGGCGCGACGGTCGTCTCCGTCTCCACGGTGAACATCCTGCTCAGCGCCCTTACCAGCCGCTTCAGCGCAAAGGTCAATCTGCGCATCGCGAACGAAATGCGCGCCGAGGTCTTCGGCGTCCTGCTCGACACGCAGTGGCAGGCGCTCCAGCCGTTTCACTCCGGCGACCTGCTCTCGCGCATCCAGAACGACGCCTCCACCGTCGCCGCGAGCGTGCTCGGCTGGCTGCCGACGCTGATCATCAAGGCTACGCAGTTTTTGGCCTCCCTTGTCGTCATTCTGATCAACGACCCGACCATGGCGCTCTTCGCGCTGCTCAGCGCGCCGCTGACGCTGTTGGTGGCAAAGCCGTATGTGAAGAAAATGCGCGCCATGAGCCGTGAAACGCGGGAGGCCGGAAGCCGACTCGTCTCGTTCCACGAGGAGGCGCTGCAAAACGTTCAGTCGATCAAGGCCTTCCAGCTTTCGGACGTCTTCCGTGCACGGCTGGATCGCGTGCAGGCGGAATATTACGACGTTTCCGTCGCATTCAACCGTTTTTCCGTGCTCAATTCCGCGTTTCTCTCCTTTTGCAGTATGCTGGCCGGTTATCTCTGCCTCGGCTGGGGCGCTTACCGCCTCTGGCTGGGGAAGATCGACTTCGGCACGATGGTGCTGTTTATCCAGCTTGCCTCCTATCTCTCGGCGGCGATGACGGCGCTGATCAAGCTCGTTCCCTCCGCCGTGGAATGCACCACGGCCGCAGGCCGCGTCATGGCCGTGCTCTCCCTGCCGCGCGAGGATCTGCGCGACACGCAGGCGGCGCAGGCGCTCCGTCCCGCTGCGCTGTCGCTGCACCTGTCCGGTCTCTGCTTTTCCTACCGGAAGGACGCGCCCGTGCTCAAGGACGTCTCCCTTTCCGTCGCGGCGGGCGAGACGATTGCCCTCGTCGGCGCCTCCGGTTCCGGCAAGACGACGCTTTTCCGCCTGCTGCTGGGACTTCTGACCCCAACGGGCGGCACGGCAGAGGTCACGGACGGCACGCGCCGCCTCGCGCTCTCCCCCGCCACGCGCTGCCTTTTCTCCTATGTGCCGCAGGACAATGTGATCTTCTCCGGCACGGTGGAGGATATGCTCCGTCTGGTTCGCCCGCAGGCAACGCAGGAGGAGCTGCTTGCCGCGCTGCGCGTGGCCTGCGCGGAGGAATTTGTCCTTGCGCTGCCGCAAGGGCTTCAGACGCCGCTGAGCGAACGCGGCGGCACGCTCTCCGTCGGGCAAAACCAGCGGCTGGCCATTGCGCGCGCCGTTCTGGCCGACGCGCCGATCCTGCTGTTTGACGAGATCACCTCGGCGCTGGATCGGCAGACGGAGGAACGGGTGCTTAAAAACCTCGCCGCCCTGCCGAACAAGACCTGCATCCTCGCCACGCACCGTCCGAGTGCGCTATCCCTGTGCGACCGCGTCTGTCGGCTGCACGACAATCATCTGGAAGAAGAATAAAAGAATGGGGCTGCCTCACCGAGGCAGCCCCGTTTTCAGGAGGTAGCGCGTTTGCGGCGGCACCCGCGAGCGCGCTGTTTGCGATTTATCAGGAAGCGAGCAGGTCGCACAGACGCTGCATCAGCGCAGCAGCCTGCACACGTGTCGCTGTACCCTGCGGATCCAAGCGGTTTCCTCCGACACCACCGACGATGCCGTTTTTCACCGCCCACGCCATTGCCTGCGCGGCATAGGCCGAGACGCTCTGTGCGTCATAAAACGTGCCCAGCGCCGCGCCCTGCGAGATGTCCGCGCCGCGATGGCGCGCGTAGCGGGCAAAGAATGTGACTGCCTGCTCTCTGGTCACGAAGGCCTCCGGATCGAACCGGTCGCGCGCCGTGCCGTTGGCGATCCCGTTTTCATACGCCCAGACAATGGCATCGCGATAATAGCTGCCCTGCGGAACGTCCGTAAACGGGCAGGCGGCGCTCACGGCGGGGCTGCCGCTTACACGGTAGAGGATCGTGACAAGCTGGCCGCGCGTCAGCGACGCGTCCGGCGAGAACAGGTCGCTGGCCGTCCCGCGCATATAGCCGCGCCGCAGCATCTCATCGGTCGACACGTGGTACCACGCGGCAACACGCAGGTCGCGGAAGGCAAGCGTCGGGCAGTTGTCATAGGTCACGGCAATGATCTGTCCGCGCGACAGCACCTGCGCACAGCGCGTGCAGACGAGGTCGCCTGTGTAGCCCTCTGCCATGCAGGTGGCCTCGCGCACATTTTGGAGCCTGCCGTCGTGGCCGAGCGGCGCGACCGTGTCGCCGACCGTCCGGTCGCCGCAGTGCTTGCAGACATAGGTCGTGCTTCCCTGCTGCGTGCAGGTCGGCGCAGTGACGGTCACCTCGTATGCGTGCGCCGTCATGGGGATGCTCTGCGTGTAGCTCGCGCCGCAGTCGCAGGCAAAGGTCATGACGCCCTCCCGCGTGCAGGTCGGTGCTACGGTCACTTTGCTCTCGTAATGATGGCCGAGCGCCTGCGTGTAAGAGTCGACATAGGTCTGTCCGCAATTTTTGCAGACGTGGGTGGTGTAACCCTGCTCCACGTGCGTCGGCGCGGTAACGGTCGCAACGTAGTCGTGGCCGGCGGCCGGGACGATCCGGTCGCGGTAATGGTAGCCGCACCGTCTGCAAAAATGCTCCGTGTAACCGTCCTCTTCGCAGCTTGCGGGAACGGTGCTGACGGTATAATCGTGTCCTTCCGCCTCGCACAGGGTGCACAGCGCGATGCGCAGCGTCTTGCTGCTGTAGCTTTCGCCGTCAAAACCATAGGTGTAGGAGAGCACCAGTCCCTCCTCCGTCTCGGTGAGGACGACATTGTCCGTAACGTCTCGCTTCAGGCCGTTTTTCAGTCGGGCGACGACCGTCAGCCCCTCCGCGCGCCATGTGCCGTCCGCATCCTTTTCATAGCCTGCGGGCATCTGCGTGATCTCAAGCGCCTCGATCTTCGAGGTGATCGCCATCCGGTAGCCGGAGTTGTTTGCAAGATAGATCGTGCCGTACTCGTCGGCGATCGCGGCACGGCTGCCACTCGCCGCCAGCGGCGCGGCAGGTGCGAAGACCTCGCCGTAGTCCGCGCCCGTTGCGGTCAGCGGCGCGGTTTGTCCCTTTCGATCCTTCAGGACGGCAACGCCGCCCGCCGCACCGTTGGGCAGATAAACATAAACATGACCTTCCTCGGCGGCATAGGCCGTCGTGAGCATCACGGAGGTCTGTGAGTCGCCCGCGATGCCGTATACGTAGGCGCTTTCCATAGCGCCGTCTTCCAGCAGGTCGAACACCGCGATCCCGCAGCCCTCCGACCGGGTCTTGCCGGAAACGCCGACATAGACACGGCCGTTACAGACCGACGGCGCGGCAGCGGACGCGGCATACGTTTCGTCCTTTGCGTCTTTCAGGATCGCTTGACGAAAATCGGTGATCGCACCGGTGTTTTGGTCGATCTTTGCGTTATACAGAACGCCGCCCACGGACGTGAAGAACACACGGTCAGACGAGGGATCGTAGGAAATGGCGGAGCGGACATCGCCGCGAATGCCGTCATGCACATCGGCAAGCCGTCCGTCTCTGCGGTCAAAGACCAGCAGGCGCGCGCCGTCCGTGTCCGCGGTCGTCCCGACGACGTAGGACTCACCCACGTAGGCCGCCGCGCCGAAGCCGCTTGCTTCGGTGTACCTCCACGAGGCAAGTTTTTCTTCCTCCTCCCGCGTCGGGTCTTCGTCGGCAGCGCTCAGGCAGACGAAGCTGCCGTCCTGCCCCGCATCGTTTTGGAAACCGGCATAGAGATAACCGTCCCGACAGGTGGCAGAGCCGCTCGGTCGTCCGCCCAGCGGGTCTTCATAGAGCCAGAGCGACTGAAGCGTCGCCGCATTGAAGGCTTGGATCCTGCCGCCGGTCAGGCAGACAAAGAGCATCCCGTCCGCATAGGTGGGCGCGGCGGCGGAAACCCCCGCCATGGTACCCTCGACCCTGATCGCTCCGGTGTCGCGGTCGAGCCGCAGGAGCGTCGTGCCGTCGCAGATCACAACGTCACCGTCGACCAAAATAGGCGCACCGGACGCGTCTTCCTGCCCGTACCGGACTGCCCAGAGAGGCTCCGCGTCTTCCGGTGCGTATGGGGTGGGCGCGTCGGTCATGCCGAGCGCATTGTCCCCACGGAAAGCCGCCCACTGCGCACGGATCGTCGTGTCGACGGACGTGTTTTCGGGCGCCTTTTCCAGCGTGATCTCGATCGTGCCGGACTGCGTCGGCGTAAATTCGTTTTTCCGGCCGATATAGCCCGCGCGCGTGACGATGTAGCGGTAGCCGCTCTGCGCAAGGAGGACATAGGTCCCGTCGCTCTCCCAGAGGCGCTTGCCGAGCGGGTCAAAAACCTGCACCACGGCGTCCTCCGGCGTCACATCAAAACGGATCGCCAGCTCGGGGATCTTATATATGGTGAGCGTATAGACGCTCGCATAGCCGTCCGCGTTGACGACTCGAATCTCAATGACGTTCTCCCCGTCCGCAAGGGCAACCGTGCCGTCGCCCGATCCGTTATAGGTCACGGTATAGCTCTCGTCTCCGGCCGCCGCGCACAGGGTAACGCTGTCTTCCGTCGTCGTCGCGGTGTAGGCAAAGGTCGTAGGCGCAAACGTCTCGTTCAGGGCAATGCCCGTAAGGCTTGCAAGCGTCGGCTCCGTCCGCACCACGTCGACCGTATAGGTCTGCATATCGCTGCCGGTACCGACCTCGAGCGTCACCCGATTGCCCGCGCCTCCCGCATCAAGGAAGGCGTCCATCCACAGGCCGTCTGCCTGCCCGTCCGGAACGGTGAGGCGCTTGCTCTGCCCGTCCGTTCCGATCCACGCGGCGGTGACCTGCGCGCCCGCAGGCGCGTACGCGGAGAGCGCCGCACGGAGATACGCGCCGCGCGCGCTGTCTGGCACCAGAAGCGTATATTCGAAGGTCTCCTCGTCGCAGGAGGGCGAAAGCACGTAGACCTCCGCGTCGGCGGAGGACGCAGCGGAGAAGCACAGCTCGGACAGGTAGCCCTTGACCGGCGGTGTCGTGACCGTCAGGCGCGCGGCTGCCGGCGCGTTGACCGCCTC
>USIH01000023.1 GCA_900554705.1 uncultured Eubacteriales bacterium
TGAGATGGACATGTATGCCGACACGCCGGAGGATCTGGTCACGGAGCGGCTCATCGGCGCGGCCTTTCCCGGCACGCTCGGGCGCCCGGTGCTCGGCCGTCCGGCCACGATCGAGCGGCTGACGGGGGCGCGGCTGCGCGCGTTTCAGCTTGCGCACTATATCGCGCCGCGCATCGTCGTGGCCGTGTCCGGCAGCTTCACGGAAGAGAACCTTGCGCATCTGGCGGCGCACTTTTCGTGGCTGCCCGCGCGGCCGGATCTCACGATGCGCCGCGGCAGCTACACCCCGGCCTTCACGCTCAAGCGCAAGGCCATCGAGCAAAACCAGATCAGCATCGGCTTTCCCGGCCTGCCGACGGGGTCGGAGGCGCGCTTTACCATGGCGCTGCTCTCGTCCATTCTCGGCGGCAATATGTCCTCGCGCCTGTTTCAGACCGTGCGCGAGAAAAACGGCCTCTGCTACGCCGTGTACAGCTACACGGCGGGCTTTCTCGACTGCGGTATGTTTGCCGTCTCCGCTGCCGTCGGCCGCGAGACGGAGCAGCGCGCCCTCGCGCTCATCCGCGACGAGCTCGACCGCTTCCGCACCGACGGCGTCACGCAGTCGGAGCTTGACCGCGCGCGCGAACAGGTGCATGCGAGCGTGCTCATGGCGGAGGAATCCACCGCCGCGCGCATGAATAAGCTCGGCTACTCCGAGCTCTACCTCGGCCGGGTGCTCTCGGCGGACGAGGTGCTCGCGCGCTACGACGCCGTCACGTGTGAGGACATTCTCGGCCTTGCGCGCGAGGCCGCCGCAGCCTTCGACCGCCCGATGAAGCACCACGAGCCGGTCGTGCGCGCGGGTGCGCAGGGCGACCTGAACGCGCTGCTGGACGTCGAGGTGCCGGACACCGATCTGTGCCGCCGCTATACGGCGCGCATGGTGCGCAACGTCAAGATCGCGCCGTCGCCGAAGTGGCTGCGCCAGCGCCTGCGCGCAAACGGCGTGCGGCCGATCAACAATATCGTGGACATCACGAACTATGTCATGCTCGAATACGGTCAGCCCATGCACGCCTTCGACTACCGCTATGTCGGCTCCGGCAAGATCACCGTGCGCCGCAGCGTCGAGGGCGAGGCCCTGACCACGCTCGACGGCACGCCGCGCAAGCTGACGGCCGGTATGCTCGTCATCGCCGACGGCGAAAAGCCCATCGGTCTTGCGGGCATCATGGGCGGCGAGAACAGCGAGATCGTTCCGGACACCGTGGACGTCGTCTTCGAGTCGGCAAACTTCAGCGGCACCTCCATCCGCCAGACCGCGCTTGCGCTCGGTATGCGCACCGAGGCGTCAGGCAAGTTTGAAAAGAACATCGACCCGCTGCTGACCCTGCCCGCCGTCAATCGCGCCTGCGAGCTGGTGGAGCTGCTGGGTGCGGGCGAGGTCATGGACGGCGTGATCGACATCCTCAACGAGATCCCGCAGCCGCGCGACCTGACGCTGGAGCCGGAGCGCATCAACGCCCTGCTCGGCACGGACATCTCCGAGGCGGATATGGTCGCCTACCTCAAGCGGCTGGAGATCGACGTGGACGGCAGAACCATCCACGTGCCGTCGTGGCGTCCCGATCTTGTGCAGACGGCGGATATTGCCGAAGAGGTCGGCCGCCTGTTCGGCTATAACGAGATTCCGACGACCGCCTTCAAGGGCGTAGCCGTCGAGGGCGGCTACACCGGCACCATGGTGCTGGAAAACCGCACGGGCGCGCTCTGCCGCAGCCTCGGCTACAGCGAGATCCTGACCTATTCCTTCGTCTCCCCTTCCGTCTTCGACCAGATCCGCCTGCCGGCGGACAGCCCGCTGCGCGACGCGCTGCGCATCCAGAACCCGCTGGGCGAAGACGCCTCCATCATGCGCACGATCGCCCTTCCGTCCATGCTTGCCATTCTTGCGCGCAACAACGCCTATCACAACGCCGCCTGCAAGCTCTATGAAATGGCGAAGGTCTATCACAAGACGCAGGCGACCCTGCCCGACGAGCCGAAGCACCTTGTGCTCGGCACCTACGGCGAGGGCGAGGATTTCTTCACGCTCAAGGGCGAGATCGAGACGATCCTGCGCGGCATGAACCTCCTGCCCGCCTCCTACAGCGCCGTGACGGACGACCCGTCTTACCATCCCGGGCGCTGCGCGCGCGTTACCATTGCGGGGCAGGATGTCGGCATTTTCGGCCAGATCCATCCGCTCGTCGCAGCCAACTACGGCATTGACGCCGAGATCTACGCGGCGGAGCTGAACTTTTCGGCGCTCTGCACGCTGCAAGCGCCTCCGGCGGTCTACACGCCGCTGCCGAAATACCCCGCCGTGACGCGCGACATCGCCGTCGTGTGCGACGAGGCGATCACGGTTGCCGCCCTGTCCGACTGCATCGCTCAGGCGGGCGGGAAGCTCCTGCGCGATGTCCGCCTGTTCGACATCTATCGCGGCAAGGGCATCGCGGCCGGCAAGAAGAGCGTCGCCTTCTCCCTGACGCTGCGCGCGGACGACCGCACGCTGACCGACGCCGATTCCGACGCCGAGGTCAGCGCGGTGCTTGCCGCGCTCGAAGCAAAGCTCGGCGCGACCCTCCGCTGATATAAAAATCGGCTGCCGCATTTCTGCGGCAGCCGTTTATGTATAAAAACGGGAAAAATGCCATACAATACCGTCGGAGGGATCACTATGGTATTTCGACTTATTCGAAAGATCGCGGCCTGTTTTCTGACCTGCGCGCTGGTCGTCGCGCTGCTGCTGGGTCTGCGCGCTGCCTTTCCGAAGCCCGCCAAGACGGTGGAGCAGTGGATCGGGCTGGGCGACGGCCGTCTGCAAACGGCGATGCACGAGGTCTACGACTCTCTGCGCCACGGCGAAGGCATTCAGGGCGCGGTACTGGCATTTCGGGAGGCGTATCAGGATGCGCCGGATTGAATGCACGGGCGGCTTTGTCGCCTTTCTGTGCCTGATGTGTTATCTCGACCCCTCCGGCTGCTTTTTCCCCTTCCTGCTCGCCGCCGGCGTCCACGAGGCGGCGCACCTGTTGACCCTCCGCATGATGCGCGCGCCGATACATAAGCTGCGTCTGAGCCTTGGCGGCGCGCAGCTGATCACCGCGCCGCTGCCCTACGGCAGGGAAATTCTTGCCGCCGCCGCAGGCCCCGCCGCAAATCTCCTGCTGCTCCTGCTGACGCTGCGCAGCCGACCGGTGCACGCGCTTGTCAACGCGGCGCTGCTGCTGTATAACCTTCTCCCCTTCTACCCTCTGGACGGCGGACGCGTCCTGCGCGCCGTCTGCGCGCTGGCGCTGCCCGCGCCCGCTGCGGTGCGCACCGAACGCATCGTCTGCACGGTCAGTCTGCTCGCGCTCGGCGTGGGCGCGGTCTATCTCACCTGCGTTCTCCACGTCGGTCTTTGGCCCGTTCTCCTCTTCGGCTCGCTCCTGCTCCGGAGCGAAAGAGAAAATTCTCCGAAATCGCGGTCATTTTTGCGTGTTAGGAGTTGACAAATCCACCTCCGCGTGTTAGAATCATCAAGCTACATTCGGAGAGATGTCCGAGCGGTTTAAGGAGCCGGTCTTGAAAACCGGTGACGCAGCAATGCGCCGTGGGTTCGAATCCCACTCTCTCCGCCACATTTCTCTCACATAGAGCTTGCATTCGGAGTGATACCCAAGAGGCCGAAGGGGCTCCCCTGCTAAGGGAGTAGGCGTGTAAAAAGCGCGCGAGAGTTCAAATCTCTCTCACTCCGCCAGAATGCCACCGTAATTTTGATAGAATTACGGTGGCATTTCTCTATGCCCGAAAAACGCTTGAAATAAGGCTTTTCGGCTGTTGTCGTATATAGCAAGCCCCGCTGCAGAATTGCTCTGCAGCGGGGCTTTGTGCGTTTTGGAGGGTTTGCGGGCTTCCATGCCGTTGTAATCGTTAAACGGCTGAGGTAATCGTTGAAATACTGGGGTAATCGTTGAAATACTGGGGTATTCGTTGAATTACAGAGGGAGTCGCTAAACTAAAAACGTAAGGTAACAATAGTCTGGCTTTTGGCGCTTATAGTGGATTTATAACAAGCATTCTATTTTGAAGACGAAGCTCATTATATTGGCTTTGAATTCCTGTGCTGTATTTCCAGCCAGGTTCATGAAAGCGGCATAGAATACTCGCCTTTATGATACTCCACGGACAGACTTTTTTCTACCCTTCCGTGTCCACTTTTATTATAGCATCACTTATTTCTTTTTCAACTGATAAAAATCTTCAAGTCTCATTTGAGTCTGGCGGCCTTTCGCTTTTTAGAATTTAGTTATTTTTTCTTCAGGGCTGTATTCCAAGATGTCTCCCGGTTGGCAATTGAGCACATCACAAATGGCCGCCAGTGTGGAAAAGCGGATGGCGCTGATATGGCCGTTCTTCATCTTGGATAAATTCACATTGGCAACGCCAACTCTTGCCGATAATTCATTCAGGCTCATTTTCCTGTCAGCCATGACACGGTCTAACCGCAAAATGATGTGTCCCATCTCTCCGCCTCCTTACAGGGTCTCATCCGATTCTTTCTGCAACTGAACACCATACTTGAAAACAGCCACCAAGGCCATAGTTACAACAAAAGCAATCAAAATGCCCCATTGAATACTGACATTTGTGCTTTTTCCGGCAGTCAAGAAGCTTTCCAGCATCGTTTCACCGATAGAGGCGAACACTGCAACAAGAAGAAGAGAAAAACCAAAGCTTCTCATTCTATTTACAACTTCACAGCAAAAGGGCGATTCACACTTCGTCAGCACCGCGAACAGCCTTCTCAGCATCCAAAGCGCAGCAGTTGCAGATGCCGAAAACACCGTCAGAAAAATAAATACCGTTACCAAATCTTTTATGTTATATTCCTCAGGGGACGTATCCGCCTCCATGACTTTGGCGGTTTCGTCAGAGTGTATTTCCGCCGAGGCGTATGACTGGTTGAAAATCTTCAGTTCGGCTTGGAACTCCTGATTTTCGGGTGGGATGGCTTTCTTTTCGCTATCCTCAAGCATATACTCCGGGAACTCTTTTCCCGAATAGCTAAAGCTGCCGCCGAGGATGCTCCACAGCGTATCAAAGCTTGCTTTGTTAAAGCGGAATTCAGCGTGCTCGACCACACGAACCGTCAGAGCATCCTTCGGGAGCGTTGCTACAAAAGCAGTCGCAATGCAGCAGCTAACTGTTATAAGCGCTGCGATTACGGATAAAACTGTCATAACGATTTTTCCCACCTTGCCGAACAGGTGGAATTTTGTAATGGTGTTGGAGTTCATATATGACCATTCCCTTCTGTGAAAGGCATCCACAAATAATTAGATGCAGTAGGGCTTTCGCTATCGTGAGATATTGGGAAGAATTGTTTACAAGGCAGTTATGCCAAAAATCAAATCAATGCAGTGGCGCTTCCCAAGCAGTTATCTCAGGCCATAGCGCCGTATCAAAGCAATCGCGGATGCAATCGCTGTAGTATTGCAGCTTTGCTATAAGACCCGGTGCATCCCGGAACAGTGTGCCGCTGTCCTCAACCGCGTATTCAAAGATCCGCGCGCGGTCCTCTGTTGCGTTGATCATGGAGTAGTCGTCGATGAAATAGGAATACCATTCCGGCTGAATGTTGGTGCCCAGCGAACCGTATTCCCCGGTATAGGTAAAACCATCAGGGTTAAGGGCAGACCATCCCTCCTCGGTAAACAGTGCCTCATCGCGGTACGTTGCGTCCCACGCAAGCCGCCTGTCAATGGCGTGAGAGAGCTCGTGCCAGACAGTATTCTTGCTGAGTGAATAAATATCAAGGACGATTTTGCATACGCTGCCGTTTGCGTCCGTGAAGGCGGCGTAACTCATGTCACCGCCGAAGCCATTTGTCGCGGCCAGCCCGCCGACGAGCTGGAACTGCACGCGGTCGATGTGTCCGTAGATGAGCTGCCGGAAGAAACCTTCCGGGAAAACAGACAGTGCATCCTCCAGAAGATCCAATCCTGCGGATACAGGCCCGTAGTCGGAGACCGGATAACAACTGAAGTATGTAAATTCCGTTTCGCATTGGTCGGCAATGCGGATCTCGATGCCAAAGTGGTCGGAAAGCGACTGCGCGCGTTCATAGAGCGAAGCATCTGCGCTCATGCCGTCAGGTGCGGCTTGGAGGTCGGCAAGGGACTGTGTTTGCAGGTTTTCACCGTTTGTGTTCGCACGGATATCCCAAAACAGCAGGCGATTACATCCCTCACCATCGTTTACCAGCAACAGATAGCCGCCAAGTTCCTCCGTCCAGACGATGCTTTGCACATACCGACCGGGCAATGCACAGGTTGAGAGGAAAATGCCCTTAGAATCGTAAAGCGACAGAGTTCCGTCGAGACCTGTCAACAGGAGGTGACCCACCGGATCAAGCAGGGAAAATGTACCGCCTTGTGCAGTGATCACGCGGGCATTGGTATCCACTCCGAAAGCAAAGGTGTCCTCCTGTCCGTAAAAGCCTGCAAGCCACATTTCACCGCTGTGACAGATTCGGAAGAAATCGCCGGAAAACGGAGGCTCGACCAGTTCCCCGCTTGCAAGATTGAGGCATGAAGCGGTATATCTCTGTGTCTCACGGTTGACACCGGTGAAGCAGACATTTGTATCCGTCACGCTGCATATGCTCAGTTCGGCCAGATCAAGGAAGAAACGCTCCTTTCCCGTCGAGAGGGAGACCGCACAGATTCCGTCCAGATAGCTGCACTTGTATAGCGTATCAAGATCATAACCAAGGAACCATTGCCCCGGATCTGCGGAAAGAGTGTAGCGTGCGGTCTCCCGAAGGAGCGCATCCAGCACGACGACCGATCCAGACTGACTGTCGCATACGGCAATGTGGTCCCCTATGATCTGTGGTTCGACAGATTCGGTAAGCCCTACCGTGCAGCTTTGCAGCGCTTCGCCGGTTGTTGCGCTCAAGAGTGTCAGTTTCATCTCGCTGTTACCGTCGCTGATGTAGCTGGTTGTCGTCATTAAAAGATTACCTGCGAAGGCGCGAAGCATTGGATACTGCTGCGCCTCAATCTGTTGATTGGGAATGTACCAAAGAGCGCCGCTGTCGTCAAATGCCTCGCACGAATCAAGGAGCGCCGCTTCCTTAATCGGCTCGGTCGTGGTTTCGGCGGTCGTGGTTTCGGCGGTCGTGGATAGCTCCTCCGATGTGTCGGAGCTTTGTGTGTCGGTTCCGCCCGGAACACCGCAGCCGGTCAAAAGCAGGCATAGCGCAAGAATAAGCAAAAGGGTTCGTTTCATATATGACCATTCCTTTCTGTGAAAGGAACCCGCAAAGGATTAGACAATGTGGGCGCTTTCACTATAAAGAGTTTTTTGATAGAATTGTTTGGAGAGTATTCCGGTTATTGCGGCAATGGTATCACGCAGAAGGAAAAAGCCCAGCGGAACAAACAGCGCAGTAAACAACACGCTGTTTAGAAATCTGTGCTTTACGAACTTTTTCATACAAACCACCTCCACGTGCTGTTAGCGTTAATTATTTAATGAAAATCGTTAAACACAGTATATCACCGTAGCTAAGATATGTCAAGAATAATTTTGCGATGGCTCTCTATCCTGCTTTATGGGGATGTTCCTGTTCATGATGGTTCCGATGATCACCCCGCTGGACGCCGGTATCATGAACGTCGTTCTGTGTCTGGCCGGCGGCGTGCTGTTCAGCTTGGGAGCTGGTATGGTGAGCCGTCGGGTACTGCGTAAATCAAATCTTGTGTAAAAACGATATCCTGTAAACGCGCAAGCGGCACATTCCAAAAGCACCGTATTTCCCACAAAGTCGTGGTAAATACGGTGCTTTTCTCGTTGCAAACTGCAATTTGCATAGATTCTCAACTGCTTCGGCATAAGCTTTGCTATTATTCCGGTCGGTGTTTCGTCGCTTGACAGCCTAACGTTCGGTAGGTATAGTAGCAGCATGGAATCAAGCGGCCGGAGGGACAGGCATGGGCAACACGAAACGGGTGATCTTAGAGGCAGCGCTGGAGCTGTTTTCGGTACAGGGCTGCGAGGCGACCTCCATCGCGCAGATCGCGGACGCGGTGGGCGTTCGCAAGTCGTCGCTGTACAGTCATTTTGACGGCAAGCAGGCGATCCTCGACGCGCCGGTGCAGGAGGCGCTGGAGCAATACGACAGGCACTCCATGTTTGCGCGCGCACTGGGACGAGGACGACGCAGCACGGCTTGATCTGACGCCCGACGGCTGCGCACCGTATGCGCACCGCGCGGAGCCGGCAGGCGCGCCGGTCACCTTCCGCCTCATCGACGATCCGCAGAGCAGCGGCCACATGACGGTGATTCGCAAGGCGGGCAGCCGCTGCGTCAACGCGGGCACCATGCAGGCGGTCGACGCATTTCTCGGCGCGCGCATCCCCGAAGCCGCGCCACAGGAGGACATATGAACTACATAAAGATCACGAAAGACAACATTGGCAGCGAGCACATCTGCTGCGCCATGTCGGGCAAGCAGAGCCTTGCCAAAAAGGAGTGGCTCCGGCAGCGCCTTGACGAGGGGCTTGTTTTTTACCGGAGCGAGGAGCGCGGCAAGTGCTTCATCGAGTACATTCCGGCGGAGAACGCGTGGGTGCCGATCGAGGCGGACGGCTGGCTCTACATCAACTGCCTCTGGATCGCGGGCGCGATGAAGGGGCACGGCTACGCAAACGACCTTCTGGCGCAGTGCATAAGCGACGCCGAGGCGCGGGGGCGCAAGGGGCTTTGCATCCTGTCGGCCGAGGGGCGGAAGCGCGAATTTTTGGCCGACCCGAAGTTCTTGATCCACAAGGGCTTTGCCGTCGCGGACAGCTCGGACTGCGGGATCGTGCTCATGTACCTGCCGCTTGTGCCGAACGCCGCGCCGCCGCAGTTTCGGGCGTGTGCCAAGCACCCGCAGGCGGAGGGCGACGGCTTTGTCCTCTACTACACCGACCAGTGCCCCTTCACCTACTACTGGGTGCCGCGGGTGCAGGAGGCCGCGCAGGCGCACGGCATTCCCCTGCGGGTCATCCACATCACGAGCCGCGAGGCCGCGCAGGCCGTCCCCGCGCCGGTCACGACCTATGCCCTGTTTCGCGACGGTGTGTTTGTGACGCAGGGTATCCAGTCCGACAAGCGGTTTTTGGCGCTCGCGGGCGTGCGGGATACGGAGGGCACATGAGCCGGTCGATCCTGCTTTCTCAAAATTGGGAGGCACTTATGCGAACGATCGACAGTGAGATCACGCTGATCCCCTATTACCGAAACGACGCGGCGTCGCTGCCGTGGTATCAGGACTTGGACGTCTGCAAGCAGGTGGACAATCGGGACACGCCGTATGATACGGAGCTGCTGCACCGGATGTATGACTATCTGTGCGCGCACGGCGCGTGCTACTACATTGACTACAAGGGAACGCTCGTCGGCGACGTTTCCCTGCGCGACGACGGCGAGATCGCAATCGTGGTGTGTAAGGCGTTTCAGAACCGTCACATCGGGGTGCGTCTTGGAAATGCTGAAGCTGGCAAGGGAAAAAGGCATGGAGCGGGTCAGAGCAAACATCTATTCCTTTAACGAACAGAGCCGACGTATGTTCCTGTCCGTCGGCTTTGTGCAGACCGATGCGGAATGGTACGAGCATCGGCTTTCGAAAAAAGGAGCGGCGGCGCGCGATTGACATTCTCCCCCGCGCGGGGTATAATGGTGACAAGTCGCGCAAGGAGGGGCAAAGATGAAACAATGCATGGACGCGGAAAATCTGCACCGCAGGCTGAAGAAGATCATCGGGCAGGTGCAGGCGATCGACCGGATGGTAGACGAGGACATCCCCTGCGAAGAGGTGCTCTCGCAGATCAATGCCGCGAAATCGGCCTTAAACGGCTGCGGCAAGGTCATTCTGGAGGGGCACATCAAGCACTGCGTCCGCGACGGCCTTGCGCACGGAGACGCCGAGAAGACCATTGAGAGCTTCACCAAAGCAGTAGAACGCTTTGCCAATATGCAGTGACGGTTGCCTTTGACCGTTGGGCGCGTGCCGGATTTTTTCCGGCGCGCTTTCATTTTTCTCTTGATAACCCATACGCGTATATGTATATTATGGGTATACCCATGGGGGTATGGAAGGGAGACGCTTCCAATGAAACGAGTGATGGAGAAGGCGGAGCGGCTGCTGGCGCTCGGAGGGATCCGGAAGGACATCGTGTGCCTTATTCTCTCCGGCATCTGCGTCGTTTGCAGCCTTTTGAAAATTCAGCCGCTTCCGTTTGACATGGCATGGGGCGCGATCGTTTTATGCGGAGTGCCCACTGTGCTTGAAGCGGTGATCGGCCTTGTCACGGCCTTTGACATCAAGGCGGATGTGCTGGTTTCGCTGGCGCTCATCGCGTCGGTCTGCATCGGCGAGCACTTTGCGGCGGGCGAGGTCGCCCTGATCATGCAGCTCGGCGCGCTACTGGAGGAGCTGACCGTGGCAAGGGCGCGCGCCGGAATCGAAAAGCTCGTCCACCTGACGCCGCAGACGGCACGGGTGCTGCAAGGCGAGACGGAGCACGTCCTGCCCGCCGAGCAGGTCAAGGTCGGAGACCTGCTTCGGGTCTTGCCGGGCGAGGCCGTCCCCGTGGACGGGGTGATCGTCTCCGGCCGCACCTCGATCAATCAGGCGGTGATGACCGGCGAGTCCCTGCCGATGGATAAAGACATCGGCGACGAAGTGGCCAGCGGCACGATGAACCAGTTCGGCACGTTTGTCATGCGGGCGACCAAGGTCGGCGAGGACAGCTCCATCCAGCGGATGATCCGTCTGGTGCAGTCGGCCGACGCGGGAAAAGCAAAGATCGTCGGCGTGGCGGATCGGTGGGCAACGTGGATCGTCGTGACCGCTCTTACGGCCTCGATCCTGACGTGGCTTTTGACGGGGAAGATCATCCGCGCCGTGACGATCCTTGTCGTCTTCTGTCCCTGCGCGCTCGTGCTGGCGACGCCCACGGCGATCATGGCCGCCATCGGCAACGCGACGAAGCACGGCTTTTTAGTGCGGGAGGGCGACGCGCTGGAGCGGCTTGCGGGGGCGGACATCATCGCCTTTGACAAGACCGGCACGCTGACCTACGGCACGCCGGAGGTCGTCGCCGTTTCCGCCGTGACCCTGCCGGAGGCGGAGCTGTGCCGTCTGGCGGCGTCGGCGGAACGGTTTTCCGAGCATCCGCTCGGCAAGGCGATCGTGCGCTGCTGCGGGAAAGGGCAGCCACTTGCCGCGCCGCAGGAGTTTCGGATGCTCTCCGGACGCGGTGTGCGCGCGCAGGTCGAGGGCAAGGTCATTTTGGCAGGCAACGCGGAGCTGCTCCGGCAAAACGGCATTGCCGCCGTCCCAACGTGCGCAGCGGACGGGCGCATCGTCATCTACATTGCGGTCGACGGCGTGTTCGCAGGCAGCATCACCCTTGCCGACACGGTGCGCAGGGAGAGCGCGGCAACGATCGACGCGCTGACCTGTCTTGGCGTCCGCCCCGTGCTGCTCACGGGCGACCACGAGGGCGCCGCGCAGACGATCGCCGCCGCGCTGCACATCGGCAGCGTGCAGGCCAACTGCCTGCCGGAGGACAAGCTCGACCGCATCGACGCCTATCAGCGCGCGGGACACACGGTGTGCATGATCGGCGACGGCGTGAACGACGCGCCCGCGCTGAAAAAAGCGGACGTCGGCATTGCCATGGGCGGCGTGGGCAGCGACATTGCGGTCGACGCGGCGGACATCGCTCTGGTGGACGACGAGGTCAAGGAGCTGCCGCACCTGATCGCGCTGTCCAAGCGGATGATGCGGACGATCCGGATCAACATGACCTTTTCCATGACGCTCAACTTCGCCGCGATCCTTCTTGCCATCCTCGGAACGCTGCACCCCGTGCTCGGCGCGCTGGTGCATAACGCAGGCTCCGTGCTGGTCATCGCAAATTCCGCACTATTACTGAAATGGAGGAAAAAAGCATGAAACTCATTGGTCTGATCATCGGTATTCTTGTTCTTGGCGCAGGCATTTACTATTTTATAAAGGAGAAGCACGACCCGCAGTCGCGGAAGATCTACCTCACCGCAAGCGGGATCGGCGCGGCGCTCGCAGCCGTCTGCGCGCTGCTTCTGTTCCTCTGATACCCCTACCACGGGCGCAGCCGTGGCGGAGGAAGAGACTGCCGGCAGTTTGAGTTTGAGTGTGTGCTCTTTGCTACGTTTTCTCTCCCTCCGTCAAAACCTTCGGTTTTGCCACCTCCTGTTGCGGTACCCAAAATTTCCTGTTCGCTAACGCTCACGAAATTTTGACCGCTGCCACTCCTTTTTGCTCGCTGCATCTGCCACCGGCAGCGCTCGCAAACGTCCCCCCTTACACAGGGGAGGCTTTGGTGCATCCCCTGTTGTCAGCTCCTCACGCCCGCAGGCGCTTCATGCGCCGCAAGGCGGCGCGCTTCATGGCGCGGCACACGCGCCGCTTCACTCTTCATTGCGCGGCGGCGACAGCGCCGCGCCTCGGGCGCAGATCACCCTTGACATTTCAGGAAACAGGAGTATAATCAAACTAACGAACATTAGTTAGTGAGGTGTGGCATGAAACAGGAGGACACCAAACAGAGGATCTTGGACAAGGCGCTGGATCTGTTTTCGGCGCATGGATACGATTCCGTCAGCATGGGAGAAATTGCGGAGGCGGTCGGGATGAAAGCACCGTCGCTTTACAATCACTTTCCAAGCAAGCAGGCGATCTTTGACGCCATCGTGGCATCCACGACGGCGCAGTATGACGCGGACACCGACCGGCTCAGCGTTCATGTGCACAATGCGCAGAGGGATGTGCCGGTCTTTACGGAGATCACAGAGGACGCGCTTTTTGAAAAGGTGCGGCAGATCTTCGTGTATTCCCTCCACGACGAGACCATTGGCCGGTTTCGCCGCATGATGACCATAGAACAATTTCGTTCGCCGGAGCTAGCAGCGCTCTACTCCAAGCGATATGTGCAGCGGCTTGTGACCTATCACGCCGGTATTTTTCGCGCTTTGATCGCGTCCGGTGAGATCACACCGGAAGATCCCGATGCGCTGGCCATGATGTATGTTGCGCCAGTGCTGACGCTTCTCGGCATCTGCGACCGTCAGCCGGAGCGGGAGCGCGAATGTCTGGAGCGGCTGCAAGCGCACGTCCGGCTCTTTTTCCGCATGGTTCATAACGGCAGAAATCACAAAACTTCAGGAGGATCCGAACCGTGAAAAAAACGATGATACAAAAGCTGGGGCTGCTGGGCATCGTCAGCCTTCTTTCTTACACGGCGGCAGTCGTGTTTGCGCCGCTGGCCTATCCGAACTACGACCCGTTGGCGCAGGCCGTCAGCGACCTGAGCGCCGCAAACGCCCCGTCGCTCGGCCTCTGGAACCGGCTCAGCGCCCTTTACAACGTGTGCGAGGTCGTTTGCGTGACAATCGTCTGCGTCGGTATGCAGGGGCGGAAGACCAAGCTGCTCCGCGCGGGGATCTACCTGTTTGCCGTGATGGAATGGGTCTCGGCGGTCGGCTACCGGATGTTCCCGCTCTCCGACAGCGGCTACGCAGGCACGTTTCAGGATGTGATGCACATGGTCGTCACCGCTCTGGTCGTGCTGCTGTCCATCGTATCGCTAAGCGTCACCATCGTCGCCGGAGCAAAAAGCAAAGATTGCCGCGCCTACGGCATATGCGCGGCAGTCGCCCTCGGTATGATGCTCGTCGGCGCGCTTGGCATGAAGCTCGTCCTCGCCGAATACTTCGGCGTTGTGGAGCGCTTCAGTGTGTTTGCCGCGACGGGATTTAACGCTGCGCTTGGCATCGGCCTATTTTGCGCGAAGCCCGACAGCGAATGCATAGGGGGAGGAAAATGAAAAACAGGATCTACCCCCGTCCGCACGACAAGCAGACGGTCTACTTAAAAGATGTGGTCACGGAGCCGAACATCACGGTCGGCGACGGCACGATCTACAACGATTTCGTACACGATCCCCGCGATTTTGAAAAGCACAATGTGCTCTATCACTATCCCGTCAACGGAGACCGCCTGATCATCGGAAAATTCTGCTCGATCGCCTGCGGCGCAAAATTCCTGTTTACCAGCGGGAACCATTCAATGAAGTCACTGGCGACTTATCCGTTCCCGATCTTCTTTGACGAATGGGATCTGGATGCGAAAAACATCTGCGATGCATGGGACAACAAGGGCGACACCGTGATCGGCAACGACGTGTGGATCGGTTACGAGGCGGTCATTTTGTCCGGCGTGACGATCGGCGACGGCGCGATCATCGGCACGCGCGCCGTGGTGACAAAGGATGTGCCGCCCTATACGATCGTCGGCGGCATCCCAGCGAAGCCCATCCGCAAGCGGTTTGACGAGACGACGATCAAGCGGCTCGAAGCCCTCCGCTGGTGGGATTGGGACTACGAGAAGATCAGGCGCAATATTCCGCTCATTCAGTCGGGAGACATTGCGGGATTGGAGCGCGCGAAATGAGGCCGGTCGACCCGAAAACGACCACACGTGCCGAAGCGTATGCGCTCTGGATGCACGCCCCAAACCCCATGGTGACCTTTTTCAAAACGCTGGATGGTGACGCCGCTGATCCGGTACGGCCGCAGGCACGGGGCGAAATTCAATATGCTTCTGTGCTGGTGTATCGGCAGGGCGGCCAGCGAGATCAGGGAGTTTTACCTGCTGCCCGTGGGCGGCGAGCTGCTGCAATACGAGAGTATTGCGGTCAATACCATCGTAAAAAACAAAACCGGCGAGGTCAGCTCCTGCGATGTTCCGTTCTCAAACGACCTTGCCGAATTTGGCGCCGACTATCTGCGCCTGACGCGCGAGGTCGCAGAGCGCTGCGAAAACCACGATCTGACGGAGCACATGGTGATCGGCACCTCCGCCATCGTGGACACCGAGATCGACGGTGCCGTCGGCATGAACAGCGGCATTTTCAACAATCCGTTTCTGATCTGGGGCAGGTATCACAAGGGGCTGTTTCGAACGACGCTGCGGTTATCGTTTCAGTTTCACCATACCCAGATGGACGGCGCGCACGCGGGACGGTTCCTCGCGCGGCTACAGAGCGTCATAGACGGGATCGGAGCGCAGCGGCGCTGAGATGCCGGTGATATGCCGCCGCGCGGAGGCTTTAGGCGCTTGATGAGGAATTATGCATTATGCATTATGAATTGCGCACTGGCACGCGCCGCGAAAAAAGGAGAGAATCGCAAGATTCTCTCCTTTTGTTACTTATGAGTGCCGTAGAAGAAGAGGGCGACGGTGCCGGGGCCGACGTGCGCGCCCGTGACCGGCTCGTAGCAGACGGTCAGGCACTGCCCTTGCAGCCCCGCCTCTTTTAGCGCCGCAAGCAGAAGCGCCGCGCCCTGCGCGTCGTCCGCGTGCGCGATGCCGACGGGGGCGGTCTTATCCGCGCAGAGGTGCTGATAGCGCTGGGCAAGCTCGGCAAGCGCCTGCTTTTTGCCGCGCGTTTTGCCGCACAGAACGATCTTGCCCTCCTTGTCGCCGGTCAGGATCGGCTTGATCTTCAGGATCGTGCCGATCACGGTGGCGACGCGGCTGAGCCTGCCGCCGCGCTTGAGATACTCCAGATCGTCCACGGTGAAATACTGGCAGACGCGGTGCTTTTCCTCCTCGAGCGTTTCGACGATGGTATCGAGCGTCGCGCCCTCGTCGCGCAGACGCGCCGCGCGCAGCACCTGCAAGCCCTCGCCCAAGGAGGCGGCAAGCGTATTGACAACGGCAATGCGCCGCTGCGGATAGGTCTCGCGCAGCTCGCGCGCAGCAAACTCCGCCGCCTGCACCGTGCCGCTGATGCCGCCGGACATTCCGATGTAGAGCACGTCCTGCCCCGCCTCGAGGCTCTCCTCCATGGCGGCAAGGAACGCGCCCGGGCTTACCATCGAGGTCTGCACCGACGCACCGGCGCGCATAGCGTCGTAAAACGCCTTGCCGTTAAAGTCGTCCTGCGGAATGTGCTCCTGCCCATCGAGTGTGTAGGAAAACGGGATAACGCGCAGGTCATAGCGCTCGATCAGCTCCGCAGGCAGATTGGCGGAGGTATCGGTCATGATCTTCATTTCTTGCCTCTCTTTCGTCTCCAATATGGCCACGGCGCCGATGGCAAAGATGCGCACCTCCGGCAGGCGCGGGAAGCGCTCCAAGATCGCCTGACGGGTCTGCTCGGCGTCGCTCAGGCGGAAATTAATGTGTTTCCGCATTTCAGTGCATTTTATTATAGCATCCCCGCGCAAATTAGGCAAGCTACTCCTTCGCGCGCGCGTTCTACGTCTGAAAAACAGATCGTAGAGTCCGGAAAATGGACTCTACGATTCGTAGAACGACTTATCACATATCAAATCAGGGGATTTCCCGAGAAATTACCAGTCCTTCACCACGACGAGCAAGCTCGCCTTGGCGCTGCCTGCCAGAAGCCGGAGCGCCTCGACGACACTCGCGCGCGTCTCCTCATCGAGATTTTTCATCGAGCGCAGCGCGCGCCACGCGCCGTAGAACCAGTGCGTCGTCAGCTCCGTCTGCGTCGCGGCGTCGGTCTGGAGCAGGAGGTCAAACACGGCGTCTACCACCTTCTGTCGCTTGGCGTAATCCATGCCCGCGACCCACGACTTGATCGTGTGATCCAGAAAGCGGCTGCTGTGGTTGACCGTCTCCAAGCAGACGAAGCCCTCCCCCTCCACCTGCCAAGAGTAGAGGTCATGCTGCAAAATGCCGTGCTGGCGGCTGCGCACGATGGTATAGTCCTCCTCGTGCTCCAAGAGCATCCCCACCACCGACGACTGCGGGACAAAGGTATGGACGCGGTCGCACACGGCACGGTAGCCGTCCGTGAGGAGGACGCGCTCGTCAAAGCCCGGGCCGTCGAAATTCCAGACCGAGCGGATGCGCGCCTGTGTCTGCGCGCCGCAGCAGGCGGCGGCATAGACGGCAAGGTTCCCGCCCTTCGAGTGGCCGCCGATGAGAATGTCGCCGGTCACGTGCGCCGCGACGCCCTCCAGATAGGACACGGCAAGGGTCTGCGACGGAATGGGGCAGGTGAAGCTCATATTAAAATCTTCCTTCCAACCGGCAAGCGTGTTGTCCGTGCCGCGAAAGGAGACGAAGCACTGCGAAAAGACGGCCGTCAGCGCGAAAAACTGCATCTCGCTCTCGCGGTGGGCGACGCAGCCGAACAGGAGCAGGTCGCGGTAGCGCGCGCAGGCAAGCAGCGCGGCAAGCAGGCGCAGATCCTTCTTCTGCCGCACGGAGGCGGTCAGCTCCGGCGTTTCGAGCAGACGCGCACCGACGTCGGCAAGGCGCGCCTCCTGCTGCGGCGCAAGCAGGTATTCAAACGGCAGATAGGACAGGCGCGCAAGGATCAGACCGTCGAGGACGGAAAACGGCAGCTCGTCGAAGCGCCGCGCGCCCTGCCGCTGCAAATAGTCGAAAATATTCACGGACTTCCCTCCCCTTTCCTCCTTATTATACACACTCCGCGCCCGACGCGCAAGTCGCAAAACCGCCCTCATATGTGTCAGCCGCGCCGAATACAATGGTAAGGCAATGCACAGCTTGGGAGGTGTCCACCATGAGAGAAACGATCGAACAACGAGCCTGCGATCTGGCTGTGTACATGATTGAGAACAATGCGACCGTTCGCGCGGCTGCAAAGCAATTCGGCATCAGCAAATCCACCGTGCACAAGGATCTGAGCGAGCGCCTTGCGCACTGCAACCGCGCGCTGTATCTGCGTGTAAAGCAGGTACTCGAGCGCAACAAGGCCGAGCGGCACATTCGCGGCGGAATGGCGACGCGCAGAAAATATCGGGGCGAAACGGAATAGGGCTGCAAGCAATTCATAATGCATAATTCATAATGCATAATTCATAATGCATTGTGTCTTGTTCCGAATGAAAAAGGGCATATCAGATGAGGAGCTTCGGGTGCGGCGGTGCTTGATGTATCGGAGAAGGCCGCAGAAGTGGCACGTACCCAAAGCCTCCCCTGTGTAAGGGGAGGTGGTGCGGCGAAGCCGCGCCGGTGGGGTTGCCAGCCTGCCGCGTTCATCCGCACCTTCTCCAATACGCAACTGCCAGCAGTCAACCCCTCAGTCTCGCTATCGCTCGACAGCTCCCCTTACACAGGGGAGCCTTGGGTATGGCGCTCAGCCGTCCTGCCCTGCAAAGGTGAACCTTGGTGCAGGCGCTCGCAGCCGTCCCTCTCGTCAGAGGGAGCTTCTGGTGCGGCAGAAGATCGAACCGTCCGCCTCGGCAGCGGGCGCTTTTTGTACGCCGGAGGCTTTGAACAACCCACGCGTCATTGGGCGTCTCAGGGGCGGGGCGGAGGGCACCGGCAATGCGCACAAAATGGGCGCTTAGAATTTGTGCGAAACGCAGATTTCCTTCATTTTCTCAAAATTTTTTCATTTATCTAAAAATTTTTCGGGGATTTGAGGTTGATTATTTTCCGCGCATGGCGTATACTGGAGGTACAAACGGGCGCCCGCCCGATTTTTACAGGAGGCAGCAATGAAATACGATCGTATCTACAATTTCTCCGCCGGTCCCGCCACAATGCCGGAACCGGTGCTCGAAGAGATCCGCGACGAAATGATGAACTATAAAGGCTCCGGAATGTGCGTCATGGAAATGTCCCACCGTTCCAAGGTCTTCCAGCAGATCATCGACGAGGCTGAGCAGGATCTGCGCGACCTGATGGGCATTCCCGACAACTACAAGGTGCTCTTCATTCAGGGCGGCGCGACGCTTCAGTTCTCCATGATCCCGATGAACCTCATGAAAAACGGCAAGGCCGTCTACATCGAGACCGGCGCATGGTCGAAGAAGGCGATCGCCGAAGCGAAGAAGGTCGGCGAGGTCATCGTCGCCGCTTCCTCCAAGGACAAGAACTACACCTACGTCCCCGACTGCTCCGATCTGGACATCCCCGAGGACACCGACTACGTTTACATCTGCGAAAACGAGACCATCCACGGCGTTACGTGGAACAAGCTGCCCAACACGAAGGGGCACACGCTGGTCTCCGACCAGTCCTCGATGTTCCTGTCCCGTCCGTGCAACGTTGCCGACTACGGCATGATCTACGCGGGCGTGCAGAAGAACGTCGGCCCTGCGGGCATGGTGGTCGTCATCATCCGCGAGGATCTCATCCGCGACGATCTGACCGATCTGCCCATCTATCTGCAATACAAGACCCACGCCGACAACGGCTCCATGTACAACACGCCGAACTGCTGGGCGATCTACGTCTGCGGCAAGGTCTTCAAGTACCTCAAGAGCCTCGGCGGCCTGAGCGAGATGGAAAAGATCAACATCGACAAGGCAAAGGTGTTCTACGACTTCCTCGACGCCTCGAAGATGTTCACCGGCACCGTCGTCAAAGAGGATCGCAGCCTGATGAACATCCCGTTCGTCACCGCCTCGAAGGAGCTGGACGCCGAAGTCGTCGCCGCGACGAAGGCTGCGGGCTTCGACAACCTCAAGGGTCACAAATCCGTCGGCGGCCTGCGCGCCTCCATCTACAACGCCATGCCGAAGGACGGCGTGGTCGCTCTGGTCAACTTCCTGAAGAAGTACGAGGCGGAGCATCAATAAGTTCTGATCTCTGTGGGGGCGGATCCGGTGTCCGCCCTTGCAGTGCGTAAATAATGAATTGACAAGGAGAGTTTACTTATGCGTATTCTTATCACCGACGGCATGGACAAGACCGCAATGGCGGCGCTGCGCGAGCAGGGACACGAAGTGGTAGAGCAGTTCTACGAGCCGGACGAGCTGGGCAAAGCTCTGCGCGAGTTCGACGTCGTGGTCGTCCGCTCCAAGACCAAGGTCCGCGCGAACCACATCGACGAGGCCAAGGGCGGCCGGCTCAAGCTCATCATCCGCGGCGGCGTCGGCGTGGACAACATCGACGTCAAGTACGCCGAGGCCAACGGCATCAAGGTCATGAACACCCCGCGCGCTTCCTCCCAGTCCGTGGCAGAGCTTGCCATGGCGCATATGTTCTCCTGCGCCCGCTATATCTCCATCGCAGGCGCGACCATGCGCGAAGACAAGTGGGAAAAGAAGGCCTATGGCAAGGGCATCGAGCTTTCCGGCAAGACCCTCGGCATCGTCGGCTACGGCCGCATCGGTCAGGCCCTCGGCAAGATGGCAAAAGCGATCGGCATGGACGTCATCGCCTTCGATATTTTCCACATCCCCGGCATCGAAGAACAGCTCGGCATCCCCTATGTGGAAATGGATGAGCTGCTTGCCCGCGCCGATTTCATCAGTGTCCACGCGCCGGCAGTCGACGGCGGCGCGCTGATCAACGCCGAGCGCATCGCAAAAATGAAGGACGGCGTCGTGATCATCAACACCTCCCGCGGCACCAACGTCGATGAAGACGCGCTGCTCGCAGCGCTCGAGAGCGGCAAGGTTCGCTCGGCCGGTCTGGACGTTTACGCCGAAGAGCCTGCCAGGAACCACGCCCTGTACAGCCACCCCATGGTCTCCTGCACGCCGCACATCGGCGCCGCCACGCAGGAAGCCCAGAAGCGCATCGGTTCCGAGATCGTTTCCATCATTGAGAACTTCAAATAAAAGAAAAGGAGATCATCAATTATGAATCCCTATGTTCAGAGCGTTATCGAGAACGTCAAGAAGAAGCACGGCAATGAGCCGGAGTTCGTGCAGACGGTAGAGGAGGTTCTCTCCTCCATCTCCCCCGTGATCGACGCACACCCCGAGTATGTCAAGGCCGACCTGCTCAACCGCATGGTCGAGCCGGAGCGTATGTTCACCTTCCGCGTCGTCTGGATGGACGACAAGGGCGAGTACCACACCAACATCGGCTACCGCTGCCAGTTCAACGGCGCCATCGGCCCCTACAAGGGCGGCCTGCGCTTCCAGCCCAATGTTTACCCC
>USIH01000024.1 GCA_900554705.1 uncultured Eubacteriales bacterium
GTTTCTTCTATTATACCAGAAACGAGGGCGTTTTTGTAGTTCTTTGACAGACTGATGCGCGTCCGAGACAGCCTGTCTCGGACGCGCATTTTTTATCGTTCGTAATCAAATTCAAGATCGTAGATGCTCACGGTGTCGCCGTCCTCGATGCCCATCTCTTCCAGTCGGGCAAACAAGCCGCTCTTTCGCAACTGGCGATCGAAATACATCCGCGACTCGTAGTCGGCAAAGTTGATGTCCATAACAAGCTGCTGGAGCCATTTGCCGGAAACGATCCACAGGTCGCCCATGTGCTCGATCGTCAGATCCTCCGCCTGTCCCGCCTCGGCCAGCAGCTTGACATACTCCGGCTCATAGACCTTCACCGGAGGCAGCTGGCGCAGCTTTTCCGCAATGGCTTGCGTCAGGCGGCGCGTGCCCTGCGTCGTGGCGGCGGAGATTTCAAAGAAAGCATACCCGCGCGACTCCACATAGCGGCGCAGGCGCTCCAGATTGTCGCTCCCCTCCGGCAAAAGGTCGCACTTATTCGCAGAGACCAGCATTGGGCGCGCCGCAAGCTCGGCGGAATACTCGGCAAGCTCCGCGTTGATCTTCTCGAAATCCTCGATCGGGTCGCGGTCTTCGCTGCCGGAGACGTCAACGATATGCACAAGCAATCGGCAGCGGTCGATATGCCGCAGGAAATCGTGTCCCAGACCGGCGCCTTCCGCCGCGCCTTCGATGATGCCGGGGATGTCCGCCATGACAAACGAGACACCTTCCTCGACATAGATCACACCAAGGTTCGGATAGAGCGTGGTAAAGTGATAGTTTGCGATCTTCGGACGCGCGTTTGACGTGACCGACAGCAGCGTGGACTTGCCTACATTGGGAAAGCCGACGAGGCCGACGTCCGCAAGGAGCTTCAGTTCCAAGATGACCTCGTGCTCCTCGCCCGGCAGCCCCGCCTTGGCAAAACGCGGCACCTGACGGGTCGGCGTGGCGAAGTGCTTGTTGCCCCAGCCGCCGCGTCCACCCTTGCAGAGGACGAAGTCTTCGTCGTCGGACATATCCTTCATGATCTCGTTGGTTTGCGCGTCGCGCACGACCGTCCCGCGCGGAATCTGAATGATCAGATCCTCCCCGCGCTTGCCGGAGCAGCGGGCGCCCTGTCCGTCCTGCCCGGGTGCGGCGACGTATTTTCGCTTATAGCGGAAATCCATCAGCGTGGACAGGTTGTCGTTGACGCGCAGGACGATGTTTCCCCCCCTGCCGCCGTCGCCGCCGTCCGGCCCGCCAGCCGCAACATACTTCTCCCGATGGAACGCGACCGCGCCGTTGCCGCCGTTGCCGGCCTTTACGGATATTTTGACTTTATCTACAAACATCGGGTTCTCCTTTCAGGTGCAGCTCATAAAACGCGGCGTCAAATGCCTCGCTGTGGTCAAAGCGCTCGTACCGACCGTATCGCACGAACTGAAAGCCGCACTTGCGAATTACGTGTTCGGACGCGACATTTTGGATGGCGTGCTCGGTGTAATAGTCGTTGATCCCAAGCTCAATATGCCCCCAAGCGATCAGCGCTCTGGCCGCCTCCGTCGCGTAACCGTTGCCCCACGCGTCGCTGCGCAGCTGGTAGCCCAGCGTATGTCGTCCGTTCACATCCTTGCCGATGCCGCCCGTTCCGATGAGTCTGCCGTCCTCTTTCCGGAAAAAGGCAAACTCCAGATCGTCCGGCTGAAGCGTTCGCAGCCACGCTTTCGTGTCGTCAATCGACTGGTGCAGCCGATAGGGCATGAAGCGGTTCACCGCAGGGTCGCTCGCCAATTCAAAAACCTCGGGCGCGTCCCTTAACTTGAGCGGTTTGATGATCAGACGTTTTGTTTCTATCGCCTCTCGCATGGTGTCCTCCAAAAAAATCCCGAACATAAACGGATTATGTTCGGGATTGCGTATTACATCTCTTATTGCTCGACCGCGTAGACAGAGCACTGCTTGCGATCCTTACCCTTGCGCTCGAACCGAACATGACCGTCGATCTTTGCAAACAGGGTGTCGTCGCTGCCGATACCGACGTTGGTACCGGGATGAATGTGCGTGCCTCTCTGGCGAACCAGAATGTTGCCCGCAAGGACGAACTGGCCGTCCGCGCGCTTTACGCCCAGTCTCTTGGACTCGGAATCACGACCGTTCTTAGTAGAACCGCCGCCCTTCTTGTGAGCGAAGAACTGAAAACCGATTTTCAGCATGAGTTACACCTCCATAACTTCGATATAATCAGGATAATCATCCCGCAGATCGCACACCGTCAGCATGAAGCCGGTCAGTACGGCCTGCACGGCGTCCTCGTCGTCGCAGGCTGCGGGAAGCGTGAGGGTGATCCGGACATTGTCTTCGTCGACCTTTGCGTTGGCATGATTGCCAAGGACGTCGTTGATGACGCATTCGGCGAACTTGACCGCAGAGGTGATCGCAGCACAAACGATGTCGCTGCTCTCTTCTGCGTAGCCGCTGTGTCCGGAAACGGAAAAACCGTTGATCCTTCCGTTCTGATTGAAGATCTCAACTTTCGTCATGATGGATTACCCGACGATCTTCTCAATCTGCACCTTGGTGTACGGCTGTCTGTGGCCGCGGATGGACTTGGAGTCCTTCTTCGGGCGATACTTGAAGACGACAACCTTTTTCGACTTGCCTTCCTTCAGCACCTTTGCTTCGACGGAAGCGCCAGCCACCACGGGAGCGCCGAACTTGGAATTTTCGCCATCCACGATTGCCAGAACCTGATCGAAGGTTACGGTAGTGTCTGCCTCGGCGCCGAGCTTTTCGACGAAAATGACGTCGCCTTCCTTGACGCTATACTGCTTACCACCGGTAACGATAACTGCCTGCATGTTGTTTGCACCTACCTTTTCTGTAGTCTCGCTCTGGAGGCGGGATTTCTCCTCTTTGGAGCCTCTTTAATGCGGCCTGTCTATTTTAGCATCCGTTCCTACATTTGTCAAATGGTTTTTTGCATTTTTCCTCTCTTTTTCGAAAAAATCCGCACCATCCGCGCACGCATTTTTCGTTCGGAAAAAAGTGTCGAAACGTATTGCAAATTTCGTCGCAGTGTGCTATAATTGTTACAAATTGTAACCTTTAGGGAGGTCTTGGTTTTGAAAAAGACACGTCTTTTGGCACTTTTTCTTGCCGTGCTGCTCACCTGCGCTCCCGTTCGCGCGTTTGCCGCGCCCTCGGACGATATTCAGAAAGAGATCGACGCGCTGAAGGAAAAGGAGGACGAGCTGAACCGGCAGGCAGACGAACTGCAAGATCAGCTCGACGACAATTACGCGACGGCGACCTCCTATGCCGAGGAAAAGGAGCGTCTGGATCAGGAAACGACCCTGCTTTTGCAGCAGATCGATAACACCGGCGACCAGATCAAGGAATATAACAACCTGATCGCACAGCGGCAGGCGGAGGTGCAGGCATTGCAGGACGACTATCTCGCCCTGACCGATCGCTATGCTAAGCGGATGCGCACCATGCAGGAGACCGGCGATGTGACGCTCTGGGAAGTCGTCTTCCGCGCGGAGAGCTTTTCCGATATGCTCGCGCGCAGCGTCATGGTGGAGGAGGTCTCCCGAGCCGACCGCGAGATGATGGACGAGGTGCGCAAGAGCGCGCAGAGTGTGCAGGACAAGAAGTTGGAGCTTGCGCAGGAACGCGGCGCACTGGAGGCAAAGAAGCTGGAGCTTGCCGAAAAGCAGGATGAGCTTGCCGCGCTGCGCGCGAAAACCGATGAAATTCTCATCCACCTCAACGAGGAAAAACAGGACATCGGGCAGGATCTGCAAAGCGTCGAAGAGATGAAAGACGAGCTGGTTAAGCAGATCGCCGAGCAGGAGGTCAAGTACCGCGCTGCCGTTGAGAAGGAGCTGGAGGAAAAGCGCAGACAGGAAGCCGAAAACAACGGCGGCACCGTTCCGCCCTCGACCGGCGGCTTTATCTTCCCGCTCGACCGCAGCGGCTACGCTTACATGACCTCCCCTTACGGCTACCGCGTACATCCGATCTCCGGCGTATATAAGCTCCACAATGGCGCGGACTTGGCTGCCTATCAGGGAACGAAAATTTACGCCAGCCGCAGCGGCGTTGTGACGACCGCCGCGTATAACGCGGGCGGCTACGGCAACTACGTCGTGATCAACCACGGCGACGGCTATTCCACACTTTACGGACATATGACGCACTACTGCGTCAGTGCGGGGCAGTACGTCTCGCAGGGCGAAGTGATCGGCTATGTCGGCTCCACCGGAAACTCCACCGGCCCGCATCTGCATTTCACCGTCTACTATAACGGAAACACGATCAATCCCCTCACCGTCATCTCTCTGCCGTAAACGGAAAAGCAAGCGCTCCCGACCCTGTTTGGGGTCGGGAGCGTCCTTTATTATCTAAAGTTCGCATTGGAGGATATTTCCCCCAGCGTCTGTGCCGTCTGCGCCGAATAATCCGCGCGGCGCGCAAGATCGGCAAGCGAGACGATGCCGACGAGCTTGCCGTCCTGTTCAACGGGCAGGCGGCGGATCTGCTCGCGCGCCATCAGCGCGGCGGCGGCATCTGCGCTCTCCTCCGCACCGATGCTGACGATGCGCCGCGTCATCAGATCGCTCACCTTCGTCTGCCTCGGATCGTCGTCGGCCGCGACGCAGCGCAGCACGATGTCCCGATCCGTCACGACGCCCCGCAGCTTCCCCTCCTTGGTGCACACCGGCAGCGCGCCGATATTATAGCGCGAAAGCAGCCGTGCCGCGACCGCCGCGTTTTCCTGCGGCGAAACACTGATGACGCGTCCCGTCATTACATCCCTGACTTTCATGTACCTTTCCTCCGTTTCGAAAAATACGCCCTGACCGATGCACCGGTCAGGGCGTTGGTCTATGGAAAGTATGGGAAAGCCGTTCGGATTTTATACCGTCTTGTGGAAACGCGCGTCAATGGCGGCAGCGGCTTTTTTGCCCGCGCCCATCGCAAGGATGACCGTTGCAGCACCCGTCACCGCGTCGCCGCCCGCGTAAACACCTTCGCGCGTGGTCATGTTTTCTTCGTTGACGATCAGGCAGCCCTTTTTGTTCGTCTCCAGACCCGGCGTCGTGGAGCGGATCAGCGGGTTGGGCGAAGTGCCGAGCGCCATAATAACGGTGTCCACCGGAAGCTCGAACTCGCTTCCCGCGATCTCCACCGGACGGCGGCGGCCGGAGGCATCCGGCTCACCCAGCTCCATGCGGATGCACTGCATCGCGCCGACACGGCCGTTGCCGTCGTCCATGAGCTTGACCGGATTGCAAAGGGTGTGCAGCTCAATGCCTTCCTCCTTCGCGTGATGCAGCTCTTCCAGACGGGCAGGCATCTCGGCCTCGCCGCGGCGGTAGACGATGTACACGTGCTCGGCACCGAGGCGCTTTGCGCAGCGCGCCGCATCCATCGCGACGTTGCCGCCGCCGACGACCGCGACCGCCTTGGAGACGATCACAGGTGTGTCGCTCTGCTCGGTATAGGCCTTCATGAGGTTGATACGGGTGAGATACTCGTTTGCGGACATAACACCCTTGAGCGCTTCGCCCTCGATGTGCATAAACATCGGCAGACCCGCGCCGGAACCGACGAAGATCGCCCGGAAGCCCATCTCAAACAGCTCGTCGACGGACAGCACCTTGCCGACGACCATGTTGGTCATGACCTTAACGCCCATCGCTTCGAGCTTCTTAATTTCGTTTCCGACGATCGCCTTGGGCAGGCGGAACTCCGGAATGCCATAAACAAGCACGCCGCCTGCCGTGTGGAGCGCTTCGAAGACGGAGACCTCGTAGCCCTTCTTGGCAAGCTCGCTCGCGCAGGTCAGACCCGCAGGGCCGGAACCGACGACCGCGACGCGGATACCGTTGCTCTCCGGCTTTTCGGGCATCCGGTTGACGTTTTCACGGTACCAGTCGGCGACAAAGCGCTCCAGTCGGCCAATGGCGACCGGTTCGCCTTTGACGCCGCGAACGCACTTGCTCTCGCACTGGCTCTCCTGCGGGCAGACGCGGCCGGACAGGGCGGGAAGCGAATTGGTGGATGTAATGATCTCATAGGCGGCAAGGAAATCTCCCTGCGCGACCTTCTGGATGAACTCCGGAATACGGATGTTTACGGGGCAGCCCTCCACACAGTGCGGAGTCTTGCAGTTCAGGCAGCGCTGCGCCTCGTTGATCGCCATCTCTTCGGTGTAGCCGATCGCAACTTCCTTAAAGTTCTTATTTCTGACGTTCGGCTCCTGCTCGGGCATGGGGGTCTTTGTCATCTGCATATTTGCCATCGTATTTCCCTCCCTTACTGAATGAGCGCCTTGCCCATCTGTTCCATACGGCACAGATGCGCCTTCTCGTCCGCAGCCTCTTGGTCGCGGTAGACGCCGTTTCGGTTCATCAGCTCCGCAAAATCGACCTGATGGCCGTCAAAGTCCGGTCCGTCCACGCAGGCGAACTTCACCTCGCCGCCGACGGTCACGCGGCAGCCGCCGCACATTCCCGTTCCGTCGACCATGATCGGGTTGAGCGAAACGATCGTCTTTACGCCGAACGGCTCGGTCGTTTTTGCAACAAATTTCATCATCGGGATCGGCCCGATCGCAAGCACCTCGTCGTACTGCTCGCCTTTTTCCAAAAGCTCCTGCAATTTGACGGTGACAAAGCCGTGCTCGCCGTAAGAGCCGTCGTCGGTCATCAGGAACAGGCGGTCGCTGCAAGCGCGGAACTCATCTTCGAGAATGACGATGTCCTTGTTGCGGAAGCCAACGATGACATCGACATGGCAGCCCGCTTCCTTAAACGCCTGCGCCGAAGGAAGTGCGATCGCGCAGCCTACACCGCCGCCGACAATGCAGACGCGGCGAACGCCGTCGGTGTGCGTGGGTTTGCCGAGCGGCCCGACAAAGTCGCGGATGTAGTCACCCTCGTTGAGCATTCCGAGCATTTTCGTCGTCAGACCGACTTTCTGGAAGATGATCGTGACGGTGCCCTTCTCGCGGTCGTAGCCGGCGATGGTCAGCGGCACACGCTCGCCTTCCTCGTCAATGCGGAAAATAATGAACTGTCCTGCCTTGGCCTTCTTGGCGACATAGGGCGCTTCGATCTCAAGCAGCGTCACGGCGGAATTGAGTTCCTTTTTGCGCACGATTTTGAACATAGAATTACACTCCTTCGTTTTCTGATGTCTGAACAGATTATAGCATAAAAATGTCACTTTTCAATGGTTTTTCGTTCCGCTGTCAAAAATCTTCGGGAATCGTCACGTTTTGTCTCCCGATCCTGTCCCACGAAAAGGCTGAAAGCAATTCTTCCACGCTGATCGGTGCCGGAGACGGTGTCAGGCGCGCGGCGTTGGCGACCTTTCCTAAGAGTGCCTGCGGCGTATAGCGCAGGCGGAGCGCGCCCATATCGAGGCTCTTTTCCCGCTTGCTCAGGCGCTTTCCGTCCGGCGCGACAAGAAGCGGCACGTGGCAAAATGTCGGCACGCGAAAGCCGAGCGTTTCATACAGCCAGATCTGGCGCGGTGTGGAGAACAGCAGGTCACAGCCGCGCACGACCTGCGTCACGCCGCCCGCCGCGTCGTCGCAGACGACCGCGAGCTGATAGGCATAGACCCCGTCGGCTCTGCGGACGATGAAATCGCCGCACTGCTCCCCCAGCGCCTGCCGCTGCGAGCCGAACACGCCGTCGGTAAAGCACACGGTCTGGTCCGGAACGCGCACCCGCCAAGACGGCGCGCGCCGAAACCGCTCCCGCTGCTGCGGCGTCAGGCCGCGGCAGGTGCCGGCATAGACCCGCGCGCCGTCCTGCCCGTGCGGCGCGGAGGCGCAGAGCAGCTCCTGTCGGGAGCAGTAGCACGGATAGGTGTCGAGCCGGTCAAAGCAGCGGGCATAGGCGTCCGCGCGGCTGCTTTGCAGCGGCATTTCCTCGTCCCAAGTAAGGCCGAGCCACGCAAGGTCGCTGCGAATGTCGTCTGCATACGCCGCTCTGCTGCGCTGCGGATCAAGATCTTCGATGCGTAGGAGAAATCTGCCTCCCGCGCTGCGGGCAGAGAGCCACGCGAGCAGCGCCGTGTAAATGTTTCCAAGGTGCATTCGTCCCGACGGGCTGGGGGCAAACCGCCCGACGACTTTATCTTGCAAGGTTCAGATCCTCCCAAGTCACGTCACGGTCGTAGGGGTTAAATTGCGCATTGAGAAGCGCGAGGTAATCCGTGCTCCCGTCGATGATCACATAGGGATCACTGAGATAAAACGGCACTGTCGTCATATACAGATCGTCCGTCCCGCACAGCACAGCCGTTTCCGCCAGCCAGAGCATATTGCGCAGCGAAAGATCCGTGCGGCAGTTCTTTTTCAGCAGCGACAGCACGCGCGGCAGATGGATCACGTTTTTCACCGAAAGCCACTGATGCAGCGCGGCCGTAAAGAAATCCCGCTGCACCCGAACGCGGCGAATGTCCGCCTCGGCATAGCCGGAGCGGAAGCGCACGACGCCCATGGCCTCCTCGCCGTCGAGCCGCTGCATTCCCTCTTTCAGGTGGATGTGCAGATTCTGTGACGGGTCGTCATAGTCCATATCCATGGGGACATAAAAACGGACGCCGCCCAAAACATCAACAAGCTCCCGAAACACGTCCAGATTGAGCAGGAGATACCCGTCCGGTCGGAAGCCGACGCACTGGGACACATAGTCCATCAGCGCATCCATTCCCTCCTCACCCTGACCGTTGGCGGCATAAGCGCCGTTGATCTTATGCGGGGTATACTTGGAATTTACCTTTGTGTCGCGCGGGATGCTCATCAGGCTCATCCGCTTTTCGGTGCGGTTCAGGTTCAGCAGCATGATGGTGTCCGTGCTGCCGCTTGCCTGATCCGTCCCGACAAGCAGGATCGTTGCGCTCCCCTTTTGATGCCCCTGTGCGCTGCCGCGCGGCATTTTGGCAAGAAAGTGCAGCGCGCCGACGGCAACCGCAACGACCAGAAGCAGGCAGAGAACGATCTTTAGGCAGGTTTTCCATACGCGGCGCTTTTTCCGTTTTCGTTCGGGCGGCTGGGAAAACGCGTCGTTATTATACACCGGCGGCGTCTCCTGCGGAATATACAGCCGGTCGGCAAAGCCGCGCTCATAGGGATCGTCGTCATCCAGCGGCGGCGCTTTATGAAAATAACGGTCGTCCATTTGATTTCTCCTATTTGTCGTTGGTCAGATCACCGTCGCCGCTTACAGGGATCGCTTCACCCAAGAAGGTCGGCTCCGGCCGGAAGACGGCGCTCAGGAAATCCTTGCAGCGCGCGAGGATCTCGCGCAGGTCGCGCCGATATTGCCCCGCGTAGGCACGCGTATCGGCTGCCACGCCGTAGGCCTCCAAGCCGAGCGCACGCGCCACGTAGATCGCGCGGTAGAGGTGATACTTCTGCGTCACGATCACGACGCGCTTTGCCTGAAAGATCTCCTTGGCGCGGTACATACTCTCGTAGGTGGAAAAGCCCGCATGATCCATAAACACGTCATGCGACGAAATGCCGCTCTCCACCGCGTAGTTTTTCATGACGCTCACTTCATTATAATTCTCCTGCCCGTGGTCACCGCTCATGAGCAGCTTCGGCGCAACGCCCGCACGGTAAAGCGCAATGCCCTGCTCCAACCGGTCGCGCAGCATATTGGTCGGCACGCCGTCGGCATAGACGCCGCATCCGAGGACAAGGATGCAGTCGACATCTTCCAAGGTCTGCGCCTCCTGCGGGCTGAGGATGTATTCTTTGACGCTTCCCTTCACATAGAAGTTCATGACAAATGTGCCCGCGCCCAGTAAAAGCGCAAGGCACAGCAGCACCAGAAGGATCCGTTTGAGTATTCTCATTGTTTTCCTTTCCAAAGGCCGAAGCCGCGTTTTTTCTTTTTTGGACGTGCTCCGGAGGGCAACGGTTCCAAAAAATGTGTCCCCCCGCTTCGGCCGCGTGATCATTTCCTCCGTTTGCCGAAGTATTCCCGCAGCACCACAAGGCTCTCCTCGCGCAGAATACCGGCAGAAACCACAGGCTTCCACCCCGAATGGTCAAACACGATCTTCGAGCAGTTGCAGCCCGTTTTTCCGAGGATTTCTCCCAAGTCGATATTGCTCGCCGCATAGACCAGCCGTCCCAGCTTTGCCCAGACCATCGCCCCGCTGCACATGAAGCACGGCTCACAGCTGGAATACAGCGTATACTCGCGCAGTGCCGTGATGCCGGTCTGTGTGCAGAAGGTGCGGATCAGTCCGGCCTCGCCGTGAAAGCTCGGGTCGTGCTGCGTATAGATCTGGTTTTCGTTCTCAAAGACGATCTTCCCGTCCTTCACCAGCACCGCGCCGAAGGGTTCGTTTCCGTGGGCTGCGGCAGCGGCAGAAAGCTCGATCGCCCTGCGCATGAACCGTTCATCCATTTGGTTTTCCTCCCGTTTTCCCACTGTCGCCCGCAGAGAACCTTCTCCGCATGATTTTGGAATACCATGGTAGTATAGCACAAACACGGCAGAATTTCCACCGTTTGTGAAAAAACGGCGGAGCGGAACGCCGCATGATCCTTCGTCCGCCGTGCCATCTGCCCTTGACAAATCCGCGCTTTGCCGCTATAATGCGTATGCGCACCATGTGATGCACAACATTTGGTTTTCATCTTGCATGCCGCTATCAAATTAAGCGAAGGCGCACGGCTCATCGGCTCACCCATGATACCGGGAGAGACCTATGCCAAGATCGCTGGCGGAAATGCGTAAAACTGTCGGAGGAAAAATCATGAAAAGTATCATTGTAAATGTCCACGGAAAGGGCGGCTGCGCTGAGGAAGCGGAGCATTACAAATCCCTCTTTCCCGAAACCGAAGTGATCGGTTTTGACTACCGGGCGCAAACGCCATGGGAGACGCGGGAGGAATTTCCCGCATTCTTTGCTGCGCTTCGCAAGCGCTGCACTTGTCTTACCCTGATTGCAAACAGCATTGGCGCGTTTTTCTCCCTTTCCTCGCTGGATGAGACCTTGGTCAGCAAGGCATACTTCATCTCCCCTGTTGTGGATATGGAGAAGCTGATCTGCAACATGATGCAGTGGTCAAATGTGACCGAACAGGAGCTTGCAGAAAGATCGGAGATCCCCACGACGTTCGGAGAAACGCTCTCTTGGCGCTATCTTTGCTACGTGCGGGAGCATCCGATCGTATGGCGCGTTCCGACCCGCATTCTCTACGGAGCGCGGGATGATCTGACCTCCATGGATACCATAGCGGCCTTTGCGCGGCGGATCGGCGCGGCACTGACCGTCATGCCGGACGGCGAACACTGGTTCCACACCGAGGCGCAGATGCGGTTTTTAGACGCATGGATCACGGCATGACTGGCGCTATTGTCGCTTTATAGAGGAGAAAATATGAAGCTTAAAACAAGTCGACTTTTCCTGCGGGAACTGACGCCGGATGATTTTGACGCGCTTTATACCGTGCTCGCCGATTCCGACATCATGCAGCACTATCCCTACACGTTCGATGCAGCACGGGTGCACGGGTGGATCGCCAAGAACATGGAGCGCTACCGTGTGTTCGGCTTTGGCCTGCGGGCGGTCTGTCTGAAAGCTACGGGTGAACTGATCGGCGATTGCGGGCTGACCATGCAGAATATCGACGGCACGATCCTGCCGGAGATCGGCTATCACATTGCAAAAGCACACCAGCGGCAGGGTTACGCGTCGGAGGCGGCGCAGGCCGTCCGAGACTGGACATTCGCGCACACGCCGTTTGGCATGATATACTCTTACATGAAAAAAGAAAACATTCCGTCCGCCAAAACCGCGCGTGCAAACGGGATGACACCGCTGCGCAAATTCACCGACGACGAAGGCGACCGGACGGTCGTGTACGGGATCAGCCACGCCGAATGGCTGGCGCGCGGCGGGACGGAAACGCCTTTTCAAAAATAGAAGGAGGTATGCGGTTCGTGCCCAAACCATACAAATATCTGCTCGACTTTGCCGCGCTCGCACTGCTTTTATCCTGCTCTTCCGGAAATGGAGCGGCACGGCAGCAAGATCTTAGCCGCCTACACGGCGATGTATCTCTATCTCTCCGGCGTCCTGTTTGTGACGCTCATGCCGGTTCTCGCCTCGCTGCCCTTCTGCTTCAACCATCCGTACATTCCCATGCACATGGCGCCCTTTGAGGACGCCTTGCTCGGGCGCGGCGATTTTATCCGTCAGATCGTCCTGAATGTGATCATGACGATCCCGTTTGGCTTTCTCTTCCCGCTCTGCCGCTGTCTTTCCGCAAAGCGGTGCGGCCTGCTGCGCTGCCTGCTGATGACCGTGGCGCTCACGCTGTCCATTGAGCTGCTCCAGCCCCTTCTGAATGCCGCGCGAAGCTCTGACATTACCGACGTGATCACAAATACAACGGGCGGCCTGATCGGCTACGCGATCTATGCCGTGATCCACAGCCGTGTCCGAAACGTCCGCACAGGCACTTGATACAAGAACTCCGGAGCACGAAACAGCGCTAAAAAACGCCGAAAGCCCCCAAAATGGCTTTCGGCGTTTTCTGTGGCGCGCCAGAAGGAACTCGAATCCCCGACCTTCCGCTTAGGAGGCGGATGCTCTATCCAACTGAGCTACTGGCGCATATTATGCTTTGGTTTTAGGCGGCGCTTATGGAAGGAAGAGAAACCCCGCGCCTTTTCAAGCGCGGGGACTGTCATCAGACTTTCTCCTTGACCTTTGCAGCCTTGCCCAGACGGTCGCGCAGGTAGTAGAGCTTCGCACGGCGAACCTTGCCGCGGCGAACGGTCTCGACCTTGACGATGTTGGGGGAATGCACGGGGAAAACCTTCTCGCAGCCGACGCCGTAGCTCAGACGGCGGACGGTGATGGACTCCTCAATGCCGCCATGCTTGCGGGCAATGATGGTTCCCTCGAATGCCTGCACTCTTTCACGAGTACCTTCCTTGATTTTGACATGAACACGAACCGTGTCGCCGACGTTCATCTGCGGCAGTTCTTCCTTCATGTACTGGCTGGTCAGAGCCTTCATCAGATCCATTGTGCTTGTCCTCCTCGTTTATTAGGCGTTCGTGCCGACGTTGACCGCGCCGCAGAGGACCACCCATTTTTCAGACCATGGTATGATACCACACGGAGTCCGAAAAATCAAGTATTTTTTTGAAATTTTCCTCTTTCGCGGGGCAGAAAAAAGTCGTTTTTGCAGGTGTATTTTTGCGGGCGAATGTGCTATAATCATTAAAATAGTTTTTTGGAGCTGCTTTGTATGAAACAGAAAGAATCCAATCCGCAGAACCACATTGCAATACCGGTCGTTTCGGCGGACGTCGGCATCGGCCTGACGTCGCAGCAGGTTCGCCAGCGCGCCGAAAACGGCCTGCGCAACCTCACGCCCGCGTCCAACACAAAAACGGAAGGGCAAATCATCCGCGAGAACGTCTTCACCTTCTTTAACCTGATCTTCATTGTGCTCGGTGTTGCCCTTGCGATCGTCGGTTCCTTCGTGAACATGACCTTTCTGATCATATCCTTTGCAAACACGATCATCGGTATTTTTCAGGAGACGCGCGCGAAGCGCACCGTCGACAAGCTGACGCTGGTCGCCGCCGGTCAGCTGAAGGTCATCCGCGACGGCGAAAAGCGTGCCGTGCGAACCGACCTTCTTGTCCGCGATGACATCGTGGAGTTTATGGCGGGCAATCAGATCTGCGCGGACGCCGTTGTGCGCGACGGACAACTGCAAGTCAACGAGTCGCTCCTGACGGGCGAGCCGGATGCGATCATCAAGAACCCGGGCGACGAGCTGAAATCCGGCAGCTTCGTGATCTCCGGCCACTGCCTTGCACAGCTCACGCAGGTGGGCGCGGACAGCTATGCCGCCAAGCTCGCCGCAGAAGCGCGGCGCAACGTGCGCTCCACCAAGTCGGAGATGATGAACTCCCTGACAAAGCTCATCACCGTCGTCGGCATTATTCTCATCCCGCTGGGTATCGTCCTGTTCCTGCACCACTACCTTGACGCGTTTTTGGGTCTAACGCTCAAGGAGTCGATCGAGAAAACGGTCGCCGCACTGATCGGCATGATTCCGGAGGGGCTTTATCTGCTGACCAGTGTTGCCATTGCCGTCAGCTGCATCAAGCTCGCAAACAACCGTGTTCTGGTGCAGGACATGAACTGCATCGAAACGCTTGCCCATGTGGACATTCTCTGCGTAGACAAGACAGGAACGATCACGGAGCCGAAAATGGAGGTCTCCGACATTTATCCGCTGGAAAGCTCACATTATTCCTATGAACAAATCGAGTCCATCCTCGCCGCCTTTTATTACGGCGAGGAGCCGGATAATGAGACGGCGTGCGCCATGACGGGACAGTTTGCCATGCAGACAAACTGGCAGGCCGTGCAGCGCATCCCCTTCTCCTCTTCGAGCAAGTGGTCGGCTGCCGACTTTGGGCCGAACGGCCGCTACATCATCGGCGCACCGGAGTTCATTCTGAAAAACCGCTACGACGAGATCCGCGGCTGCGCCGAGCCGTGGTCTGCACGCGGCTGCCGCGTGCTTCTGCTCGCGGCGTACAACGCGACACTGGAGCCGACGCTCGCGGAAGAGCTTGTCACACCGATCGCGCTTATCTTCCTTTCGAACCTCATCCGTCCGGACGCGCCGGAGACGTTCCGCTACTTTGCCGAGCAGGGCGTTTCGGTTCGCGTCATCTCCGGCGATAACCCGATCACCGTCTCCGAGGTCGCCGCGCGCGCCGGAATTGAAAATGCCGAACGCTATGTCGATGCGACAACGCTGAAAACGGATGCCGACTTTACCATGGCCGTTCGCAAATACACCGTGTTCGGCCGCGTAACGCCGGATCAGAAGCGGCGTCTGGTGCGCGCCTTCCAGGCACAAGGGCACACGGTCGCCATGACCGGCGACGGCGTAAACGACGTCCTCGCGCTCAAGGACGCCGACTGCGGCATCGCAATGGCATCGGGCAGTCAGGCGGCGTCACAGGTCGCGCAGATCGTGCTGCTGGACTCGCAGTTTTCCGCCATGCCCGGCATCGTCGCGGAAGGCCGCCGCGTGATCAATAACATTCAGCGCGCCGCCTCCCTGTTCCTTGTTAAAAATATTTTCTCCCTTGTGCTCACCGTCGCAATGCTGTTTATCAGTATGCCCTACCCCTTCGAGCCGATCCAGCTCTCGCTGATCAGTGCGCTGACCATCGGCGTTCCCGCTTTCTTCCTCGCGCTGGAGCCGAACTACTCCAGAGTCCAGGGACGTTTCATGATCAACGTGATCCGCCGTGCGATGCCGGGCGGCCTGACCAACATCATCCTGATTCTGATCGCGGGCACCTTCGTCACTTCCTTTGGCGTTCCTTCGGAGCATTTGAACACCATTGCTGTCTGGGTCGTCGCAACGGTCGGCTTTGTCACGCTTTACCGCGTCTCCACGCCGTTCACGCGGTTGCGCGTCGCCGTTTTTACGACGATGCTGCTTGCGATGCTGTTCTGCCTCCTCGCCGTTCCTTCGCTCTTCCGGCTGCCCTCGCTCAACTGGCAGACCTTCCTCATCCTGAGCGTGCTGATGCTCTCCGCGCCGACGCTGATGCGTTTCTTCCTCGGCATTTTTGACAACCGTGTCCGGAAGTTTGACATCAAGCGCCGCCTGCGGGAATTACCGGCGACCGCGCCGACAGATGACAACCTGTAAGCGGGAAAGGCCGTCTCATGCTGGACGGCTTCCCTTTTATAACTTGACAATTTTCGCGCTGCGGCTTATACTATATCCGATAAGAAGTTGCTTTTTATCCGGTCTGCATGAATCGATGCGGCGTGCAGAGCACGATTCTGAATTAAATATTTCATCATAGACTGAAAGAAGGAGGGTATTGCTATGGGTTTTCGCGGCGATATGTACATATGGAAGGATCGGAAGCGTTTTCTTGGAATGCCTCTGAGCTTCACCCGTTACGCGCTGAGTGAAGATCGTCTGTTTTTCTCCGTCGGCCTGTTCAGCGTGCAGGACGAAGAGCTGCTGCTCTATCGCGTTCGTGACATCAGCGTCACGCGGTCACTGGGGCAGCGCCTGTTCCATGTCGGCAGCATTACGATCCGTTCCTCTGACAAGAGCACGCCTGTGCTTGCCCTAAAGAACATAAAAAAACCGATGGAAATCAAGGAACTGATCCATGAAAACGTCGAGACCTGCAAGACGCGCCGCCGGATGCGCTTTAGCGAAATGATGGGCGATGTGCACGGTGACGATGACGACGATCTTGACGACATTCCCGATGTAGATTAAACGAAATGAGCGGAAGCAGGGTCACTGCTTCCGCTCATGCTGTGTCCCGAAGTAAAAGGAAATGATCACGGTAAAGATCGTAATGAAATCGCGGGAACTGATCTTGTCGCACAGCGCGAGGATGGAGAACACCAAGCTCAACATGAGTGTAACAATGCACTTGACACAGAGCAGCTGCGTCAGCCGTTCCTTCATACCATCGCCCTGAACATTCTATGCAGGAAGAGGCGGCGCTGTTCAGCGCCGCCTCTTTCAGACTGTCAAAAAAGTCCGTAACCGTCAAAATAGTTCCTTTTTGAAAAACGGACTTACAATTTGCAATGCGTGTACTTACAAATTCCTAATCAATTTTGATATAGAATTTGATTGATCTTCAATAATTTTGACTTACTTCGCAACTCACACCCTACCGTATCTATATACGCCGACGGGTGTGAGTTGCTCGTCTTCCGAACCTTTTTGGCAGTCTGTCAGCGTGTCGAAAAGGTTTTTCGACACGCTGGAAGAGGCGGCGCTGTTCAGCGCCGCCTCTTTTTTTCGGTCAAAACTCGATCGTTCCGTCCTCGTCGTTTTCTTCGTCGTCCTCATCGAACTCAAACTCAAGAAGTTCGCCGCACTTCGGGCACTTGATCGAGCCGCCAAGGATCGTGTCCTCGTCCAGCTCCATGTGCTCGCCGCACTTCGGACAATCGACTTCATAAACGGCATCCTCGTCGTCATACGCATAGTCGTCATCGTCGTCGAGGTCGTAATCGTCCTCATCCTCGTCTTCGTCCATCAAAAACTCTTCGATGGCGTCCAGATCTTCTTCGATCTCGTCGAGCTCATCGGAAACCGCCAGCGCGTTTTCCTGAAGGTCGCTGATCGCCTCTGCGGCCTCGCAGAGGAACGCCGTGATCTCATGGATCATGCGGCCTTCGTCGGTCTCCTTGCTGAGCTTCATGCCTTCTGCCAAACCCTTCAGGTAGGCTGCGTTTTCAGAGAGAGTCATGTCGTTCTCCTTTCAGAAATTAGCCCTTTGCACGTCCAAGGTATTCGCCGGTGCGGGTATCAATGGAAATGCGGTCGCCTTCGTTAATAAACAGAGGAACCTTGACCTCTGCACCGGTCTCAACGGTAGCGGGCTTCAAGGTGTTGGTCGCGGTGTTGCCCGCAAGACCCGGCTCGGTCTTCGTGACCTCGAGGTCGACGAAGTTGGGCGCCTCGACGCCGAACACATTGCCCTTGTAGGACAGGATCGTGCAGGTATCGTTCTCCTTGACGAACTTGAAGCTGTCGTCAAGAATGCTGCGCTCGACCGGCGTCATCTCATAAGTCTCGCTGTCCATGAAATAGAACAGGTCGCCGTCTTCGTAGGAGTATTCCATCTTCTTGCGCTCAATGTATGCGGTGGGATACTTATCGTTCGGGTTGAAGGTCGTCTCGGTGACGCCGCCGGTGATGACGTTGCGCATCTTGACGCGGACGAAGGCCGCGCCCTTGCCGGGCTTGACGTGCTGGAATTCGACGATCTGCATAACCTTACCGTCCATTTCGAAGGTAACGCCGTTTCTAAAATCGCTGACAGAAATCATTTATTTCTCCTCCTAAGTTTACCCCCGAAAGGGCGAATATAAATCACAAACACAAGAATGCCTTTCTATTTTAACCGATAGACGGCGCAAATGCAAGCATTTCTTACAGAATGATCAAATTTTTCGGGCTTTTTGTGATGTCGCGGCAGCCGTTTTCTTCGAAGATTACCACATCCTCGATGCGGACGCCAAATTTGCCGGGCAGATAGATCCCCGGTTCGGCGGAGGAGACTGCGTGCAGCGGCATCGGCGCTTCGTTTCTCATGTTGCAGTTCGGCGCCTCGTGGATCTCCATGCCGAGGCTGTGGCCATAGCCGTGGCCGAAGTAGTCGCCGTAGCCCGCCTCTGCGATCCGGTTGCGGGCGGCCGCGTCGACTTCCTTGCCCGTCACGCCGGCCTTGGATGCGGCAATACCGGCAAGTTGCGCGGCAAGCACCGTCTCATAGACGTGTTTCATCTCATCCGTTGCGTAGCCGAGCGCCACCGTGCGCGTCATATCGGAGCAGTAGCCGCGATAGATCACGCCGAAGTCCATGGTGATAAAATCGCCGTTCTGGAGCTTCCGGTCGCCCGGAACGCCGTGCGGCATACTCGTATTGGGGCCGGAAACGACGATCGGATCAAAGGAAAGTCCCTCTCCCCCGTTCTTATACAGGCAGTAGATCAGCTCAGCCGCCAGTTCCTTCTCCGTCATGCCGCAGTGAATGCGCGTGCAGACCTCGGTAAACGCGCGGTCGGTGATCTCCTGCGCCTCGATCATGCGCTCGATCTCCCACGGCTCTTTGCTGGCGCGGAAAGCGTTGAGCGTGCTCTGCACCGGCTTGAGCGGCACGGGGAGACGATCGCGGAATACGTCAAACTCCGCAACGGTCAGATAGGCCTCTTCAAATCCGAGCGTGTGGATGTGCAGCTCTTCGATCGCGCGCGTCAGGCAGCCGAAGAGGTCGCGGCCATAGTCGATCACCTCGAAGCCCTCGATGTGATTCTGCGCCGACTCGATATAGCGGCTGTCGGTAAAGTAGCGCGCGCCTTCCTTGCCGACGATCGCGTAGCCCTCGGCAATGTCAAAATGCGCGGCGTACATCCGGCTGTAGCGAGAGGTCAGCAGCAGGCCGTCAATCTCGTCGTTTAAGATACTGCGGTACTTTTCAAGCTGTTTCACAAATATATCCTCCTTTTGCGCGCCAAAGCAAGAAACGGCAGTTCCAAAACGTGCCGCAGCTTCAGCGCCACATTATGATTGTGTATGGATCGCACGGCGATCGCCGTGATTCCCGCACATTTTGCGCCCAAAACGTCGGTATAGATCTGGTCGCCGATCAGAGCGGTCTGCGCGGTCCGGCAGCCAAACCTGCGCATTGCCTCGCGGATGCCGCGCCCGCCCGGCTTTCCGGCGTGTGTTACACAGGCAACACCGTAGCGCTCCGAAAAGCGCGGCACGCGCGGCTTTTTACTGTTGGAAACGATACACAGCCGGAGGCCGGACGCACGCATCCGGTCGATCCACGCCAGCAGCTCCTGTGTCGGCTCGTCGCAGGTATAGGGCAGCATGGTGTTGTCAAAATCCAGCAGGATCAGCTTCAGCCCGCGTTCCGCAAAAAAGCTGGGCGGAATATCCGTGAGCTTGCGAAACACAAAATCAGGTAAAAAGGAGATCATAAACACAGCCACCCGTCCGTATGATTGACTATAGTATAGCATGGATTGGGAGGTTTGTCTATTGTCAATCCCCATGTATTTTGCAGTCGCCGCAGGCGAGCGCGTGAACAAACCGAACGACGGGCTGTTTCATCTCGGCTTTGGCTTTTATTCGGACGGTTCGCTGCGCGCCCCTTGGGATACGGACGGCGTTTGCGTCTTCGACGATGCCATCCTCTGTCAGCCACGGCCGGACGCGCTGGAAGCGCTCTCCGCGCTGCGTGGCAGCATCTACTTCGATTTTGAGCGCCCGCCCTGTGCCTTTCATGCCATGCTGCTCACGGCGGTACAGAGCCGGACCGTCTATCTTCCCGTGCGCTACCGCTCCATGTGCGAAAGGGCGATCCCCGTGATCGTCTCAAGGCCGTGCAACCGCTGGGAAGCGCTCTGCCGGAGCGGGCAGCAGCTGAGCGTCCCGTGGCTTTTGGAGCTGCACCCGATCCGCAAGCGGCATGGGGCAAGCTGGAGCGAAACAACGCAGGACGTTTTTCTCCCGCAGGCGCTTTGCAACGCGCGGCTGGAACCGGACACACTGTGGTACTACGACGACGAGACGAGCCTGCGGAAAAAATGCGAGGCCGCCGAGCATAGCGGCTGCATCGGCATCGTCGGCCTCTGGCAGGAATGGGAAGAATAACGGGGGTTGCCAGCTGGCAACCCCCTCAGACTGTCAAAAAAGCCCGTAACCGTCAAAATGATTCAACTATTTTTTAGAAATTCGGCTGCGGAAATACAAGACAGTATATAAAAATTCTCAAACTTTTGAAGTGAATATTTGCTTGCTTCGCAAGAATTTTGACTTACTTCGCAACTCACGCCCTACCGTATCTCTATACGCCGACAGGCGTGAGTTGCTCGTCTTCCGAACCTTTTTGGCA
>USIH01000025.1 GCA_900554705.1 uncultured Eubacteriales bacterium
CATATCACTTGCCCTCCTGCTTTTTCCGGCGCGCGGCGGCGGCTTCTTCCTTCTGCTTTGCCGCGATCTTCATCATCGTTTCATACATCTCATCGCCCACACATTTGCGGGCGTATTTGCACCACTGCACGCAGCTCAGCGTGTCGTTGTAGGCGATAAACCCGCAGTTTTCGCAGGCGACCTCCGTATCGGTGGAAAACATTTCTATTTCATGACCGCAGCGCGGGCAGATCTTTTCCAAGATCTCCGGCGTGCGGGGTTTGCCTTGACAGCCGTCCATGATCATTTCGGATCCCTCCTTTGGCTGCTTGTAGCATAGCAGACTTTTTTCGTTTTCTCAAGTCAAAAATTTTTACAGTGCACCCCTTGACAAACAATACTATGCGTAATATAGCACACCGCGTGAGGAGGCATAAGACATGGATGTACAGTTGAAGCGCGGGCTGCTGGAGGTCTGCGCGCTTGCCGTGCTGCGCCGCGGCGACTCCTACGGCTATCAGATCATCAAGGACATGGAGGCCTGCGTGGCGGTGTCGGAGTCGACGCTTTATCCGATCCTGCGCCGTCTGGAGGCGTCGGAGTGCCTGACGGTCTATTCCGTGGAGCACAACGGCAGGCTGCGAAAGTACTATCGCATCACGCCGAAGGGCAGACAGCGTATTTTGAATTTTACGCAGGAATGGAGAGAGGTCATGGAGATCTATCGCTTTATCATACAGGAGGATGAAAATGAACAAAAATGAATTTCTTGCGGCGTTAGAGGAGCGCCTGCGTTCCATGCCGCAGGCGGAGCGCGAGACGACGCTTTCCTACTACGCGGAGATGATCGACGACCGCATGGAAAACGGGATGACGGAACAGGAGGCGGTCGCCGCGATGGGCGATCCGGACGAGGTCGCGCGGCAGGCGATCGAGACGCTGCCCATCGGCAAGCAGATCTGGACGAAAGCGACGGCAAAGGGCGCTTCCACCAAGCTGCTGGGTGCGCTCGCGCTGCTCACGGCGTTTATCTGGGTGCCGGTCGCCTTTTCCCTGCTGATCGCCTTTGCCGCCGTCTATTTTTCCATTTGGGTGACGATCTTGGCGCTTTACGCGCTGCCGGTCGGACTGGTTTGCGGCCTTGTCGGCGCGGGCGCGCTGATGGTCGTGAGCTTCTCGACGGGGCTGCTCACGGCGGGGCTGGGTTATCTCAGCGCCGCGCTGACCTTGGCGGGGCTTGCGATCCTGTCCTTCCTGCTGCTCTCGAAGATGTCGTCGATCCTGCTGCGCGGCAGCAAGCGCTTCTTCCGCTGGGGAAGATCGCTGATCGTCTACCGTCTGGATAAAAAGGAGGAAACGAAATGAAACACAAACCGTGGCTGATCGCGGCTGCCTGTCTTCTGGCAGCGGGACTGATCCTGTTTGGCATCGTGCTTGCGCTGCACGGCTTTGACATTGACCGCGTCTTCCCGACGCAGAAATACGAACATTACGAAAAGCGGATCGACGAGACGATCCACAGCGTTGAGCTGCGCCACAGCGACGGCGACATCCGCCTGCTCCCCTCGCCGGACGGGACGTGCAGCGTTGCATATGACCTGAGCCAATACGAGGACTGTGAATATGAGGTGAAGGACGGCACGCTCCGCCTGCGCATCACGTCCGACCGCCCGTGGTATGCGTGGATCGGCGTCGGCAGGACGTCGACCTCCATCACGGTCTACCTGCCCGAGGGCGTCTATGAGAGCGTCAAGCTGCGTACTTCCTCCGGTGACATCCGTATGCGTTCGCTGGAGGCGCAGACGCTCGAGCTGAGCGCGACGAGCGGCGATATTTGCGCCGACGGCCTGCGCCTTGCACAGCTGCGAGCCGAGACGCGCAGCGGCGAAGTGAAGCTGACCGATGTGGAAGCGGAGCATTTTACCGTTTCCGCCACCTCCGGCGATATTGCGCTGGAGGGCTGCGACGGCGCGGCGCTTGACCTGCGCGCCACTTCCGGCGACGTGAAGGGGACGCTGCGCACCGGAAAACGCTTTGACGTTTCCACGTCCTCCGGTTCCGTGCGCGTGCCTGCCGACGAGGGAAGCGACCTTTGCACAATCCGCACCTCCTCCGGCGATATCCGGCTCCGGATCGAATAACAAGGCGCCGCAGAGTGGATTCTCCACTTTGCGGCGCCTTTTAACTGTAGAATTAAAACCTTTTGCCGCACCAAAGCCGGCGGGTTTAGTGCTTGCGCCATGTGGACGGGCGCAGCAGAAGGAGCATCGGGAACAGCTCCAGACGGCCAAACAGCATATCCAGAGACAGCACGACCTTGGAGAGCGCGGAAAAGCTTGCAAAGCTGCCCGACGGGCCGATCAGGCGGCTGGTGCCGGGGCCGATGTTATTCAGCGTGGCAAGCACGGCCGTCACGGTCGTTTCCGTTCCGTAGCCGTCGAAGGAAACGAGCAGCATGGAGCCGAGCGCAAGCAGGAGATAGACGATCAGGTAGGCGCTCGTGCCGCGCACGACGTCGCTGTCCACGCGCTTGCCGTCCATCATCATGACCTCCACGCTGTGCGGGTGGAGCATATGGCGGATCTCCGCGCGCGCAGTCTTGACAAGGATCAGCAGGCGGCTGACCTTGATGCCGCCGCCGGTCGAACCGGCACACGCGCCGACGATCATCAAAAACATCAGGATCGCGCGGGAAAACTCCGGCCAGAGGGAAAAATCCACCGTGCCGTAGCCGGTGGTCGTGATGACCGAGCCGACGGAGAAGGAGACGTGGTGAATGGCGCTGCGGACGGAGGAGAAATAGCCTCCCACGGTCATCAGGTTGACCGTGATGAGCGCGATGGCGGCAAAGATGATGCCGAAATAGCACTTGACCTCCGTGTTCTTCCACGCCAGCCGGAATTTGCGGCAGATCAGGAAGAAATAGATCGAAAAGTTCACGCCGAACAGGATCATGCCGACCGTGGTGACGGTCTGCACATAGCTGCCGTATTCGGCAAGACCGCTCGAACGCAGCGCAAAGCCGCCGGTACCGGCGCTGCCGAAGGCAAGACAAACGCTGTCAAACAGGGAAATGTCCGCCCAGCCGAACAGGTCGCCCAGCAGATAGGCAAAGATCTGTAGCAGGGTCATCACAAAGTAGATGGCATAGAGGATAAATGCGGAGGTGCGCATTTTGGGCACCATTTTGCTCACCGACGGCCCCGGCGATTCCGCGCGCAGCAGGTAGATGCTGTCGCCGGACATCGGGACGATGGCGAGCATGAAGACCAGAACGCCCATGCCGCCGAGCCAGTGGGTGAAGCTGCGCCACAGGAGCAGCCCGTGCGGCATGGCTTCGACGCGCGTGAGGATGGTCGCGCCGGTCGTGGTAAAGCCGGAGACGGTCTCAAACACGGCGTCGAGATAGCTCGGGATCGCGCCGTCTATCACAAAGGGGAGCGCGCCGACCAGCGAGATGAGGATCCACGAAAGCGAGACCATCACAAAGCCGTCGCGCGCATACATTTTCCGGCTATGCTTCGGCCGGAGCAGGGACAGCGCCAGCCCCAGTCCCGCGCTGATGGCGATGGTATACAGCAGGGCGAGAAAGTCGCCCTCGCCGTAGATCAGCGCCACGATGAGCGGCAGCAGCAGGCAGCCCGCGATGAGCAGCAGCACCCAGCCGAGCAGGGAGAAGATCATTCGGTAGCTCATGGCAGGTCACCGCTTGTCCAGAATGTCGTCCAGATCGTTCAGCCCCGGGATCGCGGTCACGACGATGACGGTGTCGTTCGGCTCGATCGTGTCGCGGCCGGAGGGTGTCAGGATCGTGCCGCTGCGGTTGATGGCGCCGATGAGCAGGTTTTTGCGCAGGGGCAGCTCCATGAGCGGCTTGCCGCAGACGGCGGAGGCCGCCGTCGCGCGGAACTCCAAGGCCTCCGCCTTGTTGCCGACGATCTTATAAAGCGTTTCCACATTGGAACCGAGGGAGTTCTGCATCGCGCGCACATAGCGCACGATGTAATCGGCCGCGATGTAGCGCGGGTGGAAGACACTGCCCAGCTCCATCGTCTTGATGATGTGGGAGAAGGTGGTGCGGTTGATCTTCGTCACGATCTTTGCCTTGCTGACGCTGCGCGCGTAGAGGCTCATCAGGACGTTTTCCTCGTCGATGCCCGTCAGGGAAGCAACGGCGTCCATTTTTTCAATGCGCTCTTCCAGAAGCAGGTGCTCGCTCGTCGCGTCGCCGTGGATCACGTTCGCGTCGGGAAGCTGCAACTTCAGAAGCTCGCAGGTCTCCTTGTTTGACTCGATGATCTTCACGTTCGCGCCGAAGTCCAGCATCTGTCGCGCAAGGTAGTAGGAGATCCGGCCGCCGCCGAGCAGCATGACGTTGCGCACGGGGTCGGAGGGGATGCCGATGCGCTGGATGAATTTCGCGGCGGTCTTCGGCTGCGCGACAAAGCTGATGCGGTCGCCCTCGAGCAGGGTAAAGGAGCCGTCGGGGATGTGTACCTGACCGTCGCCGCGCTCGACGACGCAGACAAGAACGCCGGTTTGCAGCTTGCCCAAGTCGGCCAGCTGCTTGCCCGCGATCGGGCAGCCCGCGGGCAGGCGGACCTTGTGCAGCTCGACGCGTCCCTTGGAGAACGTGTCGATCTTCAGCGCGGAGGGTGCGCGCAGGATGCGGGCGATCTCGGTGGCGCTGGCAAGCTCCGGATTGAGCGCCAGACTCAGACCGAGGTCGTCCTGAATGACGCGGATCGCGCCGTTATATTCCGGCGTGCGGACGCGCGCGATGGTGCTGCGGACGCCGAGCTTTTTCGCGATCAGACAGGCGAGCAGATTCTGCTCGTCCGTGCTCATGACGGCGATGGCGAGGTCGGCCTTGGGGACGCCCGCTTCGCGCTGCGTCTCCTGTGTGATGCCGTTTCCCTCCACGGTCATGATGTCCAGCGTTTTGAGCGGATCCAGTACGGCTGGGTTACGATCGACCACGGTGATCTCGTGGCCTTCGCGCAGGAGCTGGTCGACGAGCGTTACGCCGATCTTTCCCGCGCCGATGACAACGATTTTCATTGCATCAGGCTCCCTTTTTCGGATATATCACCCATACCATAGCACATTCCGGCAGGAAAAGCAAGCATTTCAGCGAAGGCGCGGCAGGAGCTTTGTGCCGAGAAGCGCTGCGCAGAGCAGCTTGCACAGGTCAAAGGGAAGGAAGATCAGGCAGCCGGAAACGAGCGTCTTTCCGATGCTCCACGCGCCGCCCAGCGAGAGGTAGAGATACGGCAGCGCGACGGCGTAGAGCACGACAAGACCGATCAGTCCGGCCAGAAGCAGGCGGGGGAAGAGGGGCAGCCGCAGACGTCTTGCGGCAAGGCCGACAAAGAAAGCCATGGGGATCAGCCCAAGCAGGAAGCCGAAGGTCGGCTTGGCCAAATACATGAGGCCGCCGCCTTCGGTAAAAATCGGCACGCCGGCAAGGCCGAGCAGCACATAGAGCGCTTGTGACGCCGCGCCCCATGCGGGACCGAGCAGCAGCCCCGCCATGCAGGAGAAGAAGAGCTGCAACGTGAACGAGGTAAAGCCCACCGGAATGCGCAAAAATGCGCCGATCGCCGTCAGCGCGGCAAAAACGGCCGTCAGGGTCATTTGGCGCAGGGAATTGCTTCGTTTCATGGAACATCCTCCAATCGTTAACCTAAAATAAAAATCCGGTTAACAATATACCACACTGCGCCCAAAAAGTAAAGCGGAAAAGAGCGCCCGGCGCGGCTCCCGAGAACGGGAGCCGCGCCTCAGACTGTCAAAAAAGTCCGTAACCGTCAAAATAAATTAACTTTTAAGAAAACTGGCTGCGGATTTGAAAAATAAATAATCAAGAATTTCTGAACTTTTTCAGGTTAAAAACGAATTTATTTATAATAATTTTGACTTACTTCGCAACTCACGCTCTACCGTATCTATATACGCCGACGAGCGTGAGTTGCTCGTCTTCCGAACCTTTTTGTCAGTCTCCCAGCGTGTCGAAAAGGTTTTTTCGACACGCTGAAAACACCGGTGGGTTCCTCCCACCGGTGTTTTTTATCCTTCGGCCGAGAGCAGCATATCCTCCAGCGCCTGCGCGGCAAGGCTGAGCGGCTGCCCGCCGCGTTTGGCCACGCAAATTTCGCGGGTCGGCAGCGGGCTGGTCAGGGAGAGGACGGTCAGACCCTGCGCATCGCGCAGAAAGTCCTCCGTGACAAAGCCGATCCCAAGTCCCGCCGAGACCAGCGGAAGGATCTGGTCGGCTGTCGCGGCCTCGACATCGGGCACGAACCGCAGCCCGTGCGCCGCGAAATAGCTATCATAGAGCCGGTAGGACATGGTTTTTGTCCCGAGCGACACGATGGGATAGCGCAGCAGCTCCTCCGGCGTGACCGGTCTGCCGCACAGCTCCGGAAACCCGACGCAGACGGCACATTCGTGCACGCGCCGGAGCGTGCGCAGGCAGAGCGCGTCGTCCGGCAGCGTCGGCGTGGTCACGACCGCAAGATCGACCAGCCCGTTTTTGAGCGCCGCGAGCGCCTGCGGCGTGGTGTGGTTGCTGATCTTCAGGCGGATCTCCGCGTGACGGCTGCGAAACGCGCTCAGCACCGGCAGCAGCGCGCAGTGCAGCGCGATCTCGCTGGCCGCGATGCGGATGGTGCCGGTCTTCAGCGCGCGCATTTGCATCAGCTCCGCCTCACCGCTCTCGATCTGCTCGAAGGCGACGCGGATATGCGCATAGAGCCGCTCTCCCTCCGGCGTCAGCCGCATTCCGCGGTTCGTGCGCAGAAACAGGGTGCAGCCCAGCTCTGCTTCCAAATTCTTGATCGCGCGCGTCAGATTGGGCTGGTTGTTCCGCAGCCGCGCGGCCGCCTGCGAAACGCTCCCGCTGCTTGCAACATAATAGAATATGCGGTAGTAGTCGTAGCTGATGTACATGGCGTCCTCCATATCAATTTCATATCGCTGACATATGAAACAGGCATTTTACACATGGGCACAAACGCATTATAATCGTTCCGCATCGAAAATCAAGAGGAGAAAAAGAAAATGGAACTGATTTGCAGAATCATCATGCTGATTTGCTTCGACTTGGCCGCGCTTGCGCTGGTGCTGCGCGTTATGCGCAGCGGCTGTGCGCGCGGGTCGCGCTGGCTCGCCGCGTGCATGGCGCTGGGCTTTTTGTGCGGCGGGGTCGCCCGCTGCCTGAACGGCCTGAACATTTTGATCTCTCTGGAGGCCGTGGGCTTTTTGCTCTCCGACATCGCGTTTCTCCTGTCCTTCCCTGAGAAGAAAGCGGGGCGGGCGGCATGAATCACGACCTGACGGCAGGCAAGCCCAGCCGCGTCCTGTGGCAGTTCTGCCTGCCGCTGTTCGGAAGCATCCTCTTCCAGCAGCTTTATAACATCGCCGACAGCTTTGTTGCCGGCAAGTTCATCAGCGACGACGCCCTTGCCGCCGTCGGCAACAGCTATGAGATCACGCTCATTTTCATCGCCTTTGCCTTCGGCTGCAACATCGGCGCGTCCGTCCTGACGGCACAGCTTTTCGGCGCGAAGCAGTACGGCGAGATGAAGACCGGCGTTCTGACCTCGCTGATCGCAAGCTGCGTGACCTGCGCAGCGCTAATGTGCGTCGGCATCCTGTTCTGCGACAAGCTGCTCGAGGCGATCGACACGCCCAAGGCGGTGTTCGCAGACTCCAAGCTCTATCTGGACATTTACATTTACGGCCTGCCCGCCGTGTTCCTGTATAACGTGGCGACCGGCATTTTCTCCGCGTTGGGCGACTCCAAAACGCCCTTTATTTTCCTCGTCTGCTCGTCGCTGTCCAACATTGCAGTGGATATTCTCTTCGTGACGGCGCTGGGAATGCGCGTCGACGGCGTGGCTTGGGCGACCTTCCTGTGCCAGAGCGTCAGCTGCGTGCTTGCGCTGGTGTGCCTGCTGCTGCGCCTGCGCAAGATCAAAACGGAGGAGAAGTGCGCAGTGTTTTCGTGGCCGCTTCTGCGCCGCTTCGCGATCGTTGCGATCCCGAGCATCCTGCAGCAGAGCTTCATCTCCGTCGGCAACATCATCATCCAGAGCGTGATCAACGGTTTTGATACGGCTGTTATGGCCGGATATTCCGCCTCGGTCAAGCTCAACAACATGGTCGTCACCTCGCTTACGACGCTTGGAAACGGCATTTCCAACTTCACCGCGCAGAACCTCGGCGCGGGCAAGTACGACCGGATCCATCAGGGCTTTCAGGCCGGTCTGAAGCTGGTCTGGCTGCTCTGCATCCCGATCGTTGTGTTGTATTTCGCGGCCGGACGCTGGCTTGTCTATCTCTTCCTGCAAAGCCCGACCGGCACCGCGATGGACACCGGTGTGGCCTTCCTGCGCATCCTCTCTCCGTTCTACTTTGTCGTCTCGGCAAAGCTCGTGTCCGACGGCGTGCTGCGCGGCGCGGGTCGGATGGGTCGGTTCATGCTCGCGACCTTTACCGATCTTCTGCTGCGCGTCGTGCTGGCGGAGATCCTCTCCAGAACGGCGCTCGGCGCGACCGGCATCTGGGTCGCGTGGCCGATCGGCTGGACGGTTTCGATGGTGCTCTCCGTCGTGCTCTATTCCGCGATCCGCCGGACCCGAACGGAATCCCCCGCCCTTGCCTAACCATATAAAAAAGCGCGCGCCTTGTGCCGAAATGTGCGTTTTTGTTCTGAATTTGGGAGCGGAAACGGTAATTCGCGATGTTCGAAGGGTCGGAACTTTGCGAAATACGGATTACTAAAATACGTTAACGTATGTTTTGTGGATAAAGTAGAATTCTGCCGAATCGGGTTCTATTTTGTCGAACAAAAATTGGACAATTTGACGTAAAATTCCTTGCAAAACCGCATTGTCTGTGCTAAATTAAAGTTACCGTCTGTGAAACACGGAGAACAATGAGGAGGAATGCTGGAAGATGGAAAAGATATATCGTGTGCTGCTCGCCAACAGCAATGAGGATTTTTCACGCTCGCTGACCGGCGCGCTCAAGCAGACTGATCGTTACTCGGTTGTGGGAACGGTAAACGATGGGGTCAGCGCGATCAACCTGCTGCGGCAAACGCAGCCGGATGTCCTTGTGGTAGACATGATGCTGCCGCAGGCAGACGGCGTGGCTGTTCTGAAGGCTGCGGAAGCACTGGAAAAGGCGCCGATGACGATCGTGCTGACGGACTTTATGACGGAGTTCGTGTCAGGGCTGATGATGAGCTTGGGTGTGCAGTACGTGCTGCTCAAGCCCTGCTCCGAGCAGGCCGTGCTGGAGCGCCTTGACGAGCTGCAAATGACCGTGCAGAGAGGGAAGCAAACCGGAAAACGAGAGGTCAACATCGAGGCGATGGTCACGTCGATGATCCACGAGATCGGCGTACCGGCGCACATCAAGGGCTATCAGTACTTACGCGAGGCGATCATGATCGCGGTCAACGACATGGAGGTGATCAACGCCATCACCAAGGTGCTCTACCCGCAGGTCGCAAAGACCTTCTCCACGACGCCCTCCCGCGTAGAGCGCGCCATTCGTCATGCCATTGAAGTGGCGTGGGATCGCGGCGACTTAGAAACGTTGCAGCGGTTTTTCGGTTATACGGTGTCTAACACCAAGGGCAAACCGACCAACTCGGAATTCATCGCCCTGATCGCCGACAAATTGCAGCTCCAGCTCAAGAGCATGGACGCCGTTGCTCTATAGGGAGCCAAACGATGCAAAAATTATGGAACAGGCACAAGAAGATATGCCTGTTCCTCTTTTTTTGCTTTTCTATGAGATGCACTCTTCGCCGCGAATCGCGCGGGCAAGTTCGGCCTCCTCCGCAGGCGGCAGCCATTTGCAGAAGACCTGAGAGGCCATCGAGGAAAGATAGCCCATGTTTTGATAGCCCAGCTTTGTCAGCAGCGCCATGCTCGCTATGTTTTCCGGCTCCGTGAAGCTGACGAACCCCCACGACGGGAAGGCTTCATGCAGCAGCGTCAGAAGTGCCGTCAGCGCCTCGAAGGCATAGCCCTTGCGATGGTAGTTATAGTGAAATGTGTAGCCGATGGAGATCGTGCCCGCTTTTGGCATTACGACGATCTCTCCGATCATCTCATCTGAACCCTTTTGCGCGACCGCGATCATAAACGGAGCCTCCACGGAGACCACGTCGTTTTTGCGGCGCTCGATCAATTCGCAAATATCGGCATACGCTTTGCACTGCCCACGTTGATATTTGGCGCAGAGCGCGTTATTGCGATAATCGAACACGACCGCTGCGTCCTTCGGCGCGACATTGCGAAGGATGAGCCGTTCCGTTTCGATGCGGATGCCGCTGTCCGACGGCCGACCGGCCGCTTTTCTGTTATTCATACAGCAGCTTGCGCGCCAGCGATTCGTTTTCGCGCGCCAGACCGCGCAGACGGTCGATGTTCTCCGTTTCGAGCGCTTCTTCGGCCAGCGCCGCGTCGATCAGGTCGCACAGGCCGCCCGCCGTGGTCTCCTGCAAGCTCAGGTAGAGATCCTGCCCCAGATAATCCAAGAAACCGCTGACCTTCGGGTCGTAGACCACGCCGATCATCGGCACGCCCTGACCGGAGGCAAAGATCAGCGTGTGCAGCCGCATGGAGATGACCAGAGACATCCGACGCACAAGGGCAATGGCCTGTTCGCCGTCGATCCCCGCGCTGAGGCAGAGGTGGCGGCAGCGGAGCTTTTCCGAAACGGCGCGCACGGCGCTCTCGTCGCGCTGCGGCTCCATTGCGTAGAGCAGCGGGATCAGACCGTATTCGCGGCTGGCGTATTCCGCCGCTGCGGCGAAGGCCGAAACGGTGCGCTCAAAGCCCTCCCACGGGCGCACGGCGATCATGACATAGCGCGCGCCGTCTTCGATGCCGCTCTTGCGCAGGTAGCGGTCGAGCAGCTCCGAATGCGGCGGGTCGATCAGCAGCGCGGGGTCGGCGTTGAGCCGGATCTCCGGCAGGGCGACGCCCAGATCCTGCAGCGTCTGCTCGGAGTAGCGGTCGCGCACGGAGATAATATCCGCGCACCGATCCAGAACGCGCGCCGTGCGGCGGCGGTTTCGCGGACGCGAGATCGGGCCGATGCCGCAGCCGTAGAGCATCACGCGGCAGCCGGCGCGGTGCGCCTGACGGATGCTGAAGAGGTAGTACAGAAGCGAGCGCGTGCTGGTGGCGTCCTGCATCAGCGTCCCGCCGCCGCTCAGATAAAGACGGGAGCGGCGCAGAAGCCGACCGATCTTCCAAATGTCAAAGGTGTAGACTGCGTCGATTCCGGCGCACAGCTTCGTCTCCAGCGTGTTGCGGCTCAGTGCGGTGATGGGCAGATCTGGGTCAATGTGGTGCAGCTGCTCCACAATGGCATTGAGGATCGCGTTGTCGCCGCAGTTTCCCTTTCCGTAAGCGCCGCAGATCACCACGCCGTCGCGCTCGTTCTTCGGGCGGCAGGCGCGGCGGATGATCGTCTCGTAAATGCTGCGCTGACGGCTGAGCATCGCTTCGAGCGAAAAGTCGCGGCGCGTTTTTTCAAACAGCGCGTTGCTCATGCTCCGCCGCTGCTCCGGATGCTGCGCCAGATAGATCAGGTGCTCGGCCAGCTTCGGCGCGTCCGATGGCGGGAAGAGCAGCCCGTTCACGCCGTCGTCGATCAGATCCGGAACGCCGCCCACCTCGGAGGCGATGGTCGCGCAGTGCATCCGCGCGCCCTCCGTCAGCGCGTAGGGGAAGGTCTCGGAGAGAGAGGTCAGCAGATTGATGTCCAGCGCGTGGTAGAAGCTGTTGATGTCCTTTTCCCAGCCGAGGAAGCGGTAGCTCCCCTCCGGACAGAGGCTCTGTGCCAGCGCGCGGATCTCCTGCTCCTGTTCGCCCTCGCCGGCGATGAGCAGGCGCAGCTCCGGACAGACCTTTGCCGCCTGCGCGAAGGCGCGCACGAGCGTGGACATATCCTTGACGGGGTTGATGCGCGCGGCAATGCCGCACACGACGCAGCTCGGGTCGATCCCGTGGCGCTTCAGGTACGCCTCACGGGAAAGGTGCGCGGGGATGTTGGAAAAGTCCACGCCGTTGTAAAGCGTGAAAATGCGCTGCGGGTCGAAGCCCCGCGAGATGAGCAGCCGCGACATACTGGCCGAGACGCCGACCCACGCATCGAATTTCGGCAGCGCGTGGCGGTTGATGGTGCCGTAGGTCAGGTTGGCAAGCGGACGTCCCATGTAGTCGAGCTTATAGTCGCTGTGGATGGTGGAGATCACGGGAACGCACGCACGTTTGCGCAGGAGCGTCCCCATCAGATTGGCGCGCGCGCCGTGGCAGTGGATGACCTCGTAACCGTCGTGACGGATCATGGCGAGGATGCGCCTGCGCGTGCGCAGGAGGTTGTTGTCCTCGATCACGGTCGTGGGAATGCCGAGCAGCCGCGCTTCGGCGGCAAACGGCCCTTCGGTAAAACAGATCAGATGCACCGTGTCGGTGCGGTTGAGTCCCGCGACAAGGGAGAGCACGTGCGTCTTCGCGCCGCCGACGTCGCCGCCGGAGATCATGTGGATAATTTTCATCGGTTCTTTCCCTCTTGAAATTCCTGCTGCGTTCTTGTATAATCATTATAATACAATTTTGCGAAAAAGCAATCATTTACCGGAGGTCATCCATGAAGTTATCTGGCAAGAAATTCAACATTCTCGACGTCATCGTCGTTTTGCTGCTCGTCGCCGTGCTTGCCTTTGCGGCGTGGCGTCTGTTCGGAAAGGACGAGGGCATCGGCGGCACGACGCAGGTCAGCAAGCCCAACATTTGTTTCACGGTGCTTTGTGACGATCTGGATCCCACGCTGGCGGAAAACCTGACGCAGATGTTAGAGGGCGGCGAAATGACCGTCGGCGGCAGCACCGTCGAGCGCACGCGGCTGTATAACAGCAACAAGCTCGTCGACGCGCGCGTGACGGCGCATGAGATCGTCGAAAACGAGAACGGAACGAGCGATCTTCTGCTCACGGTGGAGGCAAACGCCACCGTGACCCCGGGCGCCTACTCCGTGGTCACGCAGGAGGTGCGTGTCGGCAAGGAATATAAGGTCAAGACCGTCGGGATCGAGATCGACGGCGTGATCCTCTCTCTGGAGCAGCTCGGATGAACGAACTGCTGACCACTTCGCTTTTGTGGCGCATGGCGGTGCGTGTGGCGGCTTGGCTGAGGGGCTGCGCCGTGGGACGCTGGCTTGCGGCGCTGGGGCGGCTCTGGCGCGAGAGCGCGATCTACCGCGCCGCCGCGCGGCTGCTCCAGTCGAAGACGGCGGCGGAAGGCTCCGCGCTGCACCGCCTGCTCGCCGGACGCAGCGAGCGCCTGCACCGCCATGGGCAGGGGCTGCGGCGGCTTTGGCACGGGAGCCTTCTGTACCGCCTCTGGGGCGGCATTCTGGCGCTTTGCCGCAGGAGCGTCCTGCTGCGCGGCATCGGGCAGGGCGGCATGACGTCGCTGCTGCTGTGCATCATCGCGCTCTATGCGCCCATCGACTGGCTGCTGCGTGATATTTTCCAGATCGCGCTGCTTTCATCGGTCTGGGATGAGCTGCTCATGCTGCTGTGCCTGTGCTGGCTCCTGATGCGGCGGATGACGGCAAAGCGCCCGCTGCCGACCGCGCTGAACGATCAGGATGTGTTCATCGCCTTTTATCTGCTCTGCGCCTTTGCGCTTCTGAGCGTGACTTTCCGCTTCGCCGACATCAACATCAGCGGTCTGCGCGCCAGCGTGCAGTATATGCTGCTGTTCTTCCTTGTCACGCGCCTGCTGCGCACGCAGGACGACCTGCTCCTGACCTATCGGGTGATGGTGCTCTCGGCGTTCTTCATCGCGCTTTACGGCATTTGGCAGTTCGTCGTCGGCGTGGAGATCCCCTCGCATTGGCAGGATCAGGCGGAAACGGCGGTGCGCACCCGCGTGTTCGGCATTTTCAGCAATCCCAACATCATGGGCGCGTATATGCTGCTGTTCGCGCCGATGGCGATCGGCCTTGCCTACTACGAGACCGCGCCCGCCAAGCGCGCGTTCTGGTGGCTGTGCGGCATTTGCATGTGCCTCGGCTGCCTGTTTACGATGACGCGCTCGGCGTGGCTGGCGCTGGCCGCCGCCGCCGTCCTCTTTGCGCTGCTGATCGACCGTAAGCTCTTCTTCCTGATGCTGCTTGCCGGATGTGTCGCCTGCCTGCTGCCCTTTGTCCGCAGCCGCATCGGCTATCTGTTCACGCCGCAGTTTCAGGAGTCCAACGCCCGCGCCGGACGTGCGAAGCGCTGGAGCGCCGCCTTCGGCTACCTCGATGAGCACTACGCGTGGAAGACCGGCCTCGGCTACGGTATTTTCGGCGGCGCGGTCGCGGCGCAAAACCCGATCAACCCCGATTTTGAGTATATGTACGTAGACAACTACTACGTCAAGATCCTTGTGGAAAACGGCATTGCCGGATTGAGCGCGCTGATCGTGATGCTGCTGGGACTGCTCGGCGGCGGCATCCGCGCGATCGCAAGAGCCGCGCGCAGTCCGCGCAAGGCGCTTTGTGCCGGTATGTTTGCCGGTATGGTGGGTATCTTGATCCAGAGCTTCTTTGAAAGTCTCTGGGAAGAGCCTTATATGATGGCACTGTTTTTTGCCGTGGCGGGAATGCTGATCTTTGCGGGCTTCCTGTGCGGCGAAACGGATAATGAAACAAAGGAGAGCTGACCATGATCTGTAAAGTATGCGGCGCGGAGTGCCGCGACAATGTGCGTTTTTGCGGCAACTGCGGCACGCCCATGAACGCACCCGTTGTGCCGCAGACGCCGGCAGAGCCGGAGAAGGCGGATGTGCGTATGAGCACGCCGGAACCGACGCCCGTCCCGCAGCCCACACCCGTCCAAGAACCTGTCCCGCAGCCCGCACCCGTCCAGGCCCCCGTCCCGCAGCCCGCGCCCGTCCAGGATCCCGTCCCGCAGCCCGTTCAGCAGCCTGCCGCTCCCGCTTATGCTCCCTATGCGGCGGAGCCTGCCTATCCGTCCTACGCGGCCGCACCTGTTACACCCGCCGTGCCGCAGCCGCCCGTGCCTCCGACACCGCCGGTCTATACGCCCCCAAAGGCGAAAAAGCGCTCGAAAAAGCCGCTTGTGATCACGCTGGTCTGCCTGCTGCTCGCCGCTGCCATCGGCTTTGGCGCGTGGTACTTCCTGCTGCGCGAAACGCCGTGGGAAGCGGCTGCCGAGGCATATTTTACCGCGCTTTCCGAGCAGGATCGGCAAGAAGCGAACGCCCACGCCATTGCGCAGTGGGAGATGGACGAGGCAACGCTGCGTCAGTTTGCCGGTATGAAGAACGTCACCGTGCGCAAGTCTGCGAAGGCGGACAGCGCGCTGAAGGACGATATCACAGCCGAGCTGAAGAAGATGGGCTACTCGTTCACGGCGGAAAAAGCGTATGTCGTCCGCGTCGAGTATGAGACCGAGGGGACGAGCGGCAGCGTCAGCGTGGACGTTGCCGTGATCGAGTATGAGGGCGTCTGGTATGTGGCTCTCACGCTCAAGGACGTAACTTGGTAAAACCCCGTGCTTCCGACGGCCAGTCTGCCGTCGGAAGCGCTTTATCCGGAGGAGGCAGATATGAAAGAACCTCAAATGCAGCAGGAAGCGCCGCAAGAATCGCCGCAGGAGGCCGAGGGCTATCCCCGTCGAGCCAGCGCGCGCACCCGCGCCAGAGCGCAGCGCCGCTCCCGCGTGCGCGGCCTTTGCCTCACGGCGCTGTGTCTGATCGTCGGTGTGATCTATTCCGATCTGCTGACGCTTTGCTTTGCGGGCACGCCGCTGCACGGCGAGACGCTGCTGTATGTTTTCCTGTTCGGCGCGTCACTGGGCTTATTTGCGTTTTTCCTGATCTCCGTTTTCCCCGGGCGGCACACGGGAACGATCCTACTGATCGTGCTCTATGCGCTGCTTGCCCTGTATTATTGCATTCAGATCTTCTGTAAAAGCTCGTATTTCAACTATATGTCCCTCTCGTCGCTGCTTGGCGGGACGGACGGCGTGGTGAAGGAATACGGCGATGTCGTGGTGCGCATCGTGCTGCGCGGCCTGTGGCGCATCGTGCTGCTGTACCTGCCGCTTGCGCTGATGCTTGTCGGAAAGCGCCTGCGGCTGCTGCGTGTCGAGCGGATCCGCTTTTGGAAATGCGCCGTGATCCTTGCGCTTTCCGTCGTGCTGTTCTACGGCGGTTTGCTTGCCGTGAACGGCTCTTCGCGCGCCAAGGAGCGCTATCGCGGCAGCTTCGAGTTTGACAGCGCCGTCGGTACCTTCGGGCTGCACGAGGCGGCGCGGCTGGATCTGCACTATCTGCTCTTCGGCAACGAAAGCGCGCAGGCCTTTGAGGCGCTCCCGACCCTGCCGCCGACGCAGCCGGTGCAGACGGAGGAGAAACCGCCCGCGACCGACGCGACCGAGCCGGTGGGAAGCGAAGCGCTGATGGAGCCTGTTTCGACCGAGCCGGAGCCGATCGTCTACGGCTATAACGAGATGGACATCGACTTTTCCGCCTTAGCGGAGGCGGAGAGCAGCGACGCGATCCGCTCTGTCCATAGCTATGTTGCCTCCCTGTCGCCCTCGCAGCAAAACGAGTATACGGGGCTGTTTCGCGGGAAGAACCTGATTTTGATCACGGCGGAGGCCTTCAGCGCGGAGGCGATCCGCCCCGATCTGACGCCGACGCTCTACCGCATGGCCACGAAGGGCATTCAGGTCAAGGAGTATTACCAGCCCGCGTGGGGCGGCAGCACCTCGACGGGGGAGTACTCCAATGTCGTCGGTCTGGTGCCGACGCAGGGCGTGCAGAGCATCCGCACGGCGGCGAACAACAATCTTTACTTTACGCTGGGCAACCAGTGCCAGCGCCTTGGCTACTTCACCGGCGCATACCACGATCATTTCTATCGCTACTACAACCGCGACGAAACGCACCGCAACCTCGGCTACCACGAATACCTCGGGCGCGGCAACGGCTTGGAGGATCAGATCGCCGACACGTGGCCGGAGAGCGACTTGGAGCTGATGCAGGCGACGGTCGACCGCTATATCGACCAGCAGCCCTTCAGTGTTTACTACATGACCGTCAGCGGCCACGCAAACTACAGTTGGGGCGGCAACTATATGTCCGCGAAAAACCGCGATGCCGTGCAGGGGCTGGACTGCTCGGAGACAGTCAAGGCCTACTACGCAAGCCAGCTGGAGCTGGAGTACGGTCTTCGTTACCTGATCGACCGGCTCGAGAAGGCGGGGATCGCCGACGATACGGTCATCGTGCTCGCTACAGATCACTATCCCTACGGCTTGGAGGACTCCGATGCGTGGGGAACCTCCGGCGACGCGCTGGCGGAGCTTTACGGTTATTCCTACCGGCAGCCGTGGGAGCGCGACCACAGTGCGTTGCTGATCTGGAGCGGGTGTCTGGAGGAGATGGATCCCATCGTCGTTGAAGGTCCGACCTATTCGCTGGATATTGTCCCGACGCTCTCCAACCTTTTCAGAATGGAGTACGATTCCCGCCTGCTGGTCGGGCGCGACATCCTCTCCGACACCGAGCCGCTGGCGCTCTGGCCCGACGGCAGCTGGCGCACCGACAAGGCCTCCTACAATGCAGCCAAGGACGAGTACACCGTCTTTGAGGGCGCGCAGGTCGACGAGGATTATTTTGAGCGTCTTCGGATCACGGTGAAAAACAAACGCAGCTTTTCCTCCAACGTACTTGAGCGCGACTACTATGCCGTGCTCTTCGGAAAAGACGAGATCACATGAAAACAAGGAGCCGCCCTCGTGAGAGGACGACTCCTTCAAAAGTCCGGAATTTCCCCAATGCCCTTCGTGCGACGAGCATCCCTACCGGCTCCTTTTAGTCTGGGATCGACCGCCTGCGCAGCGCCTCCGGATCGAGGATCCGGAAGCCTTCTTCCGTTTTCTCCAAGATCCCCTGCGCGCAGAGCTTGTTCATGATGCGAAAGACGTGCCGATAGCTTACGGCAACGGACTGCGCCGTGTCGGACAGCGGCTCGCGAAAGACGCCGTTGCGCTGCGCCATCTGAAGAAATGCACAGAGCCGCGCTTCGCCCGTGAGCAGAGCGGAGGCCATGTGTTCTTCACCGCGCCGCAGGAGCTTCTGTGCGAGGGCTTGCCCGACCGCATTAACGAAGGTGAGATTGCTGCGCAGCCGGTCGGCGTTCTCAAAAAACGGGATGGCGATGCAAGAGAAGTCGGACACGGCGATCACACTTGTGGTGGCAATGAACCGATCGAGCATCAACTCGACATCGCCCATCACTCCCTGCGTTACGTAATAGCAGAGGATCAGATTTTTTCCGTTGGGTGCGTCAACGCACACTTTTGAGATGCCGGAAAGGACGATGAAGAAGTTGCTGTTTTCCACGCCCTGCCGCATGATGTACTCGCCGACGTGATAGTTTTGGACGGCGCAATTTGTCAGCGCGTCTGCGCTTAAGCCGTAGGCGGCGAGCTGACGCACGGCTGTTTCTGTGAGCGCGGTACGTTTCATGGCGTTTCTCCTTAAAATGAAAATACCCTGACAAATGTCCTACCCGGCAGGGTCGAATCTCCGCTATACTCCGTGTATAGAAGGAGGTAGATTCCATGTTATTTGCATTGCTGTCCGGTGTCCTTATTGCCGTCATGGTGGCGGTAAACGGAACATTGACGGACTATTTTGACGTCTATTTTTCTGCCGTTGTGATCCATGTGGTCGGGACGGCCTTTGCCCTGCTGCTCTGCCTGATAAAGCGGGAGCCGCTGTTCCGAAAGGTGCCGCGCTGGGCATTTCTCGGCGGCTCAATCGGCATTTTCACAACGCTGTTTAATAACTACGCCTATTCCCGCATCAGCATGACGAGCATCATTGCCCTGAGTCTGCTGGGGCAGACGGTGACTTCCGCTGTGATCGACCGCTTCGGCCTGCTCGGTATGAAAAAACACCCGATCGGCAAAGCGACTTGGATCGGCATGGCGATCTCTTTTGCGGGCGTTGCCGTTATGCTGGATGCATCGGTCGCGGGGGCGGCCGTCGCGGTGCTGCTGTCCCTTGCGGCGGGTGTGACCAACGTACTTTCCCGCTCTGTCAACGCAAAGCTGGCCGAGAAGGTTGGCAATATGGCAGGGAGCTTTTACAACCATTTGGCGGGGCTGCCGCTGTGCCTTCTGCTCTGGCTCCTGCTGACTGACCGCTCATTCGGCACGATGCCAAAGCCGTGGATGCTCAGCGGCGGAATGCTCGGCGTACTGATCTTGTTTTTGAGCAATGTCGCGGTTCCGCACGTGTCGGCATTTTACTATACGCTGCTGACCTTCATTGGGCAGATCTTCACGGGCTTTTTGCTGGATCTGCTGTGTGGTTCGGCCGTTTCCGGCGGCCTATTCTGGGGCAGCTTGCTCTGCGCGGCAGGCTTTTTGGTTTCCGTCCTGCTGTCTCTTTGGGAAAAGGGGGCGCGCGATCGGCAAAACGCACATTCTGAGAGGCGATTGCATATGAAAACGGCACATCAGCAGAAGCTCCGGCAGACACAGGCGCTTCGGGTGCTGGCACGCGTAGCGAAGTGCCTGAACGACGCAAAGATCACTTGGGCGGTCGGCGGCTCGCTTCTGTTGTACTTTAACGGCATCACGGAGGTCTTTCACGATCTGGATCTCATGGTCTTCGAGAAAGATGCGCTGCGTGCAAAAGAAATTCTTGGCACGCTCGGAACGCTTCAACCGTCGCAAGGCGGCGGAAGATACCGCACAAAGCATTTCTACGAATTTTCGGTCGAGGGCGTCGACATTGATCTCATGGGCGGCTTTGCGATCTGCTCCGACGGCGTCGTCCACACCTGCGCGCTGGAGCCGGATCAGATCGTAGGCAGCACCAGCGTGGAAGGACAGACGATCCCGCTTCAGTCGGTCGCGCTTTGGCGGACATACTATGAATGGATGGAGCGCACGGAGAAAGTGGCGATGATCGACGCCGCAGAGAAATAGACAGGTAAATGAAAGTACGGCGCTGTTCTTTCGGAACAGCGCCGCCAGACTGTCAAAAAAGTCCGTAACCGTCAAAATAGATTAATTTTTTAAGAAAATTGG
>USIH01000026.1 GCA_900554705.1 uncultured Eubacteriales bacterium
TTTTCGCCTCGCCGGAGGGCGTCTGCATTTCGGCCGGAAGCTCCTGATCGAACAACAGCCACGCATATTCCGGATAGTCGATGAAGACGTTGCGGTTGCCCTGAATGGCCTGCACTTCGTCGTTGCGCGCCATTTCCCAAGTATCGACGGGGTCTTCCTCGCACCACTCGAGCAGCGTGTCAAGGCTCTCAATGACTTTTCTGCCGTTGTTCTCGCTGTCGTCCGAGTCCATCGCAGGAAGGTTGGAGGACGAAACGTTTTCAAAGAGGTTCGGCTGACCCCAGCGGACGTAGACATAGAGCAGGATGCGCGCCACGTCGCCCTTCACGTTATCGCAAACTTCGACCAGATCGTTGCCGGCGGAATACCACAGGACGGTGCTGCCGCCGTAAGAATAGGTGCTGCAGCCGGAGATCACGCCGTTGACGTTGCCCATGGTGTAGTTTTTGCGCGTGGAGTTAACGTTGGTGTTGGTCGGGCGCAGATGGTGCAGGTCGCTGCCGCCGTTCTTCTGGTGGAACGACGCGCGGCTCTTCGGCCAGACGTGCTCACGGTTGTAACTGCTGCTGGATACGTTGCTGTAAAACAGAATGTTGTTGTCGGTTGTCGGCCAGTACTTTGTGAGGGACTTGTAGGTAACGGAGTCCGTCATGGTCGAGGACATCAGGGTTTGGAGCCGCTTGTAGAGCGGGCTGTTCATGGTGGCAAGAGAACTGGTCGTGCCGCCGTCGAGCGCGGACATTTGATCATAAGTATAGCTGCCGGTGTAGTATGCCTTTGCTTTTGTACTCAGGTCGGTGCAGACCGTGCCGCGCGTCTGGGTGTTTTCTGCCGATGCGGTGGTTGCGAAGAGTGCCGCGAGCATACACACGATCAGCAGCACAGAGAGCGTTTTCTTAACGTGCTTCATGGTGTTTTCTTTCTCCTCCGTTTGAAATCAGGTACTCCTAAGTATAGCACTGCATTGGCTTCAGTGCAAGCAAAAGTTTGAGGTGCTCTCCAGCAGCGCGCGAACTTCTGCTTCCCGCACCTGCGGGTACGGCGTTGCGCCGCTGCCGTCCAAAAAGAGCAGTCGATTACCGACCTGCGCAAGCTCGTAGGGGTCGTGACCCGTATAGAGAATGCAGCGGCCGTCGCGCTTCCATTGGGCGATGAGGTCGGCAAGCATCGTCTGCGCGTTGAGATCCAGTCCGGCGCACGGCTCGTCCAAGATCATCAGCTTCGGCGCGCCGAGATCGGCACAGACGATGCTCACGCGCTTCTGCATCCCGCCGGACAGCTTCCCGACGGGATGCAGAAGCACGTCTTCGATCGGAAGGCAAAAATGCTCCGGCAGCGCCGTGCCGCGCAGGGAAGCAAAGAAACGCAGATTGTCCTTCACGGACAGGTCGGAAAACAGGGCAGGCTCCTGCGGGATAAAGCCGACGTCCGCCTGACGAAGGACGCGCCCGCCCTTTGGCGCGAGCGCACCGGCTGCCAGCGCCAGAACGGTGGATTTGCCCACACCGTTCGGCCCCGCGAGCACAAGACATTCTCCTGCGTCCGCGCGGAAGCTCAGGTTTTCCACGATCGGTCTTTTTCCGTAGAAAAAGGAAACGGTTTCAAAGGTGATCATCGTTCTCCACGCTTTCTGAAAAGAGTATAGGAAAGCCCCAGCGCGGCGAGGCCGGCTGCGCCCCATAGAAGGGGTTGTTCGGGCGTGAGCACCAGCCAGCACGGCGGCAGCAGCAGGCGCAGCGGAAGAAGCGCGGGGTAGCGCGTACAAAGGTCAAGGTAGATCGGAAAGAGCGCGAGTGAGCCGAGCAGCACGCAGGGCAGCAGCACGCACAGAAGGCTCTGTGCAACGGGAAGGCAGGCGAGTGCCGCAATGCACAGGCAGAAGGGGAGCAGCCCCGAAAGCATGGAGAAGCGACCCAGCGGGATCGCCGCCGCAAAGAAGCAGAGCAGCAGCGTTACGCTCAGCTGCGGCAGCAGCACCGCACGCGCCGCGGCGCGCCTGCCGATGACCGCCGCCATGCGGCGGCTGCTTGCCCAGATCCTGCGAAGCTCCACAACAAGGATCGTAAAGAGGAGCAGAGCCGCGACCGCGCGGCTCAGACGCGGGCCATAGCCGTTTTTCGTCGGCGCCTTGCCGTCGACAAGTTCCGTTTGGAAGGTAAACAGGCGTCCCTGCGCCTCATAAGCCGCAAGGCGTGCGGCGACCTCCTGCGCGCTCAGCTCTGCACCTACGGCCTGCGCGATCTGCGCCGTGCGCAGCGGCGCGGTCATCTGGAACAGGACGGCGGAGATCTGCGCCTCATAAAGCTCCGTCAGAAACGACATGGGGCTGTGCAGGACGAGAACGCAGTCGTCCAGCCGGTTTTCCGCGAGCTGTGCGCCCAGTCCGCGCAGCAGGACAGCACCGCAGTCCAACTGCCCGCGCTCCACCGCGCCGCTCAGCGCCGCGCGGTCTTCGTAGCGAAGGTACCCCTTTTGCTCCAGCGCCTGACAGACCTCCTCGGATAGCGCGCTGCCGTCTTCGTCAACAAAGCCGTTCGGGCGCAGCGCAGCCTCTTTGCCGGTCAGACCGGCGGCGTAGGTCGCGCAGAAGAGCAGGACGAGCGCAAGAAGAAAGGCGGGACGCAGACAGCGCTTGAGCGCCAAATACCATGCGGTCATTCTTCCGCCCCCTTTCCGCTGCGCACGGCGCGCAGACGCAGCCAAACGGCAAACAGCGCGGCGGCACACCAGAGCAGTGCGCCGACATAGGCGTCCCAGGCGGGACGCGCCCCGAGCAGCGCACCGCCGAGGCGCGCGCTCAACCCGAGCGGCAGCCGGTCGCCGACGGCGCAGACGGCGGAGGGCAGCTCCATACGCGGCAGCACGCCGCCGGAGGAGAACAGCCCGACTGCGCCCAGCGCGGTAACGGCGGTCGCGGCGGCGCTGGACGGAAGGCACAGCAGCAGCGCCGTGCCGACGCAGGCCGAGAGCAGCAGCGCGAGCAGCGCGGCGGGCAGACAGGCGGCGGAAACGGGGAAAATAAGACACAGACAGGCAAGCACGACGGCTTGCAGCAGAAGGGAAAACAGGAGCTTCCCAAAGACGAATGCACCGTCGCTGACGCCGCAGCAGGCGAGCCTGCGCAGCATCGGCGTCGTGCAGTCGCGCCGGAGCGGAAGGAAAAAGAGAGAGGACAGATGAAAAAACAGCGCGGCGTAAAGCAGCGCGTACCACTGCGTATACGTCACGTTCAGACCCGCATAGGGAACCTCGCGCTGCGAAAACCACTGATCCAGCGCGCAGATGGCGTCTTGCAGGTACAGCGCGTTTGCCACGACGAGGAAACGGTCTTCCAGTTCGGGCGACGCCTCGGCAACGGCCTCCTGTCCGGCGAAGATGCCGAACTGCGCCGTGGACAGCAGCGTCTCGCCGAAGTCGGCAAGGAGCGCGACGATGCCCGAGTGCACGGCTGCGCCGCGCGAGAGGATCAGCCGCGCCTGTGTCCGGTCGCCCCGACTGATGTCGCGCGCGTAGCCGTCGGGCAGAATGAGCACGGCGTCATAGTAGCCGGACAGAAGACCGCCCTGCGCAGTTTCGGCGTCTGTCTGGTCGATGGAAACGGGGGCGGCGAAATCCTGCTCGGAGATCAGGTCGAGCATCATAGCGCCCTTTTTCGTGTCGTATTCCTGCACGACGGCGATCCGCGCGAGCGTGTAGCCGCTTTCGCTGCCCTTGGACAGAGAGGCGACGGCGGCGGCGCAGAAGCCGCCGAACAGCACGGAAAACACCAGCAGCATCGGCAGCGCCCGCCTACAAATTCGGAAATCCCTTCCGAGCATGGCGCGCCATGCCCGGAAGGGATGGGATGTACGGTTCACTGAGCGACACTGGTGGTGACCATACCGAGCAGCGCGCCAAGATCGCTCGACGCGATCTCCTGCGCAAACGCGATGAAGTCTTCCTGCGACATCTTCATGATGTTTCTGTAAGAGGGAGCCGCCGGACAGGAGACGCCGGTCGCGCAGGAAAGCGTAAGATCCAGATCCATGCTTTCGTCTTCCATGCGGATGTGGTTGAGCGTAAGCTCAAAGCTGTTGGCGGTGGCAAACAGAGAGCCGCTAAGTTCGAACTCGTCTCCGGACAGCTTAAACTGTCCGCTGCTGCGATCCCACCAGACGTTTGCGACGGTGGTGACATCGCCCTCGTCATAGATGTCCAGCTTGGCGCGGTAGGAAGCAGCCGTGTTTTCGCTGACCGTGTAGACAAAGCCGTTGGTCGTGCTGCCGTACGAATTTTCCTCGGTCATGAGAAGGCTGATCTCGTCGGTCGTCGAAAGGCTCTCGCCGAGGAAGAGGCTCACCGTGGCGGGGTAACCGTCACCACCGCTCGTGGCGATGTTGAGGCCGACCAGCGTGCCGGTCTTCTTGGAGAGGTAAATGTCGATCGTCAGGCTGCCGAACTCGCCGCGTACTTCCTCCGCAAGATCGGTGATGTCCTCCGGCGTCAGTTCGTCCAGCGACTGTGCGGCCTCTTCGCTGTAGGAGGCGATGAGGGAGCGCAGCTTGCTGTCGGCGCTGAGCTTCGTGAGGACGGTCTCGATCACCTGCGCGGCACCGTCTCCGTCCAGCTCCAGACGCAGGGACTTGACGGCAAGGCCGCGCAGCGTGTCGTTGTCATTCTCCGTCAGAGTGCCAGCGTCAACGGCGGTGCTCGAAATGAGGTTTGCGTAGTCCTCTACGAGCTGCACAAGATCTTCAAGCTGTGCCGTGGATGCCTGCGTGTTGAGCGAGGCGAGCGCTTGCAGCGTTTCCTCCGGCAGACGCGGCATGGAGGCGGCCTGCGCGATAAAGGAGCCTTCCCAATCCTGCGCGAGCGTGGCGAGATCCAGACCGTAAGCGCCGGAGAACAGGGACTTGCACTCGAGGGCAAGCTCGGTGCCGTCGACGTAAAGCGCGGCGTCGATGTCGTATCCAAGGGCGGATGCCTTTGCGATCAGGGCGCTGCGCTGGGCGGCGGAGTCAAAGTACATGGTGCCTTCGACCGAGCCGTTGACGCCAAGTCCCTGCCACTTGGACAGATCCGCACGGATCGAAACGGAACCGCCGGAGGAGACTCGACCCAGATATTGCAGCTCCTTGGAGTCCATGTAGCCGTGCAGGGAAAGACGGTTTCCGCCGACGGACACGTTGAGGTTTTCCACCGAGTCAATCACCGACTGGCCGAGAGAAGCGCCGGAAGCACTGTCCTTATCGGTGAGCTTGATGACAAGGATGACGGCTGCCGCGACGACCAGAGCGATCGCGGCAAAGATCGCGACGAGCTTCCAGGGAGAGCGCTTCCTTGCGGCGGGCGCTTCTGCAGGGAACTGCGGAGCCTGCACGTCAGCGGGCGCTTCCGTGGAGATTTGCGGAGCCTGCGCGGCGGCAGGCGCTGCGGGTGCGTTTGCGGCGGGCGCGCCGCAAGTCGGACAGAAACGGTCGCCCTCACCCATGGGCGCACCGCAGGATGAACAAAAAGCCATATGCGATACCTCCTGTAGAATTCAAATATATGTTCTACAGCTTCAGTATAGCACGAAAGCGGCGACTTTGCAATCCCTACTTACTCCAGATTGAGCCGTTTGCGCAAAATCCGTTCGGTCAGGAAGAAGTAGAGCAGTCCCAGCGCGACCTGCCAGAGCAGAGTGATGCAAAGCACAAGGTTCTCGTTGGTATTGACCCAAATGCCAAAAGGGTTCGCTGTAAGCGCGATCACGCTGACAAACTGCACACAGATGGCAATGCCGTAGTAGGTCAGAACGGAGTAAAGGATGCGTCTGCGGCGGAACAGGTGGCCGACCGAACAGGAGACATAGACCTGAAGCAGGAAGACGCAGAGCGCCGCGAACAGGTTCAGCAGAGCCAGCGCAAGCGTGCCGCCCTCCGGAAGGCTCAGGTTCGACCACAGCCTGCCGCTCACGCGGAGCGTTTCGCCGACGCCGAAGACGAACACGACGCTGCTTAAGAACACCACGGCAAAGGTGATGCCGCACGAAAGGATCGCCGTGATGAACTTCGAGAGCACGAGCTGCCAAGGCTTGACGGGCAGCGTGAACATCAGGTAGCCCTCGCTGCGCAGGAGGCCGGAGTAAAAGCGCATGATGGAGACGATGACGGCAAACACGCAGGCGGCGATCGCGCCGAGCACATAGAGCGTCGTTGTGGTGCTCACTGCGATGCGGTAAACGTCGCCGGACAGGCCGGAGATCCGCACAAGCCGCGCAAGGCACGCGAATACGAGCACGGACGGCCAGAGAAACAGGTAGATCTTCAGATTTGCGCGCAGATCATATTTCAGCAGCTTTCTCAGCATGACCAGTCACCTCCGATCGGTACGGTGCGGAAGATCTCGCGGAAGACTTCGTCAACCGAGCGTCCTTCCTGCTGACGGATGTTGTCCACGGTGTCGTGACGGACGACGCGACCCTGTTTTAGGAAGATCGCCTCGTCAAGCACCGGCTCGACATCGGCGATCAGGTGCGTCGAGATCAAAACGGAACTGCTTTCGGAATAATTCGTCAGGATCGTATGCAAAATATATTCGCGCGCAGCCGGATCCACGCCCGCGATCGGCTCGTCGAGCAGATACAGCCGCGCCTTGCGGCTCATCGCGACGATCAGCTGCATTTTCTCCACGGTGCCCTTCGAGAGCGTTTTGATGCGCGCGCCGAGGTCGAGACCGAGCGCCGTGCACATCTTCACGGCCTTTTGCAGGTCAAAGTCGGCATAGAAGTCTTCAAACAGCGAGAGCAGATCCGTGCCGCGCATCCAGCCGGCGAAGAACGCCTTGTCCGGCAGGTAGCTGACCCATGCCTTGGTCTGAACGCCGATCGGCTCGCCGCCGATCGTTACCTCGCCGCCGTCCGGACAGAGCAGCCCCGCCAGAATCTTCAGCAGCGTCGTTTTGCCGGAGCCGTTCGGTCCGAGCAGGCCGATGATCTTCCCCTCCGGCAGATGAAGATCCACCTCTTGCAGCGCCGTGATCTTATGGAAGACCTTGGTCAGGCCGCTGCACGTTACAAGTTCACTCATGATTCACCTCCAACAAACTAAGAACATCCTCTTTCGTCAGACCGAAGCACCGCATCCGCGACAGAAAGGCGGAAAGCTCGGCTTCGGCAAGCGCGTTGCGCGTTTTCCGGATCAGCTCCGTGTCCTGCGTAACAAAGCGACCGGTGTTGCGGTGCGCCGTCAAAAGCCCCGTCTCCTCCAAGTAGGACAGGGCGCGCTGCATCGTGTTTGGGTTGACACCGGCCTCCACCGCAAGGTCGCGCACGGAGGCGATCCGGACGCCGGACGGATACTGCCCCGTGAGAATGCGCTGCGTGAGCAGATCGGCAAGCTGAAGCCAGATCGGCCGGTCGCTTTTCAGCTCCCAAGACAAACAAATCACTCCTTCCTGTATCAGTGTATTAGTATACTAACACACTAACGCACAAATGTCAAGACCCAAAGTGGCAAAATTTGTTTTTCGACATAGATTGTCAAAGACGCCCTATGGCGTCAGAGAGGATCCGTCCTTTCGGAAGGAGGCAATCATGGCAACATTTACCAATCAGGCGACGCTGACCTACGGCGGCGATACGGTGGTTTCCAATGTAGTCACGGGTGAGCTGGTCACGGTCCTCAGCGCGACCAAGACGGCGGCTGCGCCCGCCTATGCGCAGGGGGAGATCATCACCTATGTCATCATGCTGCGCAACACCGGCACAACGGCCGTTGAGGCGCTGACGGTGACGGACGATCTGGCGAGCTATTCCTTCACGCCCACCGATGCCGCGACGATCACATTGACGCCGCTGCGCTACGTGGAAGGTTCGCTGCGCTATTTCACAAACGGCGTTTTGCAGACGACGCCGACCGTGACGGCGGGGGAAAACACGCTCACCGTCGCGCCCGTTACGGTGCCTGCGGGCGGAACGGCGACGCTGGTCTATGAGGTTCGGGTCAACACGTTCGCGCCGACTGCCGCAAACTCCGTGCTGACCAATACCGTGACCGTGACGGGCGCGGGACTGGCGACAAGCGTGCAGGCGGAGGCGGTGATCGAAGCGGAGAATCGTCCGCGTCTTGCCATCACGAAAGGGATCTCGCCTGCTGCCGTGGCCGAGAATGGGACACTCACCTACACCATCACCGTTCAGAACTACGGGATGCAGGCCGTCACGGAAGGGCTTGTCGTGTCGGATACGTTCGATCCCATTCTGCGCAATATTTCCGCCACCTACAACGGCGATGCTTGGACGAATTACACCTACGATACGACGACCGGCGTTTTTACGACCGTCGCCAATGCGGTGTCCGTGCCCGCCGCGACCGATACGGTCAACGAGACGACCGGCACGCATACCGTCGTGCCAGGTACGACGGTCATCACCGTGACCGGAACGGTATAAGATATGTGCGCGGAGCGCCCCGTGCGCTCCGCGCAAATTAAGCCGTGCGGACAGGGATAGATGCTTGACAACGCGGGTGCGATTTGCTATCATTGGGTGACAAAAGCAACGCTGATAGAAAAGGAGGCAAATTGCCATGAAAAAAGAAAAATTTAGCGTTCGCACCCTTGTGATCACAGCCTTGTTTACGGCGCTGACCTGTATCGCGACGATGGTCATTCAGATCCGCATGACCGTGACGGAGGGCTATGTCAACATCGGAGATTGTTTCGTCCTTCTTGGCGCGTGGGTGCTCGGGCCGTACTTCGGCGCGTTCGCCGGCGGCGTCGGTTCCGCGCTGGCAGATCTGCTCTCGGGCTATATGCACTACGTTCCCGGTACGTTTGTGATCAAAGCGCTGATGGCGATCGTCGCTGCGGTGCTCTACCGTCAGATCGGCAAGAAGCATAACCGCCTTGGCCAGCTTGCCAGCGGCATTGCTGCGGAGCTTTGGATGGTTCTCGGCTATTTCCTCTATGCGTGGCTTCTCCTCGGCAAGGGGCTTGCCGCCGCGACCAGCATCCCCGGCAATCTGCTGCAGGGCGCGATCGGCATCGTTGCCGCCGTCGCTCTGATCGCCGCGCTGCGAGAGAGCAAGGCTCTGGTGAACGTCAATGGATGAGCTGAGAGCGCAGGCGGCGCAGGTGACGCGTGAGCTGATCGAAAAGGCAAAGCTGCAAGTCGGCCAGATTGTTGTCGTCGGCTGCTCCACCAGTGAGATCTGCGGCAGCCGCATCGGCTCGGACTCCCGTCCGGAGGTCGCAAAGCTCGTGCTGGAGGCCATTTGGGACGAGCTTCGTGCAAAAGGGATCTACCTTGCCGCGCAGTGCTGCGAGCACTTGAACCGCGCGATCATCATCGAGCGCGCTGCCGTCCCGTTTGCGGATGTCGTGAATGTCGTGCCGCAGCCGAAGGCGGGCGGCTCCTTTGCGACGGCGGCCTACCACGCCTTTGAGGATCCCGTTGCGGTCGAGCACATCCGTGCCGACGCCGGTCTGGACATCGGCGGGACGCTGATCGGGATGCACTTAAAGCAGGTCGCGGTGCCGCTGCGTCTACGGCTTGACCACATAGGAAGCGCAATTTTACTTGCGGCGCGCGTGCGTCCGAAGTTTGTCGGCGGAAGCCGCGCCGTTTATGACGAGCGTCTTTTGTGAGGAGGAGACTCTTTGGAACAGCGTTATACGGTAGTGACCGGCGGTGTCAATGTCGATATCGGCGGCAGCGCGTTCTCAGCGCTGATCGACCGTGATTCCAATCCCGGCAGGGTTCGCATGAGCCTTGGCGGCGTCGGCAGAAACATCGCGCATAATCTTGCGCTTTTGGGCGCGAATGTGAAGTTTTTCACGGCGTTCGGCGACGATCTCTATGCGCACCACATCACCGCTTCCTGCGATGAGCTGCACATCGACATTCGTCATGCCCTGCGCCTGCCCGATGAGAATACTTCGATCTATCTGTTCATCAGTGGGCCGGACGGCGATATGGCGCTGGCGGTGTCGGACATGGAGATCTGCGAAAAGCTCACGACGGACTTTTTTAAGGAGAGGCAGGCAGTTTTGGACGGTGCGCAGCTTGTCGTAACGGACACCAATCTGCCGGAGCAGTCGCTTGTCTACCTCGCAGAGCACTGCACCGTGCCGCTCTTTGCCGATCCCGTTTCCACGGCAAAGGCGGAAAAGCTCCGCCCCATCCTCGGAAAGCTCCACACGCTCAAGCCCAACCGGATCGAAGCGGAGCTTCTTTCCGGCGTTGCGATCCGCGACCGCAGGAGTCTCGAGCTCGCGGCGGACAAGCTGCTGGAGACGGGACTGAAACGGCTGTTCCTCTCCCTTGGTTCGGACGGCGTGTTTGTTGCCGACGAACAGGAGCGCTTCTTGCAGCCCTGCTGCCCCGCGACGATGCGCAACGCGACGGGTGCGGGCGATGCCTTTATGGCAACGCTCGCGTGGGCCTACGGCGAGGATCTGGATCTGCACCGAACCGCGCAGGCTGCCGCTGCAGCGGCGGCGATCGCCGTGGAAGGGGAGCAGACGATCAATCCGCTTTTGTCCGCCGAGGCGGTGAAGAACCGCATCTCGGCGTTCAGAAAATAAATGTAACAAAGGAGAAAAATCATGCTGAACAAGTATCTTGATGTAAAGCCCGAAGTCGCTGAGGCACTGACAGCGGGGAAGCCCGTCGTTGCGCTGGAGTCTACGATCATTTCCCACGGTATGCCCTATCCGCAGAACGTGGAAACCGCGCTGGAGGTCGAACGCATCATCCGTGAAAACGGCGCGGTCCCTGCCACGATCGCCATCATCGGCGGCCGCCTCAAGGCAGGCCTGACCCCCGAAGAGATCGAATACTTCGGCAAGAAGGGTGCGGCGATCGCCAAGGCGTCCCGTCGCGACCTCTCCGTTCTTTGCGCGCGCGGTCAGGACGGTGCGACGACCGTCACCACCACGATGATCATTGCGCATATGGCGGGCATCCGCATTTTCGCGACCGGCGGCATCGGCGGCGTGCATCGCGGTGCGCAGACGACGATGGACATTTCCGCTGACCTCGAAGAGCTGGCACAGACGCCCGTTATGGTCGTTTGCGCGGGCGCGAAGTCCATTCTGGATCTTGGCCTGACGCTGGAATATCTGGAGACGCACGGCGTTCCCGTCATCGGCTACGGCACGAGCGAGCTGCCCGCATTCTACACCCGTTCCTCCGGCTTCGGTGTCGACTATGAGATCGATACGCCCGAGGAGCTTGCCGCCGCCTTCAAGGCGCAGGGCGATCTGGGAATGCGCGGCGGCATGCTGGTCACCAACCCGATCCCCGAGGAGTACTCCATGGATCCGAAGGTCATCAATGACGCCATCGATGAAGCAGTCCGTCAGTGCAACGCCAACGGCGTGCACGGCAAGGCGACTACGCCGTTCCTGCTTGCCAAAGTCAAGGAGCTGACCGGCGGCGACAGCTTGGAATCCAACATCCAGCTCGTCTACAACAACGCGCGTCTGGCGGCCAAGACCGCAGTGGCGTACAGCAAGCTGTAATAAAAAAGAAACATCCGGAGTGCGCCCACCGGGCGCGCTCCGGATGTTTTCCTATGTTTATTTTTTCTTCTTTTTCGGCATGGGGCCGAAGAGCAGCGCGCCGAACACCACGGACATCGGCACGGCGAGGATGACGCCTGCGGAGGAGGCGAGCATCTGCACCATCTCGACCGAAAGGAACGTCGTGGACATCAGCTGCGAGAAGGACGGGCTGCGCGAGGAGAGGTAGATCATCAGGACAAGACTGCTGCCGACCAGCGCGAGGATGAGCGTGTTGGTCATGGTGCCGACCATGTCGCGGCCGATGTTCATGCCTGAGCGCAGGAGCTTGCGGCGCGACAGCTCCGGATTGACGGTGATCAACTCGTTGAGCGCAGAGCTGATGCTCATTGCCACGTCGTTCACCGCGCCGAGCGCGGCGATCAGGATACCGCCGACCAGAAGATCCTTGATCTGAATGGAGGCGAAGGGATCCTGCCCCTGCTTCATTTGCAGCAGCGCCTCGACCGTCGGCTCCGCGACGTACATCAAAAAGCCGTTGACGCGGCAGAAGTAAGACGCGATCTGACCGAACAGCATCGCAAAGACGACGCCGGACATCGTACCCAGAATCGCGCAGATCGTCTTGCGGTTCACACCGTCCAGAATGACAAACTCCACGACGGTGACGTAGGTGCACATCAGCAGGATCGTCGGCAGTGTGTCTGCGCCGCCGACCAGCTTCGGAATGAGGACGGCAAAGATCCAGAGGATGGTAAATCCAAGCCCCAGCAGTGATTTTGCGCCGACCTTGCCGCCCACAAGCACGGTGATGACAAGGAAGGCAAGGACGACCAGAAGCAGGGGAATGGTGCGGTCATAATCCTGCAAGAGCACCTGCGTGACCTCGCCGTCGTTTACGGAGAAGGTGACGATCACGTGGTCGCCCTCCTTCAGAATGCAGCCGTAGAGGTAGCTCAGGTCGTTTCGCAGGGAGTAGCGCTTGCCCTTACTCGGGCCGCTGAGCATTTCAACGGTCACGGTCTGCTTGCCGATGGGGACGTCTTCCACGTCCTGCTGTCCCTGATAGACCTCTTCGTCGACGCTGACGACCTTACCACGGTGGTATTCAATGCCTTCCTGCACGGTCGACTGCACGATCTTTTCCGTCTTCTGCGCGTCTTCGTAGGAAAAGAAGAAGATCAGAGCGGAGATCGTCAGCACGACGGCGGACAGCGCCCAGCGCGCGGCCTTTTGCAGGCGATCCGGCGCGAGGGGAGATAGTCCCTTCTTCTGCGGCGTCGGCTCCGGCAGCGAGTGCAGGCGGCACAGGGCGCGCACGCACAGGTAGATCAGAAAAGCGCCGCCCGCGAAGGTGCAGACCAGCGTGCAGATGCCGATGAGCGACGTGTGATCCTTCAAAAAGAAGAGCAGAGCGGCGGCCGCGCAGCAATAAAGCCCGACAACGCCGCAGCCCCACCAGAACCATTTTTTTCTTTGATACATTTCCTAAGTCCTCCAAGGTGCGTCTGTCCTCCATTATAAAGAAAGGAAACGACGCTGTCAATAAAAAAACGCACCGGCAATCGGCCGCAAAGCGGGACTGCCGGTGTATTTTTGCGTGCCGAAAGGAGGCACAATGTTTAGATCAGAGACGGATGCGCCCGCCGACGAGCCTTCCGGTGGCGGCGAGCCGTTCGGCATCCTTGCCCTTCGGCTCCAGAACGCCGTGTGCGCTGAGGACGACCAGAATAGCAAGGTAAGTATCCCAGCCGAGCGGAGCGGTGCCGCGTTCGATCTCGGAGATCTTCTGACGGCTCTTTCCGATTGCGCCGCCAAGCTCTGCCTGAGACATACGCATCTTCTTGCGCAGAGCGGGCAACTCCTGCACGAGTGAGTCAATGAGGATTTTCTGCGGTTCGGTTTGGACAAATTGCGGCATTGTGACCCCTTCTTTCGTCATTTGTAGTGCGGGCAGCGGTCGTACCCGCGTCCCCTTTGATGTCAGTATACCATGCAGACCGTGCTTTGTAAACCGGCTGCCGTGTATAAATTATGAACAAATTGCAAAGTTTTCATACCCGATATGCTCCGGTTCGGCCGCTATATGCCCGACTGCCGAAGATAAAACAGCAGGAAAAACATGAGGGCGGCGACGGCGCCGACGGCAAGGACGCACAGTAGGACGATCAGCCAGACGGGCGCGGCGCTTTCCTCCTCCGGCTCCGGCCGCACGGCGGGGCTGCGGACGATCGGCACAGGCGGAATGGAGATGCGAGGGCGCGGCAGCAGCTCCGTCAGGGGCATCTGCTCCGTCAGGCCGCGGCGGCAGAAGGCGCACAGCGGTGCGTCCGGCGGATTCGGCATCCCGCACCGGCAGAGCCGCCACTGCGTCTGCGACAGCGCGACAGGCTCCTGTGCGGGCAGACGGTTCCAGAGCAGCCCGTCGGCGAACTGCACCCGCACCACGGTAACGCGCGGATCGGTGATCGGCGGGACGGCGAGCATCCGCTCCTCGCCAAAGGCGCAGTGCGGCGCGGCGGCACAGTCGGAGAGCGGCAGCTCTAAGGTGCGCCTGCTGCCGTCGGACGTCGTGCCTTCGATCCGTAGCAGGACGGAACGGATGCTGCGGTCGGATCGGTTGACCAGCCGTACCTGCAAAAAAACTGCACCCACCTCGCGCTCCGTGCACAGACGCAGGCAATGGACATAGACCGGACAATGTGGCTGGAGGAGCATGGGCTTTTTTGTATCTGAAACGAGAAAACGGTCAGAGAACATGGAAAACCTCCCTCCGCGGCGCGAACCTCTGCGCCGCAGTCCTACTCATACTACCATATCCGGAGAAAATTGGCAACCGAAATTCTTGCGCGTCCCGCCATGCGGGAACGGTGGGCGGAGAGACGGCGCGTGGTCAAAAGTGACAAATGCTGAAAAACAAGGACAAACCGATGAATTAGTCAATATAAAACGTCAAATTTGAAAGGAGAAGAAAATCGCTTTTGTGAATGTAAACAAAAATAAAAAAAGAAGAGAAAGAGATGCTTTTCCCTGTGGCAATTCCGGAAAAAATGTGCTATCATGTCTGTATCACTATGGGTATGTCTGCGCCCAGCGCACCCTACCCGCATATGATAAGGAGGAAAAAACATGAGAAAGCAGTTTAAGAGAACTCTCGCCATGCTTCTGGTGCTGGTCATGGTTCTTGCAATGCTACCCACGGTCGCAGCAGCAGCCGACGAGATGTATCCCGCTTCGCCGCTGACCGAACTGCCTGCGGACAATCAGGCCGTCGTGATCTTCAGCGCTTCGGCTGGCGCCGTATTTGCCGGTACCGCGTCCGGCGGCGCCGTCGGCGCCTGTGCAGCCAAGACCACGGAGGAGAGCAAGGACATCTATGTCGGAAACGGCGCCGGCGTCTATAAGCTGATGAAGAACTCCGACGGCACCTACTACATCACCTGTGGCGGCAAGTACCTCTGGGTCGACTCGAGCGAGAAGATCGACCTGAAGGCCACCGCGGAAAAGGGAACGAAGTGGAAGATCGCTGCGGCCTCCGGCTTCAGCGGCTATACCATCGTCAATGCCGACTACAAGTACGGAAACTACGACATCTATCTGGAGTACTACAATTCCTTCAAGGCATGGACCTGCAAGGAAGTATCCGAGATCTACTGCTTCGACTTCTACGCGATTGACGAAGCGACTGCGGATCCCGACGGCGACGGCTATATCGGCAAAAAGCCCGTCTCCGGCGAGAAGCCTGCCGACGGCGACAAGGTCGTTATCTACAACGACTACGGCGGCGTCTGCTTCAGCTTCCAGTCTGACGATCCTCTGGCTCCGAGCATGACCGGCGCAGTCTCCTCGTTGGATGAGAGCGGCAACATTGCGGCAGGCAACGGCTCCCTGATCTTCGAGGTCGGCTTCGACGGCACCTACTACACCTTCAAGAACAACGGCAAGTACCTGCGCACCTCCCCCAACGAAGCGGGCGAAAACGGAAAGATCAACAACGCCGAGTGCCTCTACATGGACGAGCTGGACAGCGAGTACAGCTACTGGACGCTGGGCGACTGCACCGGCGGCTACATGATGGTCAACAAGACCGCCAAATATGGCAGCAGCCCCGTTGCGATCGAGTTCTTCAGCAACAGCTTCAGCGGCTGGACCTACAACGGCAGTGAAAACCTCTTTGCCATGCGCTTTTTCCCCGCGGAGGATACGCTGGGGCTGGGCTATGTGCTCAATCCAAAGATGGCGATCAAGGCCGAAAATGCCTACCTTGGCGTCGACTATGACTTCGAGGTTACGCTCGACGAGCTGACCAAGGTCACGGAGATGACCATGACCTATAAGACCAACGACGGCACGGAGACGAAGCTCCAGCCGACGAGCGTTGACGGTTACAAATACACCTACACCGTTCCGCAGAGCGCTCTGAGCGGCAAGAAGACCCTGACGCTCAAGGGTGTTGCGAAGAACGAGTATGACCTGACCTATTCCGGTGAAGTCACCGTGAACATTGAGGACGAGCCGCTGATCGTCTCCGTCTCCCCGATGTCCAACGAAGCGACCGGAAACGAGAAGCGCCCGACCATCACCGTGACGCTGGCAAACTGCGGTGACAGTCCCAAGGTCGAGATGCTGCTTGACGGCACTGCGGTCAACGCAACGCTCAGCGGCAATAAGCTCACCTATAAGCCCTCCGCCAACCTGACCGACGACCGTCACACCGTTGCTGTCACCGTTACCCGCACCGACGGCAAGAAGGTGGAGATGACTTGGTCCTTCTTCGTCGGCGAGGCCGGTATGAGCCTCTACTTCGGCCAGATCCACTCCCATACCGCAGAGTATTCCGACGGCGCAGGTCAGTTGGAGGATGCCTACGAGTATGCCATGAAGGCTGCCGACGTGGACTTCATGATCGTGACCGACCACTCCAACTACTTTGATACCACCAAGACCGCTACCACCTCCAGCTACTACGATCTGTCCTCCCTGACCAAGATCGGCGACCTGACGAAGTGGGAAGAGGCCAAGAAGACCGCAGAGGAGTATAACGCGAAGAGCGACGACTTCATCTGCGCCTACGGCTATGAGATGACGTGGTCCGGCGGCCCCGGCCACACGAACACCTTCAACACCTACGGCACCGTCTCCCGTAACAACGCGGAGCTGAACAACAAGACCGGCTATGCCGGCATGCACCGCTACAATGACCTCATGGTCAATGCGGATCGCGGTCTGGACATCGACGGCAACCCCGTTGCCGAAGGCGTCAAGACCAAGTGGATCGAGGACGCGCCGGTCGTTTCCCAGTTTAACCACCCCGGCACCACCTTCGGTACCTTCGACACCTACGCAGGCTACACGCCCGTGCGCGACACCGTTCTGTGCCTCATCGAGGTCGGTAACGGCGAAGGCCTTGTGGGCGGCAGCTCCTATTGGCCCAGCTACTCCGAGTACGACAAGTGCCTTGCCAAGGGCTGGCACGTTGCGCCGACCAACAACCAGGATAACCACAAGGGCAAGTGGGGCGACTCCAACACCTGCCGTGACGTTATCATGACCGACGATTTCACCGAAGCCGGCCTGTATAAGGCAATGGCAGAGCGCCGCGTCTACTCCACCGAGGATCAGAACCTCCGCATCTACTACACCCTCAACGGCGAACTCATGGGCAGCATCATTGACGTCGGCGACACCGCTCCGACGGAAGTCAATGTCGTTGCGAGCATCTCCGATCCCGACGGCGAGTCCCTCGGCACGATCGAGATCATCGGCGAAAACGGACTGACCCTTGCAAAGTTCGACGCCCCGGGTTCCACCTATGAGCTCAACACCACCATTAAGAATACCGATTCTTACTACTACATCAAGGTCACGGAAAAGGACGGCGACATCGCCGTTACCGCTCCTGTCTGGGTCGGCGTTGCTACCCCGATCATTGCCGACATTGGCACCGACGCCGCTCTGAGCGTTGTCGGCGAGACCGAAAAGCTGACCGCCACCGTGAATAACGCGGCGGACAAGGACTACACCCTGAGCAAGGTCGTCTTCACCCTCGTCGATGCTGAGGGCAAGGAGACCGTCATCAACACCATCGAGGACACCTCCGTCGTCAAGGCGGGCGAGTCCAAGACCGTCGAGTTTGACTACAAGCGCACCGTCAGCGGTACGCAGGAGATCGTTGTTGTCTTCTACGGCACCTACAACGGCAAGGAGTTTAAGTGCCGCGCTTCCCTCAAGAGCAAGGTCTACAAGGCCGACGAGCTGACGAAGGTCGCTGTGGACTACGGTCACGGCAACTTCTACGTATCCGGCGGCTACTCCGACAACATGGGTAACTTCATCCGGTTCTGCGCGGACAACGGCGTCATGGCCGAGTTCCTCCAGAAGGGCGAGATGACCTATGAGAACCTGAAGTACTACAAGATGGTCGTTCTGACCGTGCCGTTTGACAGCGGCAACTTGGAACCGTCGGCTTACACGGCGGAAGAGCTTGCAGCGCTGAAAAAGTACGCCGAACGCGGCGGCAACCTGATCGTCTGCACGAAGTCCGACCGTAAGAGCCCCTCCGGCGAAATGAACTGCGCCGCGCTGACCAACAGCATCCTCGAAGCGATCGGCGCGAACGTCCGTGCGGCGGACGGCATCATCGTCGATAACGACATGAAGGCGAACGAGGCCTACCGTATCTACTTCTCCTCCAAGGAGAACATCAACACGGAGCATCGCTTCACCAAGGCTGCCTACACCTCCTCCAACGCCTACGGCACGAAGCCCGCTACGGATAACTCCACCGGCTTCCAGCTCTACAACGCCGCGCCGATCCTCATCAACGAGGGCGCCGAGGACAAGGTCACGAAGCTGGTCAAGGGCTATCAGTCCACTTGGGGCGCAAGCTACACTGCCAACTTCGACGGCTCCGCCTATGTTCCGGATTACAACGCGGACAAGGTGACGGCCGAGATGGGTGACGTCAACATCATCACCTACGAAGAGCTGAAGGGCGGTGGCTGGCTGGTCGTTTCCGGCTGCACCTTCTTCTCCAACTACGATATCAAGGACGATACCGACTATATCAACAAGTTCATCGTTAAGAACATCATCCGCGACCTGACCGATACGGGCGAGACCGTGAAGGTCACCCCGATCGCGGAAGTCAAGCAGAAGACCAAGGGCACCTACACCATCGAGGGCTATATCACTGCCAACGCCTCCGGCTACGATCAGGATACCGCGTTCTTCGATTGCACCTACGTGCAGGATAAGAACGGCAACGGCATCAACGTGTTCCCTGTCGCCGGTAACTATGCCATCGGCATGAATGTCCGCTGCTTCGGCGGTGTCACCTTCTACTGCGGTGAGATCGAGCTGAACCTCGGCAGCGAGTACAACGGCGAGATCCGCATCATCTCCGACGATACCTACACCATCGCTCCGAAGGAAGTCGACTGCGCCACCGCTATGGCGGATTCCAGCATCGGCAACCTGATGAAGGTCAAGGGTATCATCACCAACATTCACAAGACCGAAGGCGTTATCGACAAGATCTACGTCCGCGACGCAGCCGGCGAGGCTTGCCTCTTCATCAACGGCTACATCATGAAGGACTACACCGGTCTGGATAACCTCAAGGTCGGCATGATGGTCTCCGGTGTGGGCATCGGCTCGCGCGATGTCGATTCCGAGAGCGCTACGAGCGAGATCTTCGCCCGTCTGCGTGTCCGTAACCGTGCGGAGATCAAGGTGCTCGACGATCAGGTGCACAGTGATCTGATCTTCAGCGACGTCAGCACGACCGACTGGTTCTATGAGTACGTCACGTTCGCGGCCGAGCGCGGCCTGCTTCAGGGCATCGGCCACTCCATGTTTGACCCCGAGGCGAACCTGACGCGTGCCATGGTCGCCACGGTTCTCTACCGTCTGGCGGGCAAACCGAGCGTTTCCGGCAAGGGCGGCTTCAAGGATGTCGAGGCCGGCACGTGGTACACCGACGCTGTCGCATGGGCAGAGGAAGTCGGCGTAGTCAAGGGCTATGAGGACGCGACCTTCCGTCCGGACAACAAGATCACCCGTCAGGAAATGGCGGTCATGCTTGCCCGCTATGCGGAAAAAGTTGCCGGCCTGAAGATCGAAGCCGAGGGCAACCTGAACTCCTATGCCGACGGCAGCACCGTCGCCGACTGGGCGAGGGACGCGATCGTCTGGTTTGTGGACACCGGCATTCTCACAGGCATAGACGGCAAGATCGTCCCGAACGGCCTTGCGACCCGTGCGCAGTTTGCCACCATCATCACCCGTTACGTCCAGCGCTTCGATGGCGTGAACGAATAAGCGACTGATCCCAAGGGGGCTGCCTTTCGGCAGCCCCCTCAGACTGTCAAAAAAGTCCGTAACCGTCAAAATAGTTTCACTATTTTC
>USIH01000027.1 GCA_900554705.1 uncultured Eubacteriales bacterium
TTTCGCGCATGTACTTCGAGGCGCTTTCACGCCGCTATCACTTCAAGCTGACAGACCCCATAAAGGACCTGCCGCAGGAGGCGGTGGACGCGATACTCTACGGCACGAAGGGGGAGGCGCTCCAGCTCCATTATGAAAAGGCGGAGGGCTTCGGCGTGATAAAGCGCGAGTTTGAGGGTATCGTCAACAACCTTGACCGCCGCTATAAGGAAACGCAGAGTCCGTCCATGCGCGCGGATATAGAGGAATGCATGTCCGAGACGCCGTGCCCCGCGTGCAAGGGAAAGCGGCTGAAGGATTCCGCGCTTGCGGTCACTGTCGGCGGGATGAATATCGCGCAGTTTACGGAGCTTTCCGTCGTAAAGGCGCTTGATTTTATCGGCGAGCTTGAACTCACGCCGAAGGAACAGCTCATCGCGGAGAGAATAATAAAAGAGATAAGATCCCGGCTGGGCTTCCTGCAGGATGTCGGGCTTGGTTACCTCACGCTCTCCCGCTCCGCCGCGACGCTTTCCGGCGGCGAAAGTCAGCGCATCCGACTTGCAACGCAGATAGGCTCCAGCCTCATGGGCGTGCTGTATATCCTGGATGAGCCGAGCATCGGCCTGCACCAGCGGGATAACGCAAAGCTTCTGGCCACGCTCAAGCAGCTGCGTGACCTCGGCAATACTCTCATCGTTGTCGAGCATGACGAGGAGACGATGCGTGCGGCGGACTATGTCGTTGATATCGGCCCCGGTGCCGGTGTGAACGGCGGACGCGTCGTATGCGCTGGCTCGATAGAGGATATCTGTGCATGTCCGGAGTCCGTGACGGGGCAGTATCTCAGCGGGAAAAAGCACATCCCCGTTCCGGCAGAGCGCCGCGCCGGAAACGGGAAGAGTCTTGTTATACGCGGCGCGCGTGAAAATAACCTTAAGAATATCGACGTGGAGCTGCCGCTTGGCAAGATAATCTGCGTTACGGGCGTCTCCGGCAGCGGCAAGTCCTCCCTTGTGCACCTGATCCCGCGCTTTTACGACGCGACGGACGGCTGCGTCTACCTCAAGGGAAAGCCGATCCAGACTCTCTCGCGCGACGCGCTTTTGGAGACGGTCTCGATCGTCGACCAGAGACCGCGCCTTTTCCGCGGGACCATTCGGAGCAATCTCCTCTGGGGCGCGCCGGAGGCGACGGATGACGAACTGTGGCAGGCGCTGGAGACGGCGCAGGCGGCGGAATTTGTGCGCGCGAAGCCGCTGATGCTCGACGAGCCGGTGGAGCAGGGTGGCGCGAATTTCTCCGGCGGCCAAAAGCAGCGCCTGACCATTGCGCGCGCGCTGCTGCGCAAGACGCAGATCCTCATCTTGGACGACAGCGCCTCGGCGCTGGACTATGCGACCGACGCCGCGCTGCGCAAGGCGATCAAGGCATTGCCTGACGACATGACGGTGCTGATCGTCAGTCAGCGCGCCGGTTCCTTGATGGACGCCGACCAGATCCTTGTGCTCGACGACGGTAAGCTCGTGGGCGACGGTACACACACTGCGCTGCTCTCCGACTGCGCGGTATATCGCGAGATCTATGAAAGCCAATTTGGGAAGGAGGCGGAGAAATGAAAAAGGGTACGCTGCGCCGTGTGCTCGCGCGCATTTCTCCCTATCGCCGCCTTGTTGTGTGCAGCCTGCTTCTGGCGCTTTTGAGTGCCGCCGCGCAGCTTCTGATCCCGATCTTCTGCGGCAATGCCATTGACGCGATGCTCGGCATCGGAGATGTCCGGCACAAGACGGTGCTTGGCGCGATCGTTTGCGTCGCCGTCGCCGCTCTACTCGGCGCGCTTGCCCAGCGCCTCATGGCGCTGGTGAATAACCGGATCACCTATGGCGTCTGCTGCGATCTGCGCGATGAGCTGGGCGCGAAGCTCAATCGGCTTCCGCTCTCTTATCTGGACACACATCCCTCCGGCGATACCGTCAGCCGCATGGTCGCGGACGTGGACACTTTTGCAGACGGTCTGCTGATGGGCTTTACGCAGGTGTTTACCGGCGTTGTCACGATCTGTGCGACGCTCTCCATCATGCTTTATCTCAACGCGGTGATCGCCCTTGCGGTCTTCGTCCTCACGCCGCTTTCCATTCTCACGGCGCGCTTTATCGCAACACGCATTCATCGCTTTTTCCACGCGCAGGCGGAGCTGCGCGGCGAGCAGACGGCGCTGATCAACGAAACGGTCGAGGGTCAGCGTGTCGTTCGGGCATTCGGCCACGAGGCGCAGAGCCTTTCGCAGTTTGACGAGGTAAACGAGCGGTTGGAAAAGGCGTCTCTGAACGCGACGTTCTTTTCCAGCCTGACCAATCCCAGCACGCGAATGGTCAACAACCTTGTTTATGCCGTCGTTATCCTCATCAGCGCCCTGTTTGCGGCGCGTGAGGGCGGCATCACGGTCGGGCAGCTCAGCGTTTTCCTCAGCTACGCGTCGCAGTATGCCAAGCCGTTTAACGAGATCAGCGGTGTCATTGCCGAGATGCAAAACGCGCTGACCTGCGCGCAGCGCGTCTTTGAATTGCTCGACCAGCCGGACGAGGTTGCGCAGTGCCCGACGCCGGTCACGCCGCCGGTGCATGGCGCGGTCTCGCTTCAAAACGTCAGCTTCCGCTATGTGCCGGAGCGCCCGCTGATCGAAGACCTGTCGCTGGAGGTGCATTCCGGCGAACGCGTAGCGATCGTCGGCCCGACCGGCTGCGGAAAGACAACGCTGATCAATCTCCTGATGCGCTTTTACGACGTCAACGGCGGTCGTATCTGCGTGGACGGGGCGGACATTCGCGACATGACGCGGCACGACCTGCGCAGCCGGTACGGCATGGTCTTGCAAGACACGTGGCTTGCGACCGGAACGGTGCGCGATAACATCGCCTACGGAAAGCCGGAGGCAACGCAGCAGGAGGTCGAGGCGGCGGCAAAGGCCGCGCACGCGCACTCCTTCATCCGTCGCCTGCCGGAGGGATACCAAACGGTGATCCATGAAAACGACCTCTCAGCCGGTCAGAAGCAGCTTTTGTGCATCGCCCGCGCGATGCTGGCACTGCCGCAGATGCTGATCCTCGACGAGGCGACGTCCTCGATCGACACGCGCACGGAGCTGAAAATTCAGGCCGCTTTTGCAAAGATGATGCAGGGCAGAACGTCGTTCATCGTGGCGCACCGCCTGTCTACGATACGCGAGGCGGATGTGATCCTTGTCATGAAGGACGGCCGTGTGATCGAGCAGGGGAACCACGAAGCGCTGCTCCGGAAGAACGGCTTTTACGCAAAGCTCTATTACAGTCAGTTTGCGGGCGCATAAGAAGAGCGGGGTCATGCGACCCCGCTCCAGCGTGTCAAAAAACCTTTTCGGCACGCTGGGAGACTGCCAAAAAGGTTCGGAAGACAAGCAACTCACGCCTGTCGGCGTATATAGATACGCTAAGACGTGAGTTGCGAAGTAAGTCAAAATTATTATAAATATAGAGAATTTCAACTTGCGAAAGTTCAAAAATTCTCGATTATTTATATTGTAATCCTGCGGCCAATTTTGTTAGAAAAGTGAATCTATTTTGACGGTTACGGACTTTTTTGACGGTCTGAGCCGACCGTTTTTCAAAACGGTCGGCTTACGGCTATGATATACAGCAGCTCGCCAGCGCGATGCACTCGGGCACAAATACAGACTTCCGAATAAAAACGCGTGACGGTGCTTCATTGTGAAATTTTTCGTTTTTCGTCCGGACGGCGCTTTCGCTGTCCGATCATTTCAAGCTCAAGGGCGTGCTTCCCCGTAGTGCTCCTTCCGCAGCCGCATGGTCTGCTCCAGATAGCTGCGGTTCAGGCGGCAGAGATACTCCGGCTTTCCGTCAAAGCGTCCGGTTTCTCCGTAGCACATGGCAGCGCAGGCATGGCATAAAAAGTTCAGCGAACAATTTGCGCATTCCTGCGGCAGGCAGATTGCGGCGGATGCCTTCCGCGTTTCCTGCCAAGCGGTGTCAAACCCCATAGTCTTGACATCAAAAGCAGGCTCCCGCATCTGTCCGCACGGCATCATTTTTCCGTCCCACGTCAGCCAAAAGGAGCTGCTTCCCGCTCTGCACGCCATTCCCTTTCCCGGCATTCCCTCACAGTCGGTCACATTGCTTTGGGCGATCCCCTGTGACATCTGAAAAGCCAACAGACAGAACTGTTCCCGACTCATCGTCAGCAAGTTATAGCGCGCCTGAAATTCGCCTGCCTGCTCCGGCGGCATACGGAAGTTCTCTCCGACGCTGCCGAGGTCGCGGCGAACGGGCGGGAACATATACGGCGTGGCCTGTATCTGAGCGTCCATAGCCCGCGCCTGCGCAACAATTTTTTCCATTTCGCCGATATTATCGGGCGTAAGCGACAAATTCACCTTCACCTCGACGCCCGCTTCGCGAAGCGCTCCGATATTCCTGACAATCCGGTCGTATGCGGGCACGCCGCAAAGCCGCCGATACGTCTCGTTCTCCGTTCCGTAGAGCGAAATATTGACGCGGGTCGGCGTTTCCTCCCGAAAAAGCGCCACCGTTCTTTCATCCATTAAATAGCCGTTGGAGTTGACGGAGATCATCATGCCCAGTTTGTGCAGCGCACGATAGATCTCCGCAAAATCCGGCCGCAGGGTCGGCTCTCCGCCGGTCAGCAGCAGAAATACCGTCCCCGCCTTCGCGGCGGCCTCGCCGAGCGTGATCCACTCCTCGGTCGTCAATTCCCGTCCGCGTCTGCACTGCTCCTCCTCGGTCAAATGCACATAGCACATTTTGCAGTTAAAATTGCAGCGCGCGGTCAGCTCAAAGGTACCCGCCGTCGGCAGGCCGAGCCGCCGTCCACGCTCATGCAGGTAAGTCAGCATCTGCGGAACCGCACCTTGGCTCATTTCAGACTCCTTTCCAGACACGCGACCGCGCTTTCCTCGGGCAGACAGTCGAGGCGAACGATCGGAACGCTCTCCGCCATGCGCAGCGCAAGCTCCGTCGCCGACTGCACGTCCTCCCTGCTCCACGGCTGCAAAACGATCTGGCTCAGCAGGCACCGCACCGCCTCGGCAGGGCGCAGCTCCGTGCTCCGGTCTTCCTTTGCCTGACGCAGGACGACGATCGCCCGAATGGGAAGATCGAACCTCTTGCAGATGCCCGACGTCCCTGCATAGGGCAGGCCGCCCGCCATTGCCGTCCTGTTTTCAAAATAGAGCAGCGTCTTGTCGCCATTGAGCACTTCTGCGCCCCGATATTGATTCCACAGCTCTGCCTGCGTGGATTTTCCTGTGCCGGAGGGCGCGGTAAACAGGATCGCCTGACTGCCGACCCGAATCGCCGAAGCATGTAAAACAGCGTGTCCGCGCGCAAGCAGGAGGCTCTCCATCATCACGCCCGAGAGCACCTGATCCAGCGTGCAGCTATGCGTGGGAGACAGAAGCTGCAAACGCGGCTCGACCGCGTCATAATGCAGGATCGCATAGCCCCACGTTTTGAGCGTCCCGTGCGCACTGACCTCCGCCGAGACCTTCCCGTCCGAAGCATGGACACGGTAAAACGCATCCTCATAAATCACCGGCGTGGAAAGCGCCCCGTCCGCGTCCTGATAGATATGCAGCGTCGCATCCGCCGCTCCGCCGCAGGAAAACTGCGGCAAGAACGAATGCTCCCGAATCGGCAGCGTCAGTCCGGTAAATCCGACCCGCACACCACCGAGGCGCAGCGTAATATTATTTGTCATACGTCATATAGATCACAGCGGTATGCTCCGCCGTTGCATGGCTCTGGATACTCTGCGCGATCGCGCCGTCGGCAACGCCGTCGAAGCGCACGCGATAGGTGATGCCGCCCAGCAAAACGCCGTCCTGTATGTTCTTATAATACACAAAAACGTCCTCCGAAAAGCTCGTTCCGGAGATATTACGGATATTGATCACGCCGTCGCCAAGATAGACCTCGAACGCCTCGCCGTAGTCCTCGCGGACATCCGCCGCATTGACGCGGGCGGCGACCTGCGCGCCGCTCATCTCCGAATAAGCGCCGCGATCGCTCTCGAGCACCAGCATCACGGCATTTACCGGCAGACCGGTAAACACAAAATGAAACGTCCCGGCGTTGACCTCGCCGTATTCCACAGTCTGCGCTCCCGTGTTCCGTATCACGATCGCGGCAATGTCCTCGACGGCCTCGTCACTTCCGTCCTCAAAGAAGCTGCCGGAATAGCTGCCCGCCGCCAGAATGTCCAGCCCGCTCTGCGAAACGGCTTGCCAGCCCTCCTGCGCGGAAAAGCCGGAGATCGGCGGGAGCACCTGCTCCGTCGGCAAAATTTCATCCGTCGGCAAAGTTTCGTCCACCGGCAGAGTTTCGTCCGTGGGCAGCGATTCGGTCGTGTCCGACCGGTCGCTCTGCACCTTTCCCGACGCACAGGCGCAGAGGAAAAGCAGCGAAAGCAGCAATACGATTGAAAAAATCCTTCTCATGGCGCACCTCAAAGAATAAGTGTAACAAGTAAAATATCAGGACAGGAACGTTTCCTGCTCCTTTGATTATAATGCAGCGGCACAGAAAAAGCAACCACTTGCCAAAGCCGTCCTATATTCCAAGTTGGCAGATACGAATATGCGCCCGTCCCGTGAGGGGCGGGCGCACAGTTTATCACAGCGGATCCTCGGGCAGCTCCACACCGCCGCCGGAAGCTGTAGACTCCATGGTCGGCTCGGAGGCAGTCTCCACAGTCGCCGGTGCTGAGGTCGTCAGGATATCAATCGCGGAAAATTCGATCACATCCATCTCAGGCTTGCAAAATGTTTTCATATCGTTCTCCTTTCCGCCTGCGCAAACCCGTCAGGCCGCGCAGGACAGCAGTTGGTTCAAGACGTAAACACGTTGTAGTTCTCTCCGGAAATGTCATAGGGACAGAACTGCTCCGACGGGAAGTTGCATATACCGTTCGTATTGAATATATACCAGCCGGTATCGACATTCGGATCCGGATTCACGGTGCACTGACCGACCTGTCCCGCATTGGGGTCGACCGAACAGCTCGCGATGGTCGCACCCGCCAAAGAGAAGCTCTCATAAATCAGTTCGGGCTTGGAATATCTCTTTTTCATGGTTACACCTCACTTATCTTGAAAGCTTTTCCGGCACGACGCGGCAAAGGGCTTCGGTGACGGCAGCGCTGCGCTGTATACAGCGCCTGTGCCGTTCGCAAACGTGCCTGCGTCGAGATTCGAGGACGCCGACTGCGCGGACGCCTTGTCCACGACAGTCACCTTGACATTGTCAATGTAATAGAAGCAGGACGATGCGTCCTCTTTACCGTAGTTATACGGATTGCTGTACAGCGTGAACAAGTCTTTGCTTCGATCCGTCGAATTTGCAGAAACCGTCTGCTGCGCACTGAAATGCACCCAGCCGCCGTTCTTCGTGATCGTAACATGGTGGTCGTTATGGTCGGTCTTGCCGTTCTCATCCATGTACTGCAAATTACAGAAGAGATCGGTGCGTTCTGCCGGGCTGTTCGGGTCGAGCATCACGTCGAAATCGATCTGATAGGTCGTGCCCGGCGTGAATTGGGTGTTCATCTTTGCGTACAGCCAAGTGGTATAAGAGGATGTCACATAGTAGCACTTATTATATACGGCAGTCGGGTCTGTGACAAGGCTGATCGCCTGATTGTTGCCGACGAAGAACTTCGCCGTTCCCTCGGCGTCGTCCTCGACGAGCACTGTCTCCTCCTTGGCCTCAACGAAGCGGATATATTTGATCTCCGTCGTGCCCGCATCGTCGAACGGGTCAAAGCGCAGCTGCGTGGCATAGCCCTTCCATGAGCCGGTGTTGTCCCTGTCCTTCGTCATATCGAAGGTGATGGTCTTAAACTCACCGTTCGAGCTTTTGCCGATCGAAACCTGCACGCTCTTGCCCTCGCTCAGCCCCTTGGCCTCGGTCGTCGTATAGTAGATCTTCATCACGTCCGAGCTGCGGCTGCCCGTGATGTCCCACTTCACGCAGACCTCGATCTTTGTATACTTGCTGCAATCCAAGCTCAGGTTTTCCATGCTCAGTCTGGGGTCATAGGTGTTGTTGGCGGTTCGCGTGCCCTCGATCACAAGCGTATCGTCCGTGAAGTTCATCGTGCCGCCTGCCAACGTCCAGCCGCGCGCATCGCCGGAGCGGTTGAACGTCCAAATGCCGTCCGCCTCGGTCTCAAAGCGCGAGGCCTCCTGCGTAGAGATGTGGTAGTCGGTGCCGTCCTTCACACAGTGCAGGCCGAGTACCTTCGCCAATCCCTCGATCGGGAGCATCGGGATGTTGTCCTGCTGATAGACCGTCCCGCCAAGCTTCACCTGCGTTTTTCCGTCGACCAGCGCGTAATCCTTACCGGTCACGAACTGATAGGAATGCTTGTTGCGGTAGAGCGTCAGGGTCTTGGTCTCGTAGCTCCACTCGAAGTAGAGCGAGAGCAGATGGTTGATGCGGCTGACGCCCGGCTCAAAGGGCACATAGTCCACGCCGTTCTGCGTCTCGGTCTGGATCTTGTTGCCGAGCTTCGTGCCGTTGATATAAACGGCCGGATAATCGCCGCCGTACTCAAAGGTCACGGATTCGATCGTGAAGGTCACGTCGTTCGCGTCCACCGGATCAAGGCGCATGGCCGTGACCGTACCGACCCAAGTCGACCGCGAGCTAAGCTCAAACATGAACTCCTGCTCCCCGTCCGTGGTGGAATAGACGCGGATGGAATTTCCCTCGGAAATGCCGCCGCTCTTACTCGTCCCATAGAAAAGCTGCATATACTCCCCCTTCGGGATGCCGGACGCCTTCACGCGCACACGGAGCAGCTGCGACGCGTCCATGTCCTTGAAGGCCTCTTCTTTTATGGCAAAGATCGCGTCGGAGGACTGACCGCTGGGATAGGTCTGGTAGACGCCGTTGCCCTTCTCCGCCAGATTTGCCGCCGACTGATAGAAATCCGTCGTATAGGTCTTGACGCTTCTGGCCTGCGCGCCGGTGTAATCGCCGTTCTGGCGCAGGACGCGAATATCCTGCGGATAGTTGTGCGTGATGAGCGCCTTCTGCTCGTCCGTGGGCGTCACGTCGGTATGCGCGCCGCCGCCGGAATACACCTCGCGCAGCACGTCCAGATACTGGAAGCCGTGCAGTCCCTCGCTGGGCATAATGTAGGTGCCCTCGCCGTACTCGTTCCAAGTGGAGATCATGGCGAATTTATCCTGCCAACGATCCTCACCGGACTTGCTCGCATAGGTCGGGATATAGGTGTCGCGCACCCATTCGTTGGCCGCCTTGAAGTCCGAAACGGACATCATGGGGAAGCGTTCCTGCGCCCAGCCGATGTGGTTAAAGCCCACGCTGATGGTCGGAACGGTGTAGGCATCGACATTCTTCTGCTTGTTCAGATTGTTGTTGATATCCTCCTGCAGCATGTAGTTCGTACCCCAGTTATAGGCATACCAGCCGTCGAAGCCATAGTCCTTGATGTTCGTCTCGCCGCCGTTGCAGTCGAGCACGATCACACCGTCGAAGCCGACCTTCTTGGCCTCCTCGCGCAGATAATCGAACATACCCTTCACGGTCGCAGCATCGTTGCCGAACTGGCTCTTGAGCCTGCTCGCGCCGAAGATCGCAAGGACAGGTTTCTTGTCGATGGTCATGTAGCTCGGGTTCGTGAAATAGTTCTCGATGATATACGGAACATAATAATTCTTGAACGCGTCCACCGTTGACGGGACCGAGCCGTTGGCCGCCTCCCAGAGCAGGCAGAATTTCATCTTGTCGCTGTATTTTGCGTTGACAAAGGCGCGGTCGAGATGCTTGGCGCTGGGGTTAAGCGGCTCATAGCTGCTCGAAGCAAACCAGCAGAAGGCTTGGAAGTCGATGCCGTGCTCGGCCATGTACTTGATCTCCCAGTCCGCCGTCTCGGTCAGATTCTCGTCATAGTAGCCCAGAACCGGCGTCAAATCGTCGTGCGGAGTGATCGTAGCCCAGCCCCAGTGGCTGCCGTTCTCCCAGAGAGAGCAGACGTTGATGCCGATGTTGTAATCGTCCTCGACGACCTGCGGCTCCGGGATGTCATAATCGACGAGGTTATAGACCATGATGTCATCCAGATCGACGAAACCGGCGCTCTTAGTGTTGTCGACGCGGATGCCGTCGACATAGCTCGTCTTGGTCAGAAAATCGACCGTCGCGACCTTGGAGGTGTGCACCTTGATGATTGCCTTCTGCGTGGTCATGTCGGCCTCGACGCGGAGCAGATGCCACATATTGTTCTGAAGCTGCTCCTGCGTCTCGGAAAGCGCGCCGCCGGCCTTGGTCTTCATGATCTTCTGACCGTTGGCGTAGAGATAGCCGTCCTTCAGCTCGAGCTTGACCACCGCGTCGTCCCCGGCGCAGAGGCTCCAGCTCGTGTTCTGATCGTTCCGCTCGGACTTGGTCGAGAGCGTGAAGCAGACGTTTCCGCCCAGCGGCTCAAAGCTGCTCGCCGTCTCCTTCCCGGCCGCCAGACGGAGGGATTCGCCGACGAGCGAGAGCGCGTTGTCGTTCGTAAAGCTTGTGGGAATCGCACGCGTCGGAACGGTGAAGTTCTCATAGATCGCGTAATTCGCCTCGACATAGCCGCCCTGTAGCGTCGTGCTGTTCGTGCTCTCGTCGGTCGTCTCAAAGCTGAGGCAGCGGAACGACGTGCCGAGCAGCGGATGCGTGCCGCAGTCGATACCGTCGATCTCGATCCGGCTCGTGCCCTTGTCGAGGTCGACAACCACATGCAGGAGCATATTGCCCAAGTCGTTCCCGACCGCCTCGAGCGTCGCGGGAAGCGCCGTGAGGCTGCCGTCCTTGGCCTTGACATAGAAGCCGTCGCCCTGCGTGATGAGATAGAAGGTATCCGAGCCGTCCTCGGCCGTCAGCCGCATCACGTTGCCCGCGAATCCGGAATGATAGGACAGGGCAAAGCGGAAATCGAAGCTTCCCGCCGTCTCGTTGTTGAAATAACGCAGCTGACGGGAGTGTTCCTCGGTGCTGACGTCGCTCAGGCGGCCGTTATCGGCGTTCGAGGTCTTGCCGAGACCCGCGCGGTTGTCGACCTGCCAGCCGGAGGTGATGCCTTCGAGGTTCTTGGCTTGATCCATCGAGTAGGTGTAGCAGATCTCATAGGCCTGATGCGCCTTACGCACCTGCACCGAGGAAATGCCGAAATACTTCGCGGTGGAGTCGCCGTACTTCATCATATCGTTGAGCAGGCGGACAAGCTTCGCATCGGGGTCGGACATCTTCCGGGCAGCGTAGGATTCGGCGCTGTAGGTCAGCGTACCGCTGACTTTGTTCCCGTTGACATCATAGACCTCGGCGGTGCAGACGGTGCGCAGCTGCGTGGGGTTGAGCTTGTCAAAAACCACCGCATAGCGTCCGTCGTCAGTCAGCGTAAACTTGTCGCCGCTGATCGTCTCGGTCTGCGTATCGCCGTTTTTGTCGACATAGCTGACCTTCATCGTCAGGTCGCTCGCCTTGCCCGTATAGCCCTTGGGCGACAGATAGTACTTGATCGCGACCTTTTCCTTCAACAGCAGAGAGACGCTGTCAAAATGGATCGCTCCGGTATTATCCGTGACCGTGCAGTTGTTTGTGAGCGTCGGCTCGGTCTGTGTTGCAAAGGCCGCTTGCTCTTCGGTCAAATCCTGATTGACGAGATTGGCCGTGTTGTAGTTCCAGTACGTCTGCGCAGATGCGCCGTAATTCAGCATATCCACCAGCAGCGTCTTGAGCTTGTCCGGCGTCGTGACTCTCTTGAGCTGATTCATCGCGTAGGTCTTGACGCTGTACTCGACCGGTTTTCCGCCGACGTCCTTGCCGTCCTTCGTCCCGTGCATGGTCGCGGTGACAATGCTGCCCATTTCCATGGCCGAAACGCCGTCAAAGGTGTAGACGAAACGGCCGTTGTTCTCCGCACGGAGGGTGGTCTTCTTCTCCTCCGTTCCGGTAACGTTGCCCTTTTCGTCATACAAATTCTTCACGCAGAGCAGATAGGGATCCTCGATCCCCTCCAGATTCTCCTGCGGAACGTAGAAGTTGATGGAAATGTCGCTCGAAAGGGTCAAAGACGCCGCAGAGATGCCAAGCGAGCCGGTTCCGGACGGATCAGAGGGGTCCTCCGGCGTCAGCAGGGCATTGGCCAGATCCAGCGCGGCCTCGGTATCCTCCGGTTGGCAGCGTAGCTCCGTGACTGTCTCCGGCAGGTATTCGAAGCTCGTCAGCGCGATATGTGTCGTGCCGGTGTTCTTAAAGAGCAGGATCTGCGTTCCGTCCGCAGCGGCGGTATAAACGGGATAGTGCATCTCCGTTCCGGTCAGCGTCTGCTGTGCGATCGGCGTCTTGTCGCCGCTGTCGGTAAAGCTCTGCACCGAGTAGACGCTAAATTTGCCCGATGCGCCCGTAAAGCTCTGCGCGCCCATGCGCAGCACTGCGTCCTTCTTTGCGGTGACGGCCACGGCGACGGCCTGCTCCGGCGCCAGATGAATTTCATACTTCGGGCCGTGCTCCAGCTTATCGCTCAGCTCCGTCTTGCCGTACTCGGTAATGAACAGGCTGACCTTCGCGGTCAAAATGTCGTTAAAATCGGTACGCTCATATTCCGGCGTTGCGCCGATGGGGTTCAGGATGCGGACGCCGTCGACCAGAATGTCGAAGGAGCCGACATCGTAGGGGTCAAAGTACGGAGAATACATCGGCGTGCAGACCACGGTATACATTCCGTAGGTCAGATCGTCCTTCACCAGCGCCGTGCCCTGATACAGACGGTCGATCTCTCTGCCCTCGACGGGCGGCGCCGTCTCACCGTCCTCCTGTTCCCCATAGTAAATGCCGTAGCGGGTGTTGACGGCGCGGGTATAGATCGGCTTTTTGCCATCCTCCATGCTGCCCTCATAGACCTGCACGTTGACCACGCCGCCGTAGGGCGTGCCCATGCTGACCAGCTCAAAGCCGGTGCCGTAGAAGCTGAACTTCACGGAGGGATACGCCGCAGAGAGCGAAGCGTCCTTGATCTCGGTGGTCACATTGACCATCCGCGCCGTACCGGCGGAGAAGTAAAGGTTCTTTTCGTTCTCGCTGTACTTGCTGTCGTAGTCGTCCGTATGGGAATCGGCGTCCTGATGTTGGCCGTCGGCATTCGCGTCGTAATTCGCGTCGTCAGCCGTGATGTCGTGGCGATACTGCTCTGTGACCTTGTACCACTTGCCGCGCTGGCCGTCCGTAAAGGTCAGGAGGTCGTCGTTCGACTCCTCATAATAGATCACATTCGCGGGCTTGATGACGATCTCGTGAACTACGCTCGTGCCGTCGGGATAGCTGATACGGTAGAACACCGAAGCGTCGGGGTTGTCCTTGGAATAGATCAGGTCATACGGCGTGATGGTGACGTTTCCGTCCGCGCTGGCCTCGGCAAAGGTCACCGTTCTGCCCTTGGCATCGGTTTTCTCGACCTTGCTCGACCAAACGGTCGCGTCAACGGCGCTTGCGACTTCCACCGTCGGCGTCTCCGCACGGAAGCTGCGCACATCCACCGTCACCTTGCGGTCGTAGTTCAGAACGACCGTGGTCTTGCCGTAGAAGCCGATGTCGTTGTCCGTAGAGACGTAATCCTCCACCGTCGCGGGCAGCGTAATGTCCCGCAGCTCGGCAGCAGTCAGCTTTCCGTTTGCGTCATAGACGGAAACGGCGTTGGTGGCCTTGTCGAATTGGCTCAGGTCGGTCGTTCCGCTCTCCATGCGCACCATGTAGGTGCCGCCGGAGAGACCCCGGAACTCATAGCTGCCGGAGGTGTAATCCTGCTCGTCGGCAGGATTCTTCACATTGATGCTCTTGCCGAGATAGGTCGAAACAGGGCGGTAATTGCTGTCGGTCACGGGGACATAGGCGTCGTCCGCCTCGGCATAGGACACCGTCGGCTGCAGGTTCGTCAGGGTGACATACTTCTGATAAGCGTCCTTCGTCGTGAAATCGAAGCACCGCTGCGTGCCGTCCGTCAGCTCGATCGTAATGCTGCGGATCGTGAAAGTCTTGTTTTTGCCCTGAAGCGGGTCAAAGCGCAGACCGGTCAGCTTCTCGTTGGGCTTCCAATTGCTGAAGCTCGACATCTCGAACACATATTCCTTCATGTCCTTGCTCAACCGCAGACTGCTGTTCAACGAAAGCGTCTTTGGGCCGCTGAAGTTCTTGTCGCTCCCGCTCATATAGAACAGATCGGGCGATCTCTCGCTGTCGGAATCGCCCGACATCACCAAACGCACGCTCTTGACGTCGCTGGTGTTCAGCCCCTGATACATGACCTCCTTAGCGGTCAGGATCGCGTCTGGCGATCTGTCGTCGGTACCAAACGTCGTGCCGCCGGTCTCACCCTTGCGGTAGAGTGAGACCTTCACACTGTCGCGCGTGACCGTTTCGGAATCCGCGGCATATTCCGGCGTCCCCTGCATATTGCTGACGCGCAGATACTTCTGCCACGCGCCCGGTACGGTGAGATCAAAGGTACGCGTCGTGCCGTCGGCAAGGTCGAGCATGATGGTCTTGATCGTGACGTTCAGATTCGCGCCCTGAATCGGGTCAAGACGCAGACCGTTGATCGTGCCTGACCAGTCCGATCGGTTTGAGAGATCAAGGGTATAGGTTGCTTCGTCCCGGTTGATATAGCCGCCCGCGACCATTCGCGCTTCCGACGGCTCCGTCTGATTCCCTGCCGAATAATAGAGCTTCATGGGATCCTTCGTCGCGGGGTCGCCGCTTGCAACCACGCGCACAGCCTTGATGTCGTTGGCCGAAAGTCCGGCATACATCGTCTCCGAGAAAGTAAAGATAATGTCGCCGCTGCCGTCGTCCGCCGCCGTGAAGGTCGTGCCGGAACGCTTCGTGGAAAGGATCGCCTCCTGCGGGAGTGTGTAATCCTCAGCGGTCGGGTAAGAGACGCCCGACAAAATAGAATCGCTGGGAATAACGTAGTTCCCATACGCGCCCTTGGTGCAGAGATCCATCACCTGCTCCGTGCCGTCGGCCTTCACAAGCGTGATGGTCTTGATGTTGAAGGAGAGGTTATTGCCCTGCAGAGGATCGAGGCGCATTTCGGTCATGACGCCTGTCCAGTTGGCATTCGCGGCCGTGCTGAGGTCAAAGACATATTCCTTCTCTTTTGCGGAGAGCTTTTCGCCGCCGTTTTTCACGAGCGTCGGGTTATTGATCTCAAAGCGGTTGGCTTCCGCCCAGTCTTTGTCGTCCGTTCTGAAGTACAGCTTGATCGGTTCTTCAGAGGCAGACGAGCCGCTCATGACCACCTTGAGCTGCTTCAGCTCGGTGGTCAGGATACCTCTATAATAATCCGGTTTCAGGAAGAGGATCGCGTCGCCCTTCCCGGCGATGCCGGTCGTATAGAACGTCGTGCCTGCGCAGGCGGTGTCGTTGACATCCGCCGTCTCGTTCTTCTTGCCGTCGCCGTCGTCGTCCGACCACGCCATACCGGAGATGCTCCGCTTGACGACGTTGGCCGCAGCCGTTGCCTGCAGCTCGCCCGTGGAGATCGTGTTGACGTAGGTCGTGTTGTCCTTGAACGCGCTCAGATCCGGTTCGAGCTGGATTTGCAGCTCAATACTGATCGCCTTGTTCGAGTCGAGCGAACCGATGATCGCCCAAGCGGTCGGGCGCTTACCATTCATGTCAGTGATCGTGCCATCGGCGCTAAGAGTGGCTTTCGTCCAGCCCTCTGCCTCCGTCTGCGGAACCGTTGCCGCCGTGGCGTTTTTATATTGCTCATCCGTTGTGTAGTAGACACTGAGCTTGCTCGCGTCGCAGAGTGTCGTGTCCAGCTTCCACGCCGTCACATGATACGTTCCGGCGAAGCTGCTGCCGTTCTGCCCGTCGGCGGGCATCGTGTCGAGCAGATAGACCTGCTCGGGCGTCGTGGCGTTGTTGCTGTTGTAGATCACATAGTCGACCGTGCCGTCTGCCTCGACGGTGTCGGCCTTGACCGACTTCGTGAAGGCGTAGGCAGTGCCTTTTGTGACCGTGATACCTTCGGAAGCAAGATTCCCATTCTCAGCCGTAAAGGCTCGATTGTCCTCTGTACCGGAAATAGTTACAGTCGGGACAAGAGAGGTCGTACCTTGCGGGCAGTCCGCATCAGGCGACTTGCTGCCGATGAAGGTTGAATAATAGATCGGCGGAATCGCCTGCCCGACGGTAACACCGACGAGCTTCCAGACCAGCGTCGTCTCGCCGGTCTTGGCGTTGACGGACACGTTCGTTGCCAGTTCCATGCCGCCCGTGACCGTGCCGCGCGTGCCGCCGTTGGCGCTGCTCTGGGTGTAAGTTCCGCCGAAATAGGACGAGCCTTCGATATAGCTCAGGTACTTCGGCAGCGTGACGGTGATCGTCAGATTGGTCGTCTTTTCCGGCGTGCCCTGACTCTTGTCGAAGCTCGCCGTCGGCTGCACGATGAAATCCGCCTCGCGCTGCGAGCGGTCAAGGGCATAGGTCTCCTTTTCCTTCCCATTGACGCGCTGCGCCTCGACCATGGAGACGCCGGTCTTATAGCCGATGATGAGCATCGTGTCGCCCCAGTGACCCCAGTCGGAGTTGTGGTTATGCAGCACATGCGCCTCGTCGTAGGTCGCCGGAACATATTGCGTGCTCCGCGGCACGCCCGCGCTGTTGTTCGCGGGGATATTGCCGCTGTTGAGCCATTCCGTCTCGTCCTTGGCGTTGGTGAAATGGTTCTCCGTCAGGAGCGTGGCGCGGTTGTCCGGATTCAGATAGGTCTCACAGCTCGGGGTGGCATAGGTGCCGTCCTCGCGCGGCGTGACGGACGCTGCGACCTCCGCAATCGCGCTGTTCGCGCACATGGCCTTCGTCCAGACGCGGGAGGTCGAAACGATGCTGTAGGTCTGGTTGACCGTCGCCGTGTCGCGCACCTTCGCGCTCATAAGGGCGCCGTAGTGGGGCTTCTGATCGATCAGCAGACCCGGCCCCTGGATATACAGCAGCACGGCCACGCAGGTCTTGTTGTCGCTTTTCAGCTCCTCGAGGGAGTCGTAATACATAAGCTGATCCTCGGTCGCGTCGCGCATCTCGTCAAAGCTTGTCCAATCCGTGCCGTCCGTCTTTGCGCCGTATTTGACCGTCAGAGTCGCCTCGGATTTGTCCGCGCCGTCGATGAAGTCCTTCTTATAATCTCCGGTCAGCTCAAAGGCCGCCGCCGGGAAGCGCAGGAAGTTCGTTGCGAACCAGAGCTGGTTGTTTTCCTCATTGCTGGTGTAGTAGGTGAAGCCCGCGCGCAGATAAAGCTCCGCGCCCGGAACCGCAACGTCGTCGCCGTGGCGCTGATTCTCAACATTCACGCCCCAACTGGTCGAATTTTCGAGACCTGCGTAAAACACACGGTTTTGCAGGACGCCGGGCAGCGTCAGCTCCAGGCCGGCCTCGTGGACGTCGTCGTCCCGAATCTGCTGCTGGTCGTTCGTGCCTGCGGTGTCGGCGAATGCCGTGTTGTTGACGGTCGTAAGCTTCAGATCGCTTGCCGTGGCGGTCGTATAGAACGCGCCCTGTCCGTATTCCTGAATGATCTGATACTGTGCGCTGTCGGTCGTGTCGTTGCCCAGTTGGTTGAAGGGCTGCACGACCCAGAACTCACCCGCCGAGAACACGCCGATGCCCTTGTCCGCGCCGTATGCGCCGACCTCGGTGCTGCGGTCGCCGTCCATCGTCGGCATCTTGTCCACGTTGATCTCATAGCCGCTGACCGTGACGAGAACCTCGCCCGTCGGCGTGCCGTCCTCGTTCCGCAGCTGAACGGCCGACCATGTGCCGCCGTTGAAGCAGCTCCTATCTTCTCCGCCGGCGTTATAGGGCGCGCCGTTGACCACAGCGTTGTTATTGTCATAGAGCACGCGGCCGTCGCCGTTTGCCGTGCCATACGGCTGGATCATATTGCCGTCCGCGCTGTAGAGCAGTGGCATATAGCCGGCCGCGTCGGCCGCGATCTCCTGCCCGGCCGTGTAGTTCGAACCGGCATTCGGTGTGTTGATCCGATATTTGCTGCTCAGCCTGAGCTTGAAGGTGATCGGCTCGCCGTTCGGGATCTCGATGCCCTTGAACCCCTTGTCGGGCTTATTGTTATACAGCTCGAGGCTGACCGCGAAATTCATCAAGCGGCCGGGGACGAGCTTGTCGCCCGCGATCCCATAGTTCGCCGCGATCTGGCTGCCCGTCGTATTGCCGGTGTTAAAGTCAAAGCTGTCCTTGTAGCTCGTGTTGCCCTTGACCTTGATGTTATAGCTCGGCGCGGTGCTGACCGTCACGCGCTCGGCGCTTGCCGCCGCCTGATCGGCCTCGGCCGCCCCGTCGATGTACGCGCGGATCGTCGGCTTGACCTCCGAGCCGTTCGCCATGCCCTTCACGCGAACGGTCAGGTTCTCACCAAACGTACCCGGCACAACGGTCTGCCCTCCGTTCTCCAGATGCTTATAGGCCACAAGCGTCTGAGAATCGCCGTTGTCAACGATCCGGTAGGCATATTTCCCGCTGTTCTCCATCCATGCCATAGCCGCCGTGTCAAACTCGGCCTGCGCACTTGTCAGCGGGAGCGTGAATGTCACGCAGACATACGCTTCGCTGTACGATTTTGCGGTGTCTGTCGCAGCGACATTCACAGTGAATTGGTAATTCACCGTGTCAAAGCTGCGGACGATCTTATTCTTTGCGCCGCTGTCGTTACCGGCCTCGTCATCTGCGTCCCACGGAGCAGAGCCGTCCGTGATCTCGCCGAATTGGACACTGGTCACTTTCGCCTCGCCGCTGTTCGGGATCGATGCAGCCGCTGCCGTCAGCGCAAGGCCGGGGCACAGGCTTAGAAGCATCGAGCACAGAAGCAGCAGTGCGCAGAGCCGTTTACTGATACGTTTCATTTCTCGTCCTCCTACCAAAGAGCATTTGCGGTCGGCAAGGGCAACTGCCAGCCGCCGGAAATTGCAAAAGTTCCGTCATTTTTCATCCTTGAAATATACCATAATCGCGCTCAGTTTTCAAGACAATTCTCGCCATATAAGAACCAAATTTTCCGAGAACTTTGAGAATAATTGTATAAATCTCCCAATTTTTACGCAGTTTCCTCCGCATTGCTCGTAACGCATCTTTATGGAATTTTCCACATATCCATTTTTAAGAAAAATCTTGTCATTCGTTTCTTTCGCTTTTTTGCGTAATTCAGCGCAGCCCCACAGCTTACCCACGAATTGTCTGAATTGACAAAAGATATGTGGAAAGAAGACTCGCTTATCCTAATGGCAAAGCGTATCAAAGCAAAATAGTCGCCAAATACGGCTTTATGCTGTCTCCTTTGGAAAAATTTTTGGAACAGTTGTCAATATCCGTTTTAGATCATTGTTTTGCTCCTTGGAGATGTCCCTCCACCCATTCTTGAAGCCATGCTTATGAGATATATTTCGCCCATTCG
>USIH01000028.1 GCA_900554705.1 uncultured Eubacteriales bacterium
GTCTATCCTCTGGGTCACACTTTCTCTGTTGTTCAACGCCGCGTTCTGGTGGTATCTGGTGCAAACCCAGGGCCGCGCCGTCGCCGAAGCCCAGGGCCTTCACCGCCGGGATGGCGAACAGGTGACGGGCCAGCTCCGATTCCACCGCCTCCCGCCAGCCGGGACCGCCCAGTCCCGCCGGAAGGCCCGTGACGGTGCAGCGCACCTGACCACCCACGGAATCTCCGGCGGCCTTGGCCGCCTCCGCCTGCTGCCGCAGCTCTTTTTCATCAATAAGGTGCGCTTTTATTTCAATATCCTGTGCTTTCAGCCAGCTCTTTACCATGGCTCCCGCCGCCACCAGGGGCGCGGTCAGGCGGCCGGAAAAATGTCCGCCGCCGCGATAGTCCTCATATCCGTGGTATTTGCGGTAGGCGGCATAGTCCGCGTGCGACGGCCGCGCCAAACCGTAGGAATAGTCGCCGCTGCGCGTGTCCCGATTGGGAATGACGATGCAAAGCGGTGTGCCGGTCGTATGCCCGTCAAAGACGCCGCTGAGCAGCTCAAAAGCGTCTTCCTCTCTGCGGGCGGTCGAAAGCGCATCCGAAGGCCGTCTGCGCGCAAGCTGCCGCTCGATCTCTTCGCGGCTGACGGGAAGCCCCGGCGCAAGCCCGTCTACGACCGCGCCGACGGCCGCGCCGTGGCTTTCGCCGAAGAGTGTGACGGTGAGGCTCTGCCCGAATGTATTTTTCATGTCGCTTCCTCCAAATCGTTCAGGATCTGCGCCGGTGTGCGGCGGACAAAGCGGAACGAGCCGATCCGGTCGACATAGACGACGGTGACGGCGTCGCCCTCCGCCTTTTTGTCGTGCAGCAGGTAGGGGAGCAGCGCCTCCGGCGGCTGCTCGATCTTCGCCGGCAGCCCGTAGCGCTCCAGCACGGCGCGCAGCCGTCCGCGCACCGAGGGGGCGCACATCGGAAGCATCCCGAGCGCCACGCACTGACCGTGCAGCAGCGCGCCGCCCGCGCAGCTCTCGACGGCGTGTCCGATCGTGTGTCCGAAGTTCAGAACGCGCCGCAGGCCGTTCTCCTTCGGGTCGAGCTGAACGATGTCGCGTTTGAGGCACAGTGCGCGGCGGATGATCTCCGGAAGGGCGGTGTCGTCGCACTGCTCCAGCAGGGAAAAGAGCGCTTCGTCGCTGGTCGCCGCGATTTTAATGATCTCGGCCATGCCTGCGCTGCGCTGCCGTGCGGGCAGCGTTTGCAGGGTGTCGGGGTCGATCAGGACGCCCTTGGGCGGATAGAAAGCGCCGACCGAGTTTTTTACACCGCCAAAGTCGATGGCGGTCTTCCCGCCGATGGAGGAGTCCACCTGCGCAAGAAGCGTGGTCGGTACGTTGTAAAAATCAATGCCGCGCATATAGCACGAGGCCGCAAAGCCGCTCAGATCGCCGACGACCCCGCCGCCGACGGCCACAACGCAGTCCTGCCGCGTAAGACCCGCCTCCAGCATGGCCGCGAGCAGTTGCTCCAATCGGGAAAAGCATTTGCTTTCCTCGCCCTGCGGGATCGTGATGCACGTTGGGCTGCCGCACGCAGCAGCGACGCGTGACGCGTAGGTGACGGGCACGCCGTCGTCCGTGACGACCAGCACGCGGCGGCGCAGCAGGAAATGGTCGCCGATCTCGTTTAGCGCGCCGGCCTTGAGCACGATGTCATAGTGCTGCGTGCCGGCCTGTACAGGTAGTATCATAAAGGCCTCCTCATCCGTTGTATGCCGCGTCGTAGCTGCCGACCAGCCGGAGCTGCGCGCAGACGGCGGAAAGCTCCCGCAGCATATCGCTGCCGTTTTCGCCGCTGACGTCGCCCTCGATCTCCGCGTAGAAGAAATAGCTCCAAGGCAGCGCCTTTTGCGGCCTGCTGCGAAGGCTGCGCATATTGTAGCCGTGCGCGCCGATGATGTTGAGCGTCTGCGCCAGCGAACCGGCGGTATTCTCTACGGTGAAGGTCAGGATGGAATCCGTGCTTTTCCCGCTTGGCCGGTTCTGCGCGCGGGAGAACGCGGCAAAGCGCGTCGTGTTGTTCCGGCTGTCGTTGATGCCGCCGTCGAGCACCTTCAGTCCGTAGAGCGCCGCTGTCTCGACGGAGGCGATGGCGGCAAGCTGCGTGTCGCCCGCCTCGCGGATGTGCTTTGCGGCAAGCGCCGTGTTGGAGTAGGCCTCGCCCTGATAGCCGTGCCGCCGCAGGTAGTCAGCGCACTGCCGGAGCGCCTGCGGGTGGCTCAGAACAGTCTTGATGCCGTCCGTCGTGGTACCATCGAGCGCGATCAGATTGTGCACGATGGGCAGGTCGATGACCTGATTGATAAACAACGTTCCGGAGAACAGAAGATCCATGACCGTGCCGACCTCGCCCGCGTAGCTGTTTTCCAGAGGGAGCACGGCGCAGTCGTAGTCCCCGCGCTCCACAGCGCGGTAGGCCTCGGAGAAGTCCGAAAAGGCGGTCAGCTCCGCCTCCGGAAACAGCTTTTTCGCGGCGATCTGCGCAAAAGCGCCCTCCACGCCGCAGTAGGTCACGCGGCGGCCGTTGATCCTGCGCGCCTGATGGTCGCAGGAAAGGTCGATCATGTTTTTCAGAAAGCGGACGTAGTCGCGCTCGATCTCGGCCTCGCGGATGAGTGACCGGTTTTGCGCGATCAATGCGGCCTCGCGGGCGGGGTCTTTGATGGGAAGGCCATGGGTCTTCTTATAATCGGCGATCTGCTCGCAGGCGTGCATCCGCTGCTCAAACAGCCGCGCCATTTCCGCGTCGATGCGGCTGATCTGCTCGCGCACGGCCTCAAACTTGTTCATAATCATTGCTCCTTTAGCAAAAAAGCGGCTTCTCGAAAAGGAAGCCGCCTGATCCATTCTGCACTACAGCGATACCGACGTCCTTTGCGGGGAAAAACGAAAAAGCACGGCAGCCCACTGTATCTCATGGACTACCGCACTTCGTGGTGCCGGTGGCGGGGGTCGAACCCGCACGGTGTCGCCACCGCGGGATTTTGAGTCCCGTACGTCTGCCAATTCCATCACACCGGCGTTGTTCCTGTGCTATTGTACACGCATTGCGCGGCAAATGCAAGCATTTTTTCCGCCGCAGAGGGAGAAAAGGTCAAAACCCCTTGATCTGCGCGGAAAGATGCTTGGAAAGAACGGCAAGGCTCGCCGCCATGTTTTCGTTTTGCACGAGGATGCCGTCCGGAACGGCAAGATGCGTCGGGGCGAAATTCCAGATCGCTTTGATCCCGCCCTCGATCAGAAGGTCGCAGACCTCCTGCGCGTGCTCGGCGGGGACGGTGATGATGCCCATGATGATCTTGCCCTCGGCACAGAAGCGGGGCAGCTCGCACAGCGGCAGAATCGGCTTGCCGGCTTCCTTCGTTCCGGCCAGCGCGGGATCGTTGTCAAAACCGGCGACGATGTTCAGACCGTATTCCGAAAAGCCGCGATAGCCCATCAGCGCCCGCCCGAGCTTTCCTGCGCCGACGATGACGGCGTCGTTCGTGTTGTCATAGCCGAGAAACTGCTCGATGTCCGCGGCCAGCGCGTGGCGCTGATAGCCCACGCGGGGACGTCCGCCGTCGGAGACCAGCGCAAGATCCTTGCGCACCTGCACCTGACCCATGTTCAGCGCGGCGGCCAGCGTCGTGGCGGAAATGTTGGGCGGCGCGTCCTCTGGCAGAGATTTGAGATAGGCAAGGTAGACGGGCAGGCGTTTTAAGACCGATTTGGAGATATTCGGTGTCATTGGGGATACCTCTTTCAGTATTTTCTCACTTTATTATACCAAACACACCGAATTTTGCAAGGGTTTTTACGATACCTGCCGCAGCAGATCGCGCCGCAGGCGCTGCATGATCCGTTTTTCCAGCCGCGAGATGTACGACTGTGAGATGCCCATCAGGTCGGCGACCTCCTTCTGCGTCATTTCACGGCAGCCACCCAGTCCGAAGCGGAGCGTTACGATGCGTCGGTCGCGCTCACACAGGCGTTGCAGGGCGAGCCGGAGCATTTCGTGCTCCACGTCCTCCTCCAGCGGGCGCATGACCGTGTCGCTCTCCGTGCCCAAGACGTCCGACAGCAGAAGCTCGTTGCCGTCCCAGTCGGTGTTGATCGGCTCGTCGAGCGAGACCTCGGTCTTCTGTCCGGAAATCTTTCGAATGTGCATAAGGATCTCGTTTTCGATGCAGCGCGAGGCGTAGGTCGCCAGCTTGATGTTGCGGTCGGATTTGAATGTCGAGATCCCCTTGATCAGCCCGATGGTTCCGATGGAGATCAGGTCTTCGATGTTGACGCCGGTGTTTTCAAAGCGCCGCGCGATATAGACGACAAGCCGCAGATTCCGCTCGATCAGGCGCTGCTTGGCGCTCTCGTCACCGGCGGCGCAGCGGGCAAGCAGCAGCTGCTCCTCCTGCGCGGAAAGCGGCGGCGGCAGGATGTCGCTGCCGCCGATGTACATGAGGTTTGCGGGCTTGCGGAACAGCGCAAGCAGGAGCTGTGTCAGAGTTTTAAGCATAGGTGATACCTCCGGTCAGTGCCTCGTACGCGCCGCCGTCGGAAAGCGGCGTGGGAGAAAACGCGACGAGGCCGGTGTGATTTCGGTCGCCGAGCGTGATCCGGCAGGGAACGGCAAAGAGCAGACCCGACGATGTACCGACGGCGCGGTACGGGATCAGGCGCGGGCGCAGGGCGCGCAGCCGCAGCGCAAGGGCGTCAGGGCGCTCAAAATCGGAGATCGTGACCGCCTCGGGCAGGAGCTGCCGCGCGGCCTTCCAGTAGACGGTCAGGACGGGCGCGCCGCTGACGGGATCGCAGAGCGTGTTGCCGCTGTCGATCAGCGCGGTCAGGCGAACGGCTTTCCCGCCGCGCTCCAGTGTGACGGGCAGTGTGCTGTTTACCGCGTGGGTCAGGCGCGGAAGGACGAGACGGGAGAGAAGCGCCACCGCTCCCGCCGTGAGCGCGAGCGAGGGAAAAGTCACGGGATAGAAGATGCTCCCGTCGCGCAGGGTCACGGCTTTGCCGCGCAGCAGCTCCACGCCGTAGACCGCGCCGCACAGGACGAGGGTGATGCCGGCAAAGACCGCGCCGACGCGAGCGGTGCTCCGCCGTGCGCCGAAGGCCAGAAGGAGCATGGAGACGGCAACGACGAGCTTCATCAGAGGCGCTTGCAGCCACTGACACTCGGGAAGCCAGACCGCCACCGCATAAAGCCCGCCGAAGGCGGCGCTCAGCGCCAGCCGGACAGGCCGCGCCGATGCGGCGGATAGGCGTGCGGCCGTGCGCAGCAGCAGATAGTTTACGAGAAAATTCAGGACAAAAACACTGTCAAGATAGACTGTCGCGGCGCACCGCCCCCTTTCCGCTGCTGGGACAAAGTATAGCCGCTTGGGCATAAAAAACGGGTCGCATTCCACACGGGGAATGCGACCCAATATCGGAGCAAAGTCGGAAAAACTGCGGCGGCTTTCGGAGAAACCCTATTTCCCGTCGGCTTTTTTTGCGGAGGATGCTTGCGGCGCGTCGAACGGTTCTTCGCCGCGTGTGATGCTGCGGACGTTTTTCTCCGCCTTAAAGCGCGGGAGCCACACCTCATGGCCGCAGCCGGTGCAGCGGAGCTTGAAGTCCGCGCCGGAGCGCAGCACGAGCCAGCGGTCGCTGCCGCAGGGATGCTGTTTCTTCATCGTAAGGAGGTCACCCGCTCGGATGTCCACAAATAACACCTCACTTTTTGATCTCTTCCCAGTAACGGCGCGCCGTCTGCTCAATGCGGTTGTCGCCGTAGGTGTAGTAGTGCGCGTCCTTCAAAGGCTCGGGAAGGTACTGCTGCCTGACCCAGTGGTTCGGGTAGCTGTGCGGATAGAGGTAGCCCTGCTCGCGCTCCTGACCGAAGGAGTCGGCGTGCACGTTTTGCAGCTCGCGCGGGATGGAGCCGAGCTTCCCCTTGCGCACGTCGGCGATCGCCGCGTCGATGGCGACGCAGCCGGAATTGGACTTCGGCGCGGTGGCAAGGAAGAGCACCGCGTCGGCAAGCGGAAGGCGTGCCTCCGGCATACCGAGCTGGAGCGCCGCGTCCACGCAGGCCTTGACGATCGGAATGGCGAGCGGATAGGCAAGCCCGATGTCTTCGCAGGCGGAGCAGAGGATGCGGCGGCAGCAGGAGGGAAGGTCGCCTGCTTCCAAAAAGCGTGCCAGATAGTGGACGGCCGCGTCCGGATCGGAGCCGCGAATGGATTTCATCAGTGCCGAGAGACAGTCGTACTGATCGTCGCCCGCGCGGTCGTAGCGCATGGCGGAGCGCTGCGTGACGGCTTTTGCGTCCTCGAGCGTGATGTGCAGGTGCGTGTCGCCCGCGCGCACGGCAAGGAAGAGCGCCTCGACGGCGTTGATGCCCTTGCGCACGTCGCCGCCGCAGCAGGTGGCGATGTGGCGCAGCGCACCGTCGTCGACACTTACCGTCAGCTCCGCTTTTTTGGCCATGTAGTCCACGGCACGCTGCACGGCGGGCAGCGCCGCCTCCGGCGAAACGGGCTTGAACTCAAAAACGGTGCTGCGGCTCAGGATCGCGTTGAAGACGTAAAAATACGGGTTTTCCGTCGTGGAGGCGATGAGCGTGATCTTGCCGTTTTCGATGTATTCCAGCAGCGTCTGCTGCTGCTTTTTGTTAAACGACTGGATCTCGTCGAGGTAGAGCAGTACGCCGTTCGGCGCAAGCAGCGTGTCGAGCTGCGCGACGATCTGGCGGATGTCGGCGGTGGAGGCGGTGGTGGCATTGAGCTTAAAGAGGGTGCGCTGCGTGGCGTCGGCGATGATGTTGGCGACGGTGGTCTTCCCCGTGCCGCTCGGGCCGTAGAAGATCAGGTTCGGCACCTTGCCCGACTCGATCATTCGCCGCAGGATCTTTCCCTTGCCAAGGATCTCCTCCTGACCGACAACATCGTCGAGCGTCTTCGGACGCAATTCGTCCGCCAAGGGCTGATACATGAGACAGCCTCCCTCCCAAATCATTTTCTCTGCCTATCATACACCATGCGGCGAAAAAATGCAATTCACAAAAGAAGAAAGCGGCGCTCCCCGCACCGGAGAGCGCCGCTGGCAGACTGCCAAAAAGGTTCGGAATTTTGACGGTTACGGACTTTTTGACAGTTTGATGAAATTATTTCTCGCGATAGCGCTCAATGGCCATGCGCAGCAGGTCGAGCGCGCGCTCCAATTCCTGCGCGCAGCGCACGTAGGCGATGCGGATCTCGTTTTTGCCCGCGCCCTCGGTCGCGTAAAAGCCACTGCCCGGCGCGAACATTACGGTCTCGTGGTCGTCTTCAAACTCCGTCAGCAGGAACATTTGGAACTTCTCCGCGTCGTCCACGGGCAGCTTTGCCATGGTGTAAAACGCGCCCTTCGGTTCGTTGGTCACAACGCCCGGGATCTCCAGCAGCTTGCGGTAGCAGACGTCGCGCCGATGCTCATATTCGCGCCGCGTCGCGTCGAAGTAGGACGGGTCGACCCGGTACAGCGCGGCGGCACCGATCTGGTCGAGCGTGGCGACGGACAGCCGCGCCTGCGCGATCTTGACCGCGCCCTCCATCAGCGCGCGGTTGCGGCTGATCAGCGCGCCGATACGCGCGCCGCAGGCGCTGAAACGCTTGGAGACCGAGTCGATCAGGATCAGGTTCTCCGCGATGTCCTCAAAACGGGCGGCAGTCGTCAGCGCCGCGCCGTCGTAGATAAACTCCCGATAGACCTCGTCGCAGATGAGATACAGGCCGCGCTCCCGCGCAATGTCCGCAAGCAGACGAAGCTCCTGCCGCGACAGGACGGTGCCCGTGGGGTTGCCGGGGCTTGTGACCAAAATGGCGCGCGTCTTTGCGCCGATGAGCGGCTCGATCTGCTCGCGCGTGGCGAAGCGATAGCCTGTCTCCGGCGTCGTGGGGACGGGACGGATCACGCCCCCCGCCATGCGGATGAAGGTGCTGTAGTTGGGATAGAACGGCTCGGGAACGATCACTTCGTCGTCGGGATCCAGAATGCAGAGCATCGCCATGAGCAGCGCCTCGCTGCCGCCGGTCGTGATGAGAATATCGTCCGTATCGAAGCGGACGCCCAGACGGAGATAGTAAGCCTGCACGGCGGAGATCAGCTCCGGCATACCGGGGGAAGGGGCGTAGTCCAGCACGTCGCGGCGGAAATTGGCGATCGCGTCGAAATAAGCGGGCGGCGTCTGGATGTCCGGCTGGCCGATGTTGAGCGCATGGATGGTAATGCCGCGCTCCCGCGCGGCGAGCGCGTAGGGATAGAATTTCCGGATGGGGGAAAGCGCGCAGTCTTGAATTTTTTGCGAAAGTTTCATGGGGAAACCTCCTTCAAGGCAAAATTAGACCTCTGCAAGAATGCGCTCGACCGCGTCCGTCTTCTCCCACGGCAGGTCAAGATCCGTGCGGCCGAAATGACCGTAGGCGGCGATCTGCTGATAGATGGGGCGGCGCAGATCCAGAGCGCTGATGATGGAGGCGGGGCGCAGGTCGAAGACGCGGCGCACCAGCTCGCTCAGACGTAGGTCGGAGATCGTTCCGGTGCCGTAGGTGTCGACGAGAACGGAGACGGGATGCGCAACGCCGATGGCGTAGGCAAGCTCGATCTGGCAGCGGCGGGCAAGACCGGCCGCGACCAGATTTTTGGCAACGTAGCGCGCCATATAGGCGGCACTGCGGTCTACCTTTGTCGGATCCTTGCCGGAGAACGCGCCGCCGCCGTGCGCCGCGTAGCCGCCGTAGGTGTCGACGATGATCTTTCGGCCGGTCAGGCCGGAATCCGCAGCGGGTCCGCCGATGACAAAGCGTCCCGTCGGGTTTACATAAAACTTTGTATCATTGTCCAGCAGGTGCGCCGGAAGCGTCGGACGGACGACCTGTTCGACAATGTCGCGGCGCAGAGAGGCGATGTCGATGCGCTCGTCGTGCTGCGTCGAGACGACCACCGTGTCGATGCGCTCGACACTGCCGTCCTCGCCGTACTGCACGGAGACCTGACTCTTGCCGTCCGGCCGCAGCCACGGCAGCGAGCCGTCCTTGCGCACGTCTGCCAGCCGCTTTGCCAGTTTATGCGCGTAGGAGATGGGAGCGGGCATCTTTTCCGGCGTCTCGTCGCAGGCATAGCCGAACATCATGCCCTGATCACCGGCACCGAGCGTGTCGGGGTCTTCGTAGGAGCTGTCGACGCCCATAGCGATGTCGCCGGACTGCTCGTCGATCGCCGTCAGGACGGCGCAGGTGTTGCCGTTAAAGCCGGCGGCGGGGGAGTCGTAGCCGATGTTTTTCAGTGTCTGGCGCGCCACATGGGGGATGTCCACATAGCAGTCCGTGGAGATCTCGCCCATGACGAGCACCATGCCGGTCGTGGCGATGCACTCGCAGGCGACGCGGGCGTTTTTGTCCTTGGCGAGGATGGCGTCGAGCACGCCGTCGGAGATCTGGTCGCATACCTTGTCGGGATGCCCCTCGGTCACGGATTCGGAGGTGAAAATTCTTTTTTGCATGGATGGGTTTTCCTTTCTTCGTTGATTCTCATAACCCGTCGATACAAAAAATACCCTGCTCTCGACAGGGTACAGAGTGGATCCTCATCTGTCGATGTTTCATCGCCGGAATTGGCACCTTGCAGCGCTGTGCAGGTTGTCGGGCTTCATCGGGCCGGTCCCTCCGCCACTCTCGATAAGGTTATGAAGTTACGTCCCTATGATAACACAAAACGGCGTGAAGTCAAGATGTTTTTGACGTTTTTGGGCGATTTCGGATCCCCGCAGGGGGGATGGGATTGACGATATGAAAAAGTTGACGCTTGACGTAAAAATATGGGGTTTTGCGGGGAAAGACAGGGTTGACTTTCCGATGGACAACTGATAAAATTGTAACGGTATTTTGGGCGCTCCCTGCCCGAACGCGGTGCGCAAAGCATCGCCATATTTTCTGCCTATCGAAACAGGAGGAACAACATGAGTCAAGACCGTTACATAACTGTGGAACAGATGGAGGAGGCGACCGCTTCTTTACTGGAAAACGGAAAGAAGGTCGGCGCCGACAGCTGGCAGCAGCGTGCAAAGAACCAGACGCCCCACTGCGGCTTCGGCGAGGCGGGAACCTGCTGCCGCATTTGCTCCATGGGTCCGTGCCGCATCACGCCGAAGGCACCGCGCGGCATCTGCGGCTGCGACGTGCACGGCATCGTCGCGCGCAACTACCTGCGCTTCACCGCCGGCGGATCGGCGACGCACTCCGACCACGGCCGTGAGATCTGCCACACGCTCTATCAGACGCGTGAGGGCGGCAACTACACCGTCAAGGATCCGGAGAAGCTCAAGCGCATCGCCGCCGAGTGGAGCATCCCCACCGAGGGAAAGGACATTTATGACCTTGCCCACGAAGTGGCGGAGACCGGTCTGATGGAATACGGCAAGCCTTTCGGCGTGCAGCGCTTCCTCAAGCGCGCGCCGGAGCACACGCAGAAGCTCTGGAAGGATGCCGAGATCGAGCCGCGTGCGATCGACCGTGAGGTTTCTCAGTCGATGCATATGACGCACATGGGCTGCTCTTCGCTGCCCGAGGCGCTGATCCGTCAGGCGCTGCGCGCCGGCCTTTCCGACGGCTGGGGCGGCTCCATGATGGGCACGGAGTTCTCCGACGTCCTGTTCGGCACGCCGAAGCCCGTCGACACCACCGCGAACATCGGCGTCATGGAGAAGGACATGGTCAACATCATTGTCCACGGCCATGATCCGTCTCTTTCCGAGATGATCGTCTTCTACGCGAACGATCCCGAGATGATCGCCCTTGCCAAGAGCGTGGGCGCGAAGGGCATCAACGTTGCCGGTGTCTGCTGCACGGCAAACGAGGTCGCCATGCGCCACGGCATCCCGATGGCGGGCAACTTCCTGTCGCAGGAAAATGTTGTCCTGACCGGTGCCTGCGAAGCGATCGTCGTCGACGTGCAGTGCATCTTCCCCGCGCTTGGCCCGCTGTCCAAGTGCTTCCATACGAAATTCGTTACCACCTCTCCCATTGCGCGCATTCCCGACTCCGAGTTCATCCGCTTCTCCTCCGAGTCTGCGGGCGAAAACGCGAAGGCGATCGTGAAGATGGCGGTGGAAAACTTCAAGAACCGTGACCAGTCGCTGGTCAACATCCCCCAGCAGAAGACCAAGGCGACCGTCGGCTACTCCGTCGAGGCGATCAAGTCCTGCCTCGATACCGTCACCAACAGCCATGTCGACGTGACCGGCACGACCCGTCCGCTGGTCGACGTGGTCAAGTCCGGCGTTCTGCGCGGCGCCGTGGCAATGGTCGGCTGCAACAACCCCAAGGTGCGCCCCGATACCGCGCACATCGAGCTGATGAAGAAGCTCATTAAGAACGACATTATCCTCATCGTCTCCGGCTGCTCCGCGCAGGCTGCCGCCAAGGCAGGCCTGATGGACAAGGAAGCGAAGGAGCTTTGCGGCGAAGGCCTGAAGCGTGTGTGCGAGCTTGTGGATATTCCGCCCGTGCTGCATATGGGCTCCTGCGTCGACATTTCCCGCATGATGATCCTTGCCTCCGACATCGCCAAGGACTGGGGCTGCAACATTTCTCAGGTTCCCGTCGTCGGCTGCGCGCCGGAATGGATGTCGGAAAAGGCGGTCTCTATCGGTAACTACGTTGTTGCTACCGGCATTGAGACCTTCCTCGGCGTGGATCCCTACACGAAGGGTTCCGAAGAGGTCACGGCGCTGCTTCAGGGCGACCATGGCATCAAGGATTGGGTCGAGGCGAAGTTTGTCGTGGAGACCGACATTGAAAAACTGGGCGACAAGATGATCCAGTGCATCGAGGACAAGCGCGCCGCGCTGGGTATCTGACCTATGAAGGTAGCGATCACCGGCAAGGGCGGCGTCGGCAAGACGACGCTTGCCTCTACGCTGGCAAGACTCTACGCCGCCGAGGGACGCACCGTCTTAGCGGCGGATGTGGATCCGGACGCCAACCTCGGTCTGGCGCTCGGCTTGAGCGAGGAGGAGGTCAACTCCATCGTCCCCGTCTCAAAGATGAAGGAGCTTGCGCGCGAGCGCACCGCAGCCAACGCCTCCAACACCTTCTATAAGCTCAATCCGGAGGTCTCCGATCTGCCGGATAAGCTGGCCAAGGAGGTAAACGGCGTCCGCCTGCTCGTCATGGGCACGGTCGACACCGGCGGAAGCGGCTGCGTCTGTCCGGAGCACGTGATGCTCAAGGCGCTGCTGTCCAGCCTCGTCTTCCGCAAGGACGACGTTGTGATCATGGACATGGAGGCGGGGCTGGAGCATCTCGGCCGCGGCACGGCGAGCATGATGGATCAGTTCATCGTGGTCATCGAGCCGGGCGCGCGCTCCATCCAGACCTATACCCGCGTCAAAGAGCTTGCCCGTGACATTGGTATTACGCAGGTGCGTGTGGTGGCCAACAAGATCCGCGACGAATCCGACCGCGCGTTTATCCGCAGCCGCATTCCCGCCGACGATCTTCTGGGCTTTATCAGCTACAGCGACGAGGTGATCGAAGCAGACCGTCGGGGAGCGTCGCCCTACGATTGCTCTCCTGCCGCGTTGGAGGAGATCCGCGCGATCAAAGATAAAATCGACCTGAAAGGATGAAATAATATGGCACTTTTTCAACGAGTATTCCGCGGATCGGACGAGATGTTCGCCAAGGCGGAGGCCGAAGTCAATGCCGCCGTGGCCGAGCTGGGCGAATCCGCTCCGCTGACCCTGCCCTCCACGGCTTACTATCTGGCGTGCGTTTACGCCTATATCGGCAAGAAAGTCACAACGCTGGGCGAGCTGAAATCCGTCCTTGACAACGATGTCAAGGCGATGCTGACCCGCGAAAACCGCACGGCCTCCATCTTCTCCTCCGGCGTTGCCACTGCGATCGCCGCCGAGATCATCGAGGCGTGCAAATATGCCCGCACGCAGACCCCCTACGAGGGCACGATCTACCACGGCCATTTCTCCGATGCCGAGGTGCGTGAGCTGGGCGTCCCGCTGGTCACGGGCGACATCCCGGGCTTTGTCGTCATGATCGGCCCCGCGCCCTCTGCGGAAGAGGCGGTCGAGACGGTCAAGGGCTATCAGTCCCGCGGTATCTTCGTCTTCCTCATCGGCGGCATCATCGACCAGCTGGTCGAAAAGGAGTTTAAGATGGGCTGGGGCGTCCGTGTCGTCCCCGTCGGTCAGGAGATCTGGTCGGTCGGCCACATCATTTCCGTCGTCGTGCGCGCTGCTTTTATCTTCGGCGCGACGGAGGCGGGCGACGCCGACGCGTTCCATCGCTACACCTTCGACCGCATGAACGCCTTTGTCAACGCCTATGCACCCGTCAACGACATTACCGTCGCCTGCGGCGCCGGTGCGATCAAGCTGGGCTTCCCCGTTATCACCAACGATACGAACGATATGTGGGCAGTCCCGAAGTCCCTGATCGTCTATGAAAACACGAAGGACTGGATCGACACCTCCATCGAGGCGCGCGGGATCAAGCTCAAGATCACGAACATCGACATCCCCGTTTCCTTCTCCTCCGCCTTCGAAGGCGAGATCATCCGCAAGGGCGATATGCAGATCGAGGTTGACGGCTCCCGCAAGGACTGCTTCGAGCTGGTCACGACCAAGGATCCCTCCGAGATCGAGGATCACAAGATCATCGTGGACGGACCCGAGCTGGACGAACTGCCTGTCGGCAGCAAGATCTCTATGTCCTACACTGTCGAGGTGGCGGGCAAGGCAATGCAGCCGGACTTCGAGCCGGTCATGGAGCGCAAGATCCACAGCTTCCTCAACTGCGTCGAGGGTCTGATGCACACCGGTCAGCGCGATATGATCCGCGTGCGTATCTCCAAGGCCGATTTCGAGGCGGGCTTCCGCTTCAAGCACATCGGCGAAGTGCTCTATGCGAAGATCAAGAGCGAGTTTGACGCCGTTGTGGATAAGTGTCAGGTGCGCATCGTCGTCGGCGACGAGAAGAACGCCGCGCTGCGTGCCGCTGCGAACGAAGTGTTTGACCGCCGCGACGAGCGCCTTGCGTCCATGACGGACGAAAGCGTCGATTGCTTCTATACCTGCATCATGTGTCAGGCGTTCTCGCCGAGCCATGTCTGCATCGTCACACCGGAGCGTCTGGGTCTCTGCGGTGCCGTTTCTTGGCTGGATGCCAAGGCGACCAATGAGCTTGACCCGCAGGGCCCGTGTCAGGTGGTGCCGAAGGAGCACTGCATCGACGAGCGCCTCGGCCGCTACGAGGATGTCGACGAGGCGGTCAGCAAGTATTCGCACGGCGCGTTGGAGCACGTCACGCTCTACTCGCTCTTCCAGGATCCGATGACCTCCTGCGGCTGCTTCGAGTGCATCTGCGGCGTGGAGCCGTGCTCGATGGGTGTCGTGATCACCTGCCGTGAGCACGCCGGTATGACGCCGCTTGGCATGACCTTCTCCGAAATGGCTTCCATGACGGGCGGCGGCGTGCAGACGCCGGGCTTCATGGGTCACGGCAAGCACTTCATCGCCTCGAAGAAGTTCATCGCCGCCGAGGGCGGCCTTGGCCGTATCGTCTGGCTGCCGAAGCTCCTGAAGGAGCAGATGCGCGAAAAGCTCAACGCCGCCGCGAAGGAGCTGTATGACGTGGACAACTTCACCGACATGATCGCCGACGAAGATGTCTGCACCGAGGATCCGGAGCAGTTGCTTGCCTTCCTCTCCGAGGTCGGCCATCCTGTTCTGAGCATGGAACCGTTCGATATGTAACATGAAAAAAATCACAGCGCGCGCCATTGCCTTCACGGCGCTTGGAGCGGCGATGGTCGTCGTGGCGCAGTACTTCGGTCAGTATATTCCGGAGAAGCTCGTAAGGCAGCTTGCGACCGGCACGCTCGTCAACTGTGTGCTGCTGGTCTTCACGCTGCGCGTCGGCGTCCTCTCCGGCGTGAGCATCGGCGTCATTTCTGCGGTGCTCGCAGGCCTTCTGGGCATTAGCCAGCCCTTCCTCACGCCTCTTGTCGCGGGGGGTAACGCGCTGCTGTGCCTGCTGATGTGGCTGCTGCATGCCCGTCTGACCTACTTTCCCGCACTGGTTGTCGCCGCTGCGGCGAAGTGTGCGTTCCTCTGGGTGTCCGTCAGCCTCCTGCTGCAAAAGCTCAGCAAGCCTCCGAAGATGATCAAGATGCTCACGACCATGTTCTCTTGGCCGCAGCTGATCACCGCGCTTTGCGGCGGTGTCATTGCATGGCTTCTGTGGCGCAAGCTCCCGAAATAGCACCGCGCCGGTCGGTATTCCGACCGGCGCGTCAGACTGTCAAAAAAGTCCGTAACCGTCAAAATAGTTTCACTATTTCGAGAAATTCAGTTGTGGAATTTCAAAACGATCGAAAAATTTCAAACTTTTATAGGCTGAAATTAGATTGTTTTGCAAGAATTTTGACTTACTTCGCAACGCACGCTCTACTGTATCTATATACGCCGACGAGCGTGCGTTGCTCGTCTTCCGAACCTTTTTGGCAGTCTGCCAGCGTGTCAAAAAAGGTTTTTCGACACGCTGGCACGCCGGTCGGTATTCCGACCGGCGCGTTTCTGTGAGGTGGAACCATGATCATTCCGATTACCGATTTTTCTGCGCCCGAACTGGATATTTACGCGCGCGCCTCCGAGGTGCAGCTGCTCAACCGTGCCGATCCGGCCAACGCCGTGTTCATCGCGGAAAGTCCGAACGTGATTGCCCGCGCGCTCGACGGCGGGTGCGAGCCGATCTCCTTCCTGATGGAGACCAAGCACGTGGAGGGCAAGGGCAAAGCGCTCTTGCAGCGCTGCGGCGACATTCCCGTCTATTGCGCGCCGCTTGCAGTGCTCACGGAGCTGACGGGCTTCCACCTCACGCGCGGCATCCTCTGCGCCATGCGCAGACCCGCGCTTGCCTGTGTCGAGGAAGTTTGTCGGGGCGCGCGCCGTGTCGCCGTGCTGGAGAATATCATGAACCCCACGAACATCGGCGCGATCTTCCGCAGTGCAGCCGCGCTGAATATGGACGCGGTGCTCCTGACCAGTGCCGGAAGCGACCCGCTCTATCGCCGCGCCGTTCGGGTCAGCATGGGCGCGGTGTTTCAGGTCCCGTGGACATATCTGGATGACGCGTGGCAGGCGCAGCTGCACGCGCTCGGCTTTGCGACCGTTGCCATGGCGCTGCGCGCGGATGCGATGCGCTTGGACGACCCGCGCCTCAGAGCGCAGGAAAAGCTCGCCGTCGTGCTCGGCACGGAGGGAGACGGACTTGCACCTGCTACCATTGCCGCCTGCGATATGACGGTGATGATCCCCATGTCGCACGGTGTTGACTCATTGAATGTTGCGGCGGCGAGCGCCGTTGCATTTTATGAGCTGGGAAAAAGAAACGTCTGATTTGCCGTTTTTTCGGAATTAGGGGTAGAAATCCGGACGAAAAAACGATATAATATACTGTCAGAAGGCATTGGGGAGGGAGACGAATGGAGCAGCTTCTCGGCAACGAACCGCTAAAGGCGCGCCTGCATACGGTGCTGCAAAAGGACACGCTCTCCCATTGCTATCTTCTGACGGGGCCGGAAGGCTCCGGAAAGCATACGCTTGCGCGCTATTTGTGCGCGGCGATGCAGTGCACTGCGCCTGCGCGCCGCCCCTGCGGCGTCTGTCCGCAGTGCCACAAGGTCGCGCAGAATATTCATCCCGATGTCGTGACGGTGGACGACCCTGCCAAGGTCACGATTCCGGTCAAGCTCGTGCGCGACGCCTGCGCGGATCTCTTCATCCGCCCCAACGAGGGAAGACGGAAGATTTATCTCTTCCCGCGCGCGCAGGCGCTGAATGTACAGGGTCAGAATGCGCTGCTCAAGTGCATCGAGGAGCCGCCTCCTTACGGCGCGTTTCTCCTGCTTGCCGAGCACAGCGAACAGCTGCTGCCGACCATTCGCAGCCGGTGTGTTGAGCTGCACCTTGCGCCGCTGGCCGAGCCGGTTCTGCTGCGCGCGCTCAGGGAGCGCTTTCCCGATCGCGCGGAAGAGGAGCTTCGCGCGGCGGCGCGCCGCTCTGACGGCTATCTGGGACAGGCACAGCGGATCCTCTCGGAGCATATTTCGCTCTTCCCGCAGACGACGGCACTTGTGCAGGCGCTCTGCGGCGGAGGCTCGACGCTTTCGGTGCTGGTTCCCATGGAAAAAATGAAGCGCGATGCCCTGCTGGACGTCCTGCGCCAGTGGCAGAGCCTGTTTTCTGCCGCCCTTCGGACGCGCAGCGGCTTTTCGGCGCCGGATCAGGAGAGCGGTCGGCTCGCGCAAACAAAAACGGAACGTTCCCTCCTTGCCTACATGGATGCCGTGCGGCAGGCTGCGACGATGCTTGAGGCAAACGTCAGCCCTGCCCACGTTTGTGGGGTGCTGGAGGTTCAATTGAGATAAAAGGAGTTTATATGGAAGAAAATACTGCCCCCGTAACAGTCTGCGACGTTCGGTTTCGTACCGGCACGAAGACATACTTTTTTGACCCGGGCAAGCTGACGGTCAAGGATGGCGACGAGGTCATCATTGATACCTCGCGCGGCGCGGAGTTTGGCCTTTGCACCAAGGGAAATCACGAGGTTCCGCAGAAAGAGATCGTCGCGCCGCTGCGTCCGGTGCTGCGCCTTGCGACCGCACAGGATAAAAAAACGAATAAGGAAAATTGTGCCCGCGAAAAGCGTGCGCATGAGATCTGCTTGCAGAAGATCAGCGAGTTCGGCATGGATATGCAGCTGGTCTCCACGGAGTGCGCCTTTGACGGGAGCAAGATCCTGTTCTTCTTCACGGCGGACGGACGCGTGGATTTCCGCGAGCTGGTCAAGAGCCTTGCCTCCACCCTCCGCACGCGCATTGAGCTGCGCCAGATCGGCGTGCGCGACAAGGCGAAGATGCTCGGAGGCCTTGGCATTTGCGGCCGTCCCTTCTGCTGCCGCGAGTTTCTGGACGATTTCCAGCCCGTCTCCATCAAAATGGCAAAGACGCAGAGTCTGAGCCTGAATCCGACGAAGATCTCCGGCGCCTGCGGCAGACTGATGTGCTGCCTGAACTATGAGCAAGAGGCCTATGAAGACCTGCTGCGTACCAGTCCGAAGGCCGAATCCTTCGTGGATACGCCGGACGGACGCGGCACCGTAACGGACGTGAATCTGCTGCGGCAGAGCGTTCATGTGCGTCTGGAAAAGCAACCGGACACCGTGGTCTGTCACAAAAACTGCGACATCTGTGTCCTGCGCAACGGTAAGGCCAAGAAGACGGACGCTCCCATTCCGGACGACCTTATGCCGATCTCCGGAAACCTGAAGAAAAAGCAGCCGGAGAGCTTTTCTACCTACCTTGAGCCGGTGATCGTGCGCAAAAGCGAGGCAAAGCCGCCCGTTTCGCCGGCGGCGCCCGAGGCCGCGCAGGAGTGTGACGAGGAGCAGAAGCGCCGTCGCCGCCGTCGTGGCGGACGCGGCAAGGGGAAGCCCGAGGGCGCGAAGGAAGAGGCGAAGCCGACGACGGAGCCGAAACCCGCAGCAGAGCCGAAGAACGGCGAAGAGCCGGAGAAGAAAAAGCGCAGCGGCTACCGCCGCTATCATCGCAGAAAAAAAGCGGAATAACGAAGCAAGAGCGCCTGTCGGTCTCCCCGACGGGCGCTTCAGACTGTCAAAAAAGTCCGTAACCGTCAAAATGGTTCAACTATTTTTAGAAA
>USIH01000029.1 GCA_900554705.1 uncultured Eubacteriales bacterium
CGGTGGTCATTGCTTCATCGCTGTAAGCCTTGCCGTAGTGCTCGCCGGTGGTGTCGTTCAGGCACTCAGCGCAGTACCAGTAAGCGCAGACGCCTTCGCCTTCGCAGGTCGCAGCCTGGCCGGCAAAATAGGTCGCCGTGTGTGTTTCGGTGCTTCCAGTTGTGGGGGCGGTGGTGTAATAAATCGTGGTGGTTCCGGAACCGGCTTTGAAGAGATAGAAGGTCGTGTCCGAACCGAAGCCGCCGGAGTAGGGACGCCAGCCGCCGTTTCCGTTATTTGCGTTGTAGCTGAGCTGACCGACAGTATCATTGGAGACGGTCCAGACACTGCCATTATAAGAAAAAGCCCATTTGGTGCTGTTTGTTGCGGAGAGAGCAGCTTTCTTTACGGCACTGCAATAGAGGCTGCCGCTACCGTCCTTTGCGCTGAGTACGCCGTCGGAGATCGTCCAGACATCGCTTGCAGTCGGAGAGGTGATGCTGTCGCCGGAGTAAGTGCTGCCCTCGCGGATCCAGTTGCTGTCAACGCTGCTGCTCATCGCAAGACCACTTGTGCTGCTGACGAGGACATAGTCGCCGTCCTCAGCGGTAGAACCGGTGAACTTGGTAAAAGCATCGGAGCTGCCAGTTCCACTGGATTCCGTGCGCGAGTAGAGGGCATAGAGTGTGGTGCTCGCGGTGGGCGTGTAGGAACCGGTGAGGATCGTAGGCTTCGAAGTGCTTTCGGGGTCAATTTCGGAAGTGACCCAGCCGTCGAAGGTGTAACCGGTAACATCTCCAGCAGTCGGGAGCGTGATCGCGGCGCCGTCAACGGAATCCAAGGATGCGATCGCGGCCACACCGTTCGGAACGGAGAAGGTCACCGTATAGCGGGAGACGGTCGTTGTGTAGCTATAGCCGCACTTTCCACAGGTATAAGTTGTGGTGTCTCCATTAACAGAGCTGGAGAATTCATGCGCCTGCTCGATGATGTCACCGCAGACGGAGCAGGATGCAAGATGCGTATTTGCATCGTTTTGCGCGTATTCACCATAAGTGTGATTTCCGGTTGCAGGAATGACCTCGTGGCCGGAAATGTACTGCTTGCAGTCACTGCAATAGACGCCGGCCGTATAGCCGGAAGCGCCGCAGGTCGCGGCGACGGCGGCTACTTCGGTCGTATTCTCATGTGCGCAGGTGGTGACATTTGTAACGTAGTAGGTCGTACCGGCGGACCCGTCGAGCATATAAAGCTGCGGAAGGAGCATCGTGCTGCTTACAGTCGAAGTATAGGTTGTAAATCTTGGGCTGCCGACGTTATATAGGAAACGCCCACGAGAGCTGGTTTTGTTCTGAATTGTGGCGTCGCTGCCGGAGATGCTGATGCTCCAAGTGGTCGTGCCGCTGCCCCATGCAAGCTTCTTGACGGCGGTCGCGCCGAGAAGGCTGCCGTTGTCGTTGGCAAATGTCCATGCACCGGCGCTGCCGCCGAGGGTCAACACGACTGCACCATCGGGTTTCGTTACGGTCGTGTTGTCTGCGGAGAAGGTCGCATCGACGCTTCCCATGACGGCATTGGAAATATCACCGGCGACGAAGCCCTTCGTGGATGCAATCAAAAGCTGTGCACCTGCGCTTAACGAGGAAGCATCGGTGACAAGCGTCCACTCGCCTGTGCCGCTGCCGCCGTTTACGCGCGTAAACAGCGCATAGAGCACAACATTTGCCGTCGGCGTGTATGTGCCGCCCGCTGTGTAGAAGGTGGGTTTCGTGGTTGTTTCGGTAGAAATCTCATACTCCGCCCAGCCGGCAAAGCGATAACCTTCGGGCACGGTTCCGGAATAAGACGGAAGCGTGACGGGATCGCCGGAGTAGCCGGAGAGACCGGAAGCGCCGCCGTTAAAACTGACGGTGACAATGGATTTTGGGGCAAAGGTGACGGTGACGGTGCAGTCGGAGGCTGCATCGACCGATACGGTATTGCCGTTTACCGTGCAGGTGCCGCTACCGGATGTCACCGCAGCGGAGGCAACATAGTAGCCGCTCACGGGCGTGCAGGTGATCGTGCTGCCGCTGACGGAGACGGTGCCATAGGCGGTGTTGTTGGAAACGGCGCTTACCGTATAATTGTTGAAGAGCGTCCAAGTGGATTTGACCGTCTGGACGGTATCGGCACCGTAGCTGGAGGAAGTACGCTGCCCCGGGTGTGTATCTTCGGAGGATACGACGACGGGGAAAGCAACGTAGTATTTCTGCGCTTTTGCTACCGTGTTGTAGTAGCTGTACTTCGCGTAAGCCGGATCCCAGTTTGCATTGCTGCTCTTCATCGCTGCAATGGCACTTGCGACGGTGTCACCGTTTTTCATCGCCGTCCAGAAGTCTTCTTCGTAAGCATAGTCGCCGGTAAAGGTGACGGACTGCGAGTAGCCATAAACGACCTCAACGCCTTTTGCGTGCATCGGAGTGGAAATACCCGTGGTTGCCATGCCGAGACAGATCGCCATCCAAAGGATGCTGTTGGGCGCATTCTTCGTCATGTGGTTCGCGATCGCCGTGCCATCGACGCAGTAGACCGTGTCGCCGTCGGTGCTCGTGAAGCTCCAAGCGTGATAATACGTGCCGTTCGTGCCCGTTACCTTTGCCTTGTCGGCTGCGGTCAGGCCGGTGCCGGTCGTGAGCGTGAGATAGGAGGTGTTTGCACCGGTCACACTGTCGTAAACATAGGAGGAAGTGTCATCGGGGTAGGTGTAGGAAAGCTTCTTGTCATAGTCCGTAACGCCGTGCGAGTCGAAGATAACGACCGAACCGTCTTCCATCGCTTTTGCGACATTGGCGATCGTTGCATTGGAGCCGGAATAGAGCGTATAGGTGCCGCCGGTCGCTTTCGCGATGCTCTGCCCTTCGGTCTTGTACTGATCGGTGAAGGAAGAGTCCGAGCCGTACCAAGGGCCGATCACATAGACGTTCTTGCCGCCGGGGGAACCGCCCTTTTTTGCATAGCTTTCGGTCACCGTGCTGCCGACACTTGCGGGATCAACGCCGTTGGAACCGTTTTCGATCTTTGCACGCAGATAGGGAGAGTAGCCCTGCGGCATACCGCTTGCGTCTTCCCAGAAGAACATGGCGTTTGCGCCGTCGTAAGTACAGGTGCCTTCGATGTAGTCATCGGACGCTTTGACGAGCGCGGCGATCTCGCCGGAGAGCGCCGCGTAGTCGGCGGCCGTAACTTCCGCGTTGCTGCCGCGCTTTTTGCGCAGGTGTTCATTTTCGTAGTCAATGATCTGTGTCCACAGATCGGTAGCTGCGTTGTCATCCGCCGCGAAAACAAAGGTGGGGAAGAGAGAGGCCACCAGTGCAAACACAAGCAGAAGAACAAGCAGGCGCTTGCTGATCCTTTTCATGCTGATCCTCCTGATGAAATAAGTGTATTCGGGCACAAGCCTTACCGTGATTTTATCACGTAGAATCGTAAAAGAAAAGAATTCTTTACATTTTTGAACGAATTTTAGGTTCATTTAAGGTATAAAAACCGGTTTGACAAAATCATGCACACTGTGCTATAGTAAGCAAAAGAGATTTTCCGACAGAGGATAGAGCATGAAGAGAAACCGCTTGCTTGCCGCGCTGGTCGCGGCGCTGATGCTTTTACATATTTTCCCGTTTCCCAGTGCGCACGCGGCTTATGAAGGCGGTATGCAGGGCGACGGCTGCGGGATCTATGCGCAGGGCGTTGATCTGTCCACTTGGCAGGGACACGATGTCGATTTTCGGGCGATCGCGGCGGATGGATACCAGTTCGTCATTCTTCGAGCCGGGTTTTCTACCACGGAGGACGATACCTTCGAGGAGAATTATCGCAAGGCAAAAGAGGCGGGGCTGTATGTCGGCGCTTATTTGTATTCCTATGCATCTACCGTGCAGGAGGCACTAAACGAGGCGGAGGCCTGCCTTCGTTGGCTCGAAGGGAAGGAGCTGGACTACCCCGTTTATTTCGATCTGGAAGACCCGCAAACACACGGAGCAATGAGCAGGGAAGCGCTGACTGAGCTTGCGCTTGCCTTCCTCGACCGAGTGCGTGCCGACGGCTGGCTGACGGGACTGTACTCCTGCCTTTCTTGGTTGCAGGAGAAGATCGACACAGAACGAATCGGCCAGACGCATGAATGCTGGATGGCGCAGTACCTAAATGACGGCAGTTACCGGATCTTTGATCGTTATGACGACGTGTACGGTATGTGGCAGTATACGTCGGCGGGAACGGTAAGCGGTGTGTCCGGCAAGGCGGACTTGAACGTGTGCTTCAAGGATTACCCCTCCATTTGCCGCCAGTATGGCCTGAACGGTCATATTGCAGCCGGTGAGACCCTCTATCTCTCCGGTGTGCAGATTCCCCAAGTTCTCACCAGCGGAGACACAATCTCTCTGCGAGGGCGCGTGACTTCGAAGACGAAGCTGCTCAACGTGACCGCCGGAATTTTTGACGAGACGGGAACGATGCTGCGCGGCCGCTCCATTGGACCAAAGTCGGGAAAGCTGGATCTTGCTCAGCTTAACTTTGCGCAAGATGGCCTTGCGGACGGAGATTACTACTTCCGCATCCTTGCGAGCAACAGTTACGAGACAAAGACGCTGCTCCAGCAGCGACTCACCATTTCCAGTGCCGGACTTGCGCTGCGAAACCTTTCCGCGCCGCAGTCGATTCGAGAGACGGAGACGCTCCGCCTTTCCGGTACGCTCCTGAGCGCGGCTCCGCTGCGCAGCGTGCAGCTTTCTATCCTCGGGAAGAACGGCGAAACGGTGAAGCAAGTGGTCGCATCGCCCAATGACACGACATTCTCGCTGGATCAGTTGGACGGAATGGTTCTTCCGTTTGGCGGCTATCGGCTTGTCCTGACTGCGGTGTCGGGAAACGGACAGGAGACGCTTGTGCAGCAGGAGCTTGCCGTCTGGAAGCAGAACGATCCCATCCATATGGACGGATTCTCGTTAAAGCAGGTGTATGCGAGCGGTGAAAAGATACAACTGAAGGGAAGCGTCGCCTCCGATGACTCGGAACTTCACGCCGTCACCGTGCGCCTTGTTGCGTATGATGGAACGCTGATTTCAGCGACAAGCGACGGCGGAAAAAAGACGATCTTGCTGCAAGACCTTGTTTTGCCGATCGGCTGGCTCGCCGCCGGTTCCTACACGTTGGAGATCACGGCGGAAAACGACGCGGGGCCGGTAACGCTGGCAGAACAGACGTTTTTGGTCAAGGCAGACGCGATCAGCCTTTGCGGCTTTGATGCGCCGCTCCTGCTCTGCGAGGGAGACAGCCGTTATTTGCAAGGCGCGGTACTCTCCGATGTATCTGCGCTGACCTTTGTCTCCGTCAGCGTGACGGATGAAAAAAACCATACACTGCTTGACGCCGCAGCGGTACCGGAAGGTGCTTGTTTTGACCTTGCTGCGCTCAACGACAGATTTTTACTGTCGTCGCTTCGTGCGGGGGAGTACCGCATGGTGATCAGTGCGCAGAACGCGCAAGGCCTGCGAACGATCTATGACAGTCCTTTGCAAGTTACTGACCAGAGTGACATTATTTTCTGGCAAGAGGATGCTTATACGGCAGGCGGACTGTCCTATTCCTATCAGTCGCCGCCTTATGTGTGGGGCAGTTTGGCCTCCGTGCATTCGCCGATCACCGAGGTCAGCATTTTGGTGACGAATGCTGCAGGAGATTGCGTCAGCGCGGCCTTTGCCTATCCAAACACGCAGACCTTTGTAATCAATGAAATGAACGAATCTCTGCGGCTCACCGCGCTGACGACGGGAAACTACACGCTTAGCATTCGCGCGAAGAATGCGGCAGGGGAGTATCTTGTTTCTCAGAGCGACTTTTCGCTCTCTGTCTGCGATCATACGAATTTCTCGGTCGGCGTCAGCGTGCAGCCGAGTTGCACCGAATGCGGCGCGGTAGCGGACAGCCGGTGCAACGACTGTGGCGCTGCCATCTCCGCCGGTATGATGCTGAGCCGCAAGGCACACAGCTATAATGAAGGTGTTTGTGAAAGCTGTGGCGCGAAGGAATATGTGAACGTCGGCGTTGAAGCGTGGGACGGGCTGCCAATGGATCAAGGGCGCTATCTCGTTGCGACGCATATTGGGAAAAACTGGTTTGCCTTGGCACCGGACGGGGAGACGGTCGCGATCTCCGCGCCGAATGAGGACGGGACGCTTGTCGTCTCTGCCGAACTGCTCTGGAGGGTTCGGCACGACGGGAACGGCGCTTCCGTGCTTTCCCATGGCAAGCGCCGCACGCTGCATTTGGATCGCGGTGGGATCACGGTCGGCGGGGGCATCGGAAACGGTGCGCTTTGTTGGACAGCGGATGCACAGGGACTTCACGCCGTGCTATCCTCCGACTCGACAAGGTCGCTTGGTTTTGAGAATCAGTCCTTTTGTGTATCGGAGCAGGCGGCCGAGATCGTGCTCTTCGCACTACGTGTTGACGCATCCGTGTAGGTGATATGACAGCCGGTGACAAATTTCCCGTTGATTTGACTGCCTCTGTATGGTATAATGAAACAAATCGCTAAAGGATGAAATTTGGATGGGTACTTACAAAATCGCTGACCTGATCGTGCAAATGGACTCGTTCGGGCGCGTGATGACGCAGGCAGCGCCGTATGCCTGTGAAGAGCAGCAGCCGGATCTTGTGATCCGTTCCGATGCAAAGGCTCTTATGGAGAGAAATCCGCACCTTTCACTGGAGGATTGCGAGTATCTTGCGACGGGCGGCAGCTTTTATCGACAGCTCCTGCATTTTGGCGGAATGATGCTCCATGCGTCCTGCGTCGTGGTCGACGGGAAGGCATATCTTTTCTCCGCGCCGTGCGGCACCGGAAAATCGACGCACGTTCGCCTTTGGCTGTGCCTGTTCGGAGATCGCGCCTATATTCTAAACGACGACAAACCGGCGCTGCGTTTCCTTGACGGCAAGGTTTTTGTTTACGGGACGCCGTGGAGCGGTAAGGATGATTGCAGCCGCAACGCGCGCGCCGAGCTTGGTGGGATCGCCGTGGTCAGGCGGGCGGCGGAGAATACCATGCGTCGGCTCACCACGGAGGAGGCAGTGTTCTGCCTGATGGATCAGACAGCGCGCTCCGTGTCCGCACAAGCCCAAATGCAGTGCCTGGATATGATCGACCGCCTCATTCAGACGGGCAAGATCTGGGAGCTTTCCTGCAATATGGATATTTCAGCCGCAAGGCTGTCGTATGAAACAATGAGTGGAGAGAGGTTTGAACATGAAGATTAAAAATGGATTTATTCTGCGCAGCATCGCCGGCTCAAACATTGTGGTGCCGGTTGGCGCAGCGTCCGTTGATTTTAACGGTATGATCACGTTAAATGATTCCGGCGCGTTTCTCTGGCGCGAGCTGGAGAAGGGCTCCGATGTCGACGGTCTGACGGCGGCGCTTTTGCGCGAATATGAGGTCGATGAACCGACTGCGCGCAAATGCTCCGAGGAATTCATCGAAAAGCTGAAGGAAGCGGACTGCCTTGAGTAAAACAATGGAGCAGCCGGAACTGCTCCGTCAGACGAAAATGGTTAACCTTGCGGACGTTTATCCGCTCTTGCAGGAGATCTTATCTACCGGCGGCTCCTTTTCTCTGACGGTCACCGGTACCAGTATGTACCCCTTTATACTCGGGGGCAGGGATCAGGTGACGCTGTCGCCGCTTCCGAAAAAGCTGAAGAAAAACGATCTTCCGCTTTACAGGAGAGTGGACGGCGCTTTCGTGCTGCACCGCATCGTAAAGGTGGGTAAGGACGGGAGCTACACCATGTGCGGCGACCATCAGTGGCAGCTGGAAAAAGGGATACGTGAGGAGCAGATGATTGCGTTGGCAACGGCTTTTGTCCGGAAAGGTAGGCGGTTTACCGATCGCAATCTTATCTACCGTGTTTATCGGACGCTTTGGACGTGGCTGTTCCGCTTTCGCCACACCCTTTTCGTGATCGACGACTGGCTGCGTCTGCGCCTTTCCCGCTTCAAAAAGCAAAAATAGTTTTGTCCGTCTCAGCGTAAACAGCCACCCACACAGCTGTTTACGCTTTTCACGGTTTTGCCGGTAATTCGCGGGCGAAAAAATGTAGGGTGGATATTATGCGCTGCTTGAGGAAATGATCTATGAACGCTCTTCAACAACACCTCCTTGAGGCGCTTCGTTCGGCGCTGCGCGGGGAAGCGGTCTCATGGACGGCTGCTTCTAATGAAGAATTGGATGCCCTGATGGAATTGGCCGCGCTCCACAAGGTGCAGCCTCTGGTGCTGCAGGCGGTGTATGCCGCGCCTGCGGCGAAAGACTGGCAGGGACTGCCCGCTGCACGCCGCGCCAGCAAAGTTCAGGTGATGGCGCAGTCGCTTCGCACGGAGGCGTTTTTGCAGCTATATCATTTTTTGGAGGAGCGCGGATCGACCCCCGTGGTCGTCAAGGGAATTTTGTGCCGTTCGCTCTATCCGGACGGCGAGCTGCGGCAAAGCGCGGATGAAGATCTCTATGTAGCGCCGCAACTGATCGACGAAACTTGTAACGCGCTGCGCGCATATGGCATGACCTGCGATCCCAAGGCCGATCTCGAACGAGACCATGAAGTCGGCTGGCGAATGGATTCGCTATATGTTGAGCTGCACCGCAGCCTGTTTTCGCCGGATATGCCCGTGCGTTTTCAGGAAGCCTTTTCCGATGCGTTTCGGCGGGCAGAGGTATATTCTCTGCCAAATGGGGCGGCTGTCCGCTCGCTTTGCCCGCATGACCACCTGCTCTATCTGCTGCTGCACGCTTATAAGCATTTCATACATAGCGGCTTTGGCATCCGGCAGGTTTGCGATATTGGCCTGTGGGCGCAGCGCTATGCAGCGCGTGTCGACTGGGAACGGCTTCGCTTCCAGTGTAAGGCGCTCCACGCAGAGCGCTTCGCGGCTTCGGTTTTTCGGATCGCACGGGAAGATCTGGGACTAACGCTCCCGCCTGTTTGGGAAGAGATCGAAGCCGATCGGCTGCCGATGCTGGAGGATATTCTGTCTGCCGGTATCTACGGCACGGCAGACAAGAGCAGGCAGCATTCCGCGGCGCTGACGTTTTCCGCGGCGGCAACCGGAAAGCGCGGCGGAGTTGTCGGATCATTGTTCCCGCCGGCCAAGCATCTGATGCGCGACTATCCGATCTTGCGGCGGCACGTGTGGCTCCTGCCATCGGTCTGGCTTCGCCGCATCTTCCGATATTGGAAAGAAACACGTCGGGAACGCAAAAACTCCCCGCTGCAAAGCCTGAAGCTCAGCGCCGAGCGCAAGCGTCTTTTGAAGTATTACGGAATTATATGAACACCTCAGAAAGGGGCGCGTTATGAAGGGTATCATTCTCGCCGGAGGAAAGGGCAGCCGCCTGTATCCGATGACAAAAGCGGTATCGAAGCCGCTCATTCCGATCTATGACAAGCCGATGGTCTACTATCCCTTGGCGGTGCTGCTTATGTCAGGCTGTGATGAGATCATGCTGATCACGGCACCGCCGGATGTGGAGGCATATAGGCGTCTTCTTGGCGACGGCAGCCAGTTTGGTATTCGGCTCTCTTACGGCATTCAGTATGTTGCGCGTGGGATCGCGGACGCTTTCCTGATCGCCGAGCAATTCATCGCGGGGGAGCCGTGCTGCCTCATTTTGGGCGACAACCTGTTTTACGGCTCCGATTTGGACGCATTGCTGCGTACCGCCGCGGCACGCAAGGACGGCGCGACGATTTTCGGCTATCCGGTCAAGGATCCCACGGCCTACGGCGTGGTGGAGTTTGACAAAGACAACCGTGTGCTCTCCATTGAAGAAAAGCCCGCGAAGCCGAAATCCAAATATGCCGTCCCGGGGCTTTATTTCTACGACGAAAACGCGGTCGCCCTTGCAAAGACCCTAAAACCGTCCGCGCGCGGGGAGCTGGAGATCACGTCGCTCAACGAGGAATACCTCAAGCGCGGCAAGCTCCATGTGGAGCTGATGGAGCGCGGGATGGCGTGGCTCGATACCGGAACGCCGGAGGGTATGCTCAACGCGGCGCAATACGTCGAGGCGGTGCAGTCACGGCAGGGACTTTATATCGCCTGTCCGGAGGAGATCGCGTGGCACAGAGGATTCATTTCCTCGCAGCACGTTCGTACCATCGGACAGGAACTGAAAATGACGGAATACGGACAATATCTTTTGAGTTTGGTTGGAGATAGATGACAAACACACTGGAACGCATCCTGCCGACGGTGCAGAAACTGGCACGCTATGTCGGCGGCGAATATCACGAGATCATTAAGAAGAAGGAAGAAGTCGATCTGCGGGTCGCGTTCTGCTTTCCGGATACCTACGAGATCGGAATGTCTAATCTCGGAATGCGTATTCTCTATGCGGTGATGAACCGCATGGACGGCGTTTGGTGCGAGCGCGTGTTTGCGCCTTGGGGCGATATGGAGAATGCCATGCGCGCAAACGGGCTGCCGCTCTACGCGCTGGAAAGTGGGGACCCACTGAGCGACTTTGATATGATCGCCTTTACCGTCGGCTATGAGATGAGCTATACAAACATTCTCAATATGCTGCGTTTGGGCAACATTCCCATCCATGCGAAGGAACGCACCGGACTTGAGCACATGGTGTTCGCGGGCGGCGCGTGTGTGTATAATCCGGAGCCGCTGGCCGATTTCGTCGACTTTTTCAGCATCGGCGAGGGCGAGGAAATGACGCCGGAGATCCTTACACTTTATCGCAAGGCAAAAAGCGAGGATTGGACGAAGAAAGAATTTTTGCGCGCCGTTTCGAAGATCGAGGGCGTTTATGTTCCGTCCTTTTATGAGCATGTCTACAATGCGGACGGGACGCTTGCGCAGATCCGTGTCCTGGCAGACGCGCCGCGAAAGGTGACAAAACGGATCATTCAAAACTTAGACGAGGCACTCTATCCGACGGATATTATCGTCCCGAATACGGAGATCGTGCATGACCGCTCCAATCTGGAGGTAATGCGCGGCTGCATTCGCGGCTGTCGGTTCTGTCAGGCCGGATTTACCTACCGGCCGGTGCGTCTGCGCAGTCCTGAGGTGCTGTACCGTCAGGCGGTGGAATCCTTAGAAAACTCCGGCTGCCATGAGATCACGCTCTCCAGCCTCTCTACTTCGGATTATCCGGAGCTTCCGAAACTTGCCGACCGGATGCTTGACTACTGCGAGAGCCGAAAGATCAATCTTTCACTGCCGTCGCTTCGTGCGGACAATTTTTCACGCGACCTGATGCTGCGCCTGCAAAAGGTTCGAAAGAGCGGCCTGACCTTTGCGCCGGAGGCCGGAACCCAGCGGCTGCGCGACGCGATCAATAAAAACGTCACCGAGGAAGAGATCCTTACAACGTGCCGGATCGCCTTTGAAGGCGGCTGGAATAATGTAAAGCTCTACTTTATGCTTGGACTGCCGACGGAGACGGACGAGGATGTGCTCGGCATTGCGGAGTTGGTCTACAAGGTGCTTAAAACATGGCGCGAATTTGCTTCAAATAAAAAGCGCGGCGTCCGTATCCATGTTGCAACGGCATATTTTGTGCCGAAGCCCTTCACTCCGTTCCAGTGGGAAAAGCAGATCACGCCGGAGGAGTATTTACGGCGACAACGGCTGCTCAAAGAGAATATGCCCTCTAAGAGCATCGAATACAACTGGCACAGCGCAGATCTGAGCAGGCTGGAGGCCGTTTTGGCGCGCGGCGACCGGCGCCTTGGCGCCGTTTTGGAAGAAGCCGTGCGGCGTGGTGCGAAGCTGGATGCGTGGGAGGAGTATTTTTCCTATCAGATTTGGATAGACAGTCTGGAAGCCTGCGGGATAGACCCCGACTTTTACACAACGCGCGGCTATGGCGCAGACGAGCTGCTTCCGTGGGACGTCCTTTCCGACGGTGTTGCGCTTTCCTATCTGCGACGCGAGCGGCAGAAGGCCTATCGCAGCGAGACGACGCCGGATTGCCGGACAAGCTGCAACGCGTGTGGTGCAAACTGCCTCTTGGAGGAGGGAAAGTGCAATGCGTAGGATGCTGTTTGAAAAAACAGGGCGCGCCATTTGGATGTCGCACTTGGATACCATGCGCCTCATGCAGCGCGCCTTTCGCCGCGCCGGTGTCGTTCTGCACCATTCTCAGGGCTACACGCCGCACGCCTACGTCTCCATGCTGCTGCCCCTGAGCGTCGGCACGGAAAGTGTATGCGAGATCATGGAGTATGAACTGGATGCCGACATTGTGATCCGGCCGGAGGATATGAATGCCGTCCTGCCGGAGGGCGTCTGTGTGCGTGAGGTCTACGAGAGCGGAAGAAAAGCAAAGTACCTGACGCAACTGGACGTCACCATGACGCTGCAATTTGACGCAGAAGCGCCCACTGCGCAGGACGTCGGGGCGCTCTTTTCGCGCGAAACGCTGCTTGTGGAGAAGCGAACGAAGCGCGGCATGGAGGAGGCGGACATTCGTCCGCTTATCTTCCGCGTGGAGCTGCGGGAGGAGCAGCAGGCAATTTGCCTCTCCGCGAGGATCGCGGCGCAGAACCCGTCGCTCAATCCGATGCTGCTTGCGTCGGCCGTGGAGCGTTATCTGAAAAAGCCGACGCTTGTGACCTGCCGCAGACTGGAGGTCTACGACGCGGAGGGAGAGGTGTTCCGCTGATGACGGCGTGTGAAACGTGCCGCTATTTCGACGAGGAGGAAGCGGTCTGCCTGTTTCCCATAGATGAGGACGAATGGTACCGCATCATGACGCTTCACAAGGGTGTCTGTCCTTATTGTCGGGAAGCACAAGGCGAGGATGTATAAAAATGACCCGACTGTGAGTGCACAGTCGGGTCATTTGGAGTTCAAAGGGAAAAATCGGCGTCATCGAAGCTGCAAAAATCCTTCGGCTTCATGCGCGTCGGGACGCGCTTGAGCGGATCATAGCGGAAGCGGCGACAGCGGTGGCAGGAGGGAACGATCCCCTTTTTAGAGCAGAGATAGGTTTCTTGATCAATCTTGCCGGAATGCACGCAGTAGGAGCAAAATCGGTCTATTTTTTTTCGAAACAGCATTTTCGTTCACCTCTTTTGTTATTATACCTCAGCGCGGCAGTGAATGTCCAGCCCTTTCTTCGTATCTGTGAAAAAAGAACGCAAACACCGAGCAGTGCGGCAGCGTAAATAAGCGAGGCGGCGTCTCTGCGCAGGTAGAGCAGCGCGAGTGCTGCGGAGAAAATGCCGTGCAGCAGTTTCGGCAAAAATACGGATCGCACACCGAGCGGCGCGCACAGCGCAAGGGTTTGCATATGCACGCAAAGGCCGCCCCAACCCATGAGAAAAGCGCCGATCACAAAGGCATATGCGCCCACGGGGAGGATCGCGACGCCGCTTGTCAGCTCCAGACATCCGAGTGCGAGCGCTTTCCCGCTCGACGATAGTCGGTCGATGGGCAGAAGTGTCCCCAAAAGGCATTTGACCACAGAGAACACGATGACAAGGGCACTGATCTGTAACAGAGCCGCGCTGCTGTCCGCCACGGAGCGAAGGAAGCACTCTGTTGCGGTTTCTTCTGCTTTGGTGGGTGCTTTTTGGATTTTGCACGTCCTGCGCGCGTAGGGTTCAGCGAGCGTCAAGCCGACCAAAAGCGCGCTGACGCAGTGGATCAAATAGAGGATCAGTCCGGCGCGGATGTCTCCTAAAGCACTTCCGATCATTCCGAGAAAGAATGCGGGGCCGGAATTGTTGCAGAAGCGCACGGCGCGCCGCGCGTCTTCGCGCTCGATCTGCCCCTGTTCATAAAGCGAAACAAGCGTCGCTGCGCCGAGCGGGTAGCCTCCGAGGAAACTGACGAATAACGCGGAAAAGCAGCGCGGACTGACGCCAAAGAGACACATCACCCGTGAAGACGGCAGCGCCGGAAGGGAGGCGATCAGAAATTTAGAAAGGATGAAAAACGGAAACAGCGCCGGAATGACCCTGCTCCCGCACAGACGAAGCCCCTCAATCACGCCGGTTGAGGCTTCCGCCGGAAACGCCGCCAAAAGAAGTCCTGCGGCGACGCAAATCAAATAAGGAACAAACCGCTTCACACCAATCCCCCCGAAAGAATATATGCGGCAAACGGAAAAAATTGCCTCCCCGCGCATAGAATGCTCTTGGTAGGTGATGAAATGAAAAAGCGTTTTGCCGAGGTTTTCGGCGAGCAAATGGACATACCGGCGGAAGCACTCGCTGATGTTCCGCTGACACGCCTGCGCGGCAGCAGCAGTATCTCCATTGAGAACCATCACGGCATTTTAGAGTATGGAGCGTTATGCATTCGTGTTGCCGTCCGTCGCGGTGTTTTCACGGTGAGCGGCAGTGAACTGACAATTTGGCGGATGACAAAAAAGAACCTTGAGATCCGAGGAAAGATCCAGTCGCTTCTGATGGAGGAAACGCAATGATCGGAGCAATTCGTTTTCTTCGTGGTTATGTACGTATGGAGATCCGAAGCGCGTCGCCCGAGCTGACGCTGAATCTGCTCTCAAAACGCGATATTTCCTATTGGAATATTTGCCCGCTTGATGAGTTTACGCTGCAAATCAGCCTGCTGCGAAAGGATAGAAAAGCGGCGCAGGAGATCGTCCGGCGAAGTCTCGGCGAATTTGAGATCGTTTCCGAATATGGTGTCCCGCTCCTGCAAAAGAAGCTGCTGCACCGCCCCGTTTTTTCGGTTGGAATGCTTTTGGCGATTTTTCTCAGCTTCTATCTGACATCCTTTGTGTGGGTCATACGGGTTGAGGGAAATGACCGCGTCTCCGCGCAAAAGATTACACAGGCATTGGATGCGCTTGGGGTACGGATCGGGATGCATGGCAACCGTATTTCCTTGGAGGAAACGAAAAATCAAATGATCTCCATGCTGCCGGAGCTTTCATGGGTCGCAACGAACCGAACCGGAGCGCTTTTGACAGTCCTTGTAACGGAGCGCAGCGCGCCTTCGTCCGATATTCCGGACTATCCGCTTGCACATTTGGTTGCGCAGCGCGACGGCATTTTGACCAATGTGCAGGTATATCAGGGCATGAAGCTGTGCGCGGCGGGCGACGCGGTAAAAAGAGGTCAGGTGCTCGTTTCCGGCTATGAGGACTACGGGCTGTTTATTCGAGAGGTCTGTGCCGACGGTGAGATCTACGCAAAGACGTGGCATACCGGAACGCTGGTCACGCCGTCGGTGACAATGATAAAAACCTACACCGGCAGGCAGTGGACGCACCGAACTCTGGTCGTGGGAAGAAAAAGAATAAATTTATTCGGAAGTAGTTGGATTTCCGAGAAGAATTGTGATAAAATGGTTCAGGTAACGGAGCTGACGCTTCCGGGATACCGCTTCCCGCTGTGGCTGGAGACGGAGACGTACCGTGAGTACACCTTGCAGCCCGAAACACGGCCGGATTCGCAGCGGCTGCTCTCGGCCGCTTGGGAGCGATCCGTCAAGGCGGATATGACGGCGGGGACGATCCTGCGCTCCGACGGCAATTATTTGCAGAGCGGCGACCTTTCCGTGTTTCATGCGCAGAGCGCGTGCGAGGAAATGATCGCTGTCCTGAAGCCGCTCAAGGGCACTAACGAAGGAGACGAAAATGAGCGAACGAATGATCAACGCCGAACGAATTGAACAGATCATCAATGTGTTCGGCTCTTTTGACGAAAATATCAAGCGCATCGAACAGACCTATGATGTCCGCATCACCAATCGCGGCACGGAGCTGAAGGTGAGCGGCGGTGAGGAGGAGGTCGACCGCGCTGCGCGCGCGATCGAAGGACTTTTGACGCTGGCGGCCAAGGGAGAACCCGTGGATGAGCAGAAGGTGCGCTATGTGTTGGAGCTGGTCAACAGCGGCAACGACGACAAGATCAACGACATGGCCAAGGATGTCGTTTGCATCACCGCAAAGGGAAAGCCGATCAAGGCAAAAACGCTCGGTCAGCAGCGCTATATGAAAGCGATCGGTAAGAATACCATTACCATCGGCGTCGGCCCTGCCGGAACGGGAAAAACTTACCTTGCCGTTGCGGCGGCAGTCGCCGCGTTTCGAGCCAAAACGGTCAACCGCATTATCCTCACCCGACCGGCGGTCGAGGCGGGGGAGCGGCTGGGTTTCCTGCCGGGCGATCTACAAAACAAGGTCGATCCCTATCTGCGTCCGCTTTACGATGCGCTTTATGATATGCTCGGGGCGGAGACCTACCAAAAATATCTGGAGCGCGGCAACATCGAGGTCGCGCCGCTGGCGTATATGCGCGGGCGCACGCTCGACGACAGCTTTATTATCCTCGATGAGGCGCAGAACACGACGCGCGAACAGATGAAGATGTTCCTGACCCGCCTCGGCTTTGGCTCTAAAATCGTGATTACCGGTGACATTACCCAGATCGACCTGCCGACGGACAAAACCAGCGGCCTTAAGGACGCGGTGCGCATTCTTGAGAACATTCCGGATATTGCGATCTGCCGCCTGACGGCGAGTGACGTTGTCCGTCATGCGCTTGTGCAGCAGATCATCGCGGCGTATGAAAAGGGAGAAAAGACGCAGCTTCCGGCACAAAAAAAGGTTTACAGAAAGAAGTTTGACCGATGAAACATCGAATTTTGATCCGCTACACCAACCGAAAGGACAACAGTCCGGCGCTTTCCGTGCACTTGCAGCGCTGCATTCGTACCGCCTTGGAAGAGCAGGGCGTCTTCGTCCCGTGCGAGATCAACGTGCTTGTTACGGATGATGCGACGATACGGACGATCAACCGCACAACGCGCGGGATCGACCGCGAGACGGACGTGCTGTCTTTCCCGATGTTTGAGTTTACGGCGGGCGCGTTTCCGTCCGATGTCAGCGACCTCTTGGATCCTCAGAGCGGGATGCTGCCGCTTGGGGATATGTGCATTTCCATTGAGCGGGCGAAGGATCAGGCAAAGCGCTTTGGCAACACGCTGAAACGGGAGGTCGGATACCTGACCATTCATTCCATTCTGCACCTGCTTGGCTACGACCATGTGGATGAGGGCGAGATGAAGCGGCAGATGCGGATACGCGAGGAACAGATCGCTGCCAAATTGGGGCTGACGCGATGATCACCTTCTTAAGAGCCATGCAAGCGGATGTCCCGCTCCTTTCGGAGACGCGCAGACGCGCATGGGACGCGACGTATCGCGGCATTTATGAGGACGAGCAGATCGACGCTTTTGATTATGCACTGCACCACCAGAAAGACGCGCTGCGGATCGCGCAGCAGACAGTCTACCTGATGATGGACGGCGCGCAGTGTGCCGGATACTTTTACTATGGCGCGTTTCCCAACGGTGTGTATAAGGATTTTGAACTTTGCCTGAACTCACTGTATATCCTGCCGCCGTATCAGGGCATGGGACTCGGACGCCGCGTCTTTGCGCATATGCGCGAGGTCTGCCGGGCGCGCGGCCTGACGAAATTCTTTTGCGGCTGCAATATCCATAATCGGAACGCGCAGGCGTTTTACCGCAAAATGGGCGGCATCGTCGGAAAGGTCGACGGGGGTCATACGCGGAAAGCAGAAGATCAAATGTACTTTGAATTTTATATAGGAGAAACAAAATGAAGCAGAAATCTGCAATCATCACCATTGCCGGACGGCCGAATGTGGGAAAATCCACCCTAATCAATCATCTGGCCGGTGAGAAGATCGCCATTGTGTCGCATAAACCGCAGACGACAAGAAACCGTATCTGTGGCGTCATTACACGCGGAGATACACAGCTTGTCTTCATGGACACGCCCGGATTCCATAAGCCGCGCACGAAGCTCGGCGATTATATGGTCGGCGTTGTGAAGGAGTCGGTCGCGGATGTGGATGTTGTCCTGCTGCTGGTCGACCCGATCGCGAACGTCGGACAGCAGGAGGAGGCACTGATCGAACAGATCAAGGCGAGCGGCGCGCCTGCGATTTTGGTGATCAACAAGATCGACACCGTGCCGGAAAAGGAGAAGCTCCTTGCGGTGATCGCTGCGTACCAGCAGGCGTTTTCCTTTGACGCGGTGATCCCCATTGCGGCAAAATTCGGAGACGGTGTGCAGACGCTTCTCAAAGAGTGCGAGAAATATGCCGCAGAAAGCCCGTTTTTCTTTCCGGAGGATATGACCTCCGATCAGCCGGAGCGTCAGGTGATCGCTGAGATCATTCGGGAAAAGCTGCTCTGGAATCTGGAGCGCGAGATCCCGCACGGAACGGCGGTCGAGATCACGAAGTTTTCCGAGCGGGATAACGGCGTGGTCGACGTGGACGCTACGATCTACTGCGAGAAGGCGAGCCACAAGGGGATCATCATCGGCAAGCAGGGCGCGATGCTCAAGAAGATCGGCGAGCTTGCGCGGCAGGACATCGAGCGCTTCA
>USIH01000030.1 GCA_900554705.1 uncultured Eubacteriales bacterium
TTTGTGGGATAAAAAGAGACAAACAGGCTTGTTTCAGCTTGTTTGTCTCTTTTGGTGCGGGCATGGGGACTCGAACCCCAACGGATCGCTCCACGAGAACCTAAATCTCGCATGTCTGCCAATTCCATCATGCCCGCGCGGCTGCCTGCACCGAAGGGCAAGCGTCCTTATCTTACCATTTCCGCATCCGCCTGTCAACACACAGAACGCGAAAAAAAACTTGACATCAGGGAATGTGGACAGTACAATAAACGGTGGATTAGTTTGGTTTGCTCGTATTAGGGGTGATACGGGTGAGCGTTGCTTTATCTGACTTATTCAGCACAAGACCCAATTTTACGAAACAGGAGGTGTATTCGCGGGACATGGGATGGTACATTTGGGCGATCATTATCGCCATTTGCTCTGTGTTATTCTTCTTTGTCGGCACGGTCTACCGCAAGAAAGTTGCCGAACGTGAGATCGGCAGCGCGGAAAGCGAAGCCACGCGCATTATCAACGAAGCCCTCAAGGGCGGCGAAAATAAAAAGCGCGAGATGCTTGTCGAAGCCAAAGAAGAGATCCATAAAAACCGCACGGAATACGAAAAGGAAGTCAAGGAACGCCGCGCCGACCTGCAAAAGCAGGAGCGCAGGCTGCAACAGAAGGAAGAGTCGCTGGACAAGAAGTTAGACGCCTTCGAGCGCAAGGAAGACGACCTGCGCAAGCGTCAGACCGCGATCGCGGCGACACAGGAAGAAGTCAATCTGATCAAGAAGAGCCAGCTGGAAATGCTGGAAAAGATCTCCGGCCTGACGCAGGATGAGGCACGCGTGCAGATCATCAAGAGTCTGGAAAACGAGTGCCGCCACGACGCGGCCATGAAGATCAAGGAGATCGAGACGCAGACCAAGGACAACGCGGAGCAGCTTGCCCGCGAGATCATCTCCACGGCGATCCAGCGCTGCGCTGCCGACCACACCGCAGAGGTGACGGTCTCCGTTGTCCCGCTGCCCAACGATGAGATGAAGGGCCGCATCATCGGCCGCGAAGGCCGTAACATCCGCACACTGGAAGCCATCAGCGGCGTCGATCTGATCATCGACGACACGCCGGAGGCGATCACCGTTTCCTCCTTCGATCCTATCCGCCGCGAGGTCGCTCGGCTGGCGCTGGAGAAGCTCATCGCGGACGGCCGCATCCATCCGACCCGCATCGAGGATCTGGTGGAGAAGTCGCGCAAGGAAGTCGATCGCGTCATCAAGCAGGAGGGCGAGCGCGCCACCTTCGAGACCGGCGTGATGGGACTGCATCCGGAGCTGATCAAGCTCCTCGGCCGTCAGAGATACCGCACCTCTTACGGTCAGAACGTTCTGAACCACTCCATCGAAGTTGCGCACATCGCCGGTCTGCTTGCAAGCGAGCTCGGCGTGGACGTCGCGCTTGCAAAGCGCGCAGGTCTGCTGCACGACCTCGGCAAATCCGTCGACCACGAGATGGAAGGCAGCCACGTTCAGCTCGGCGTGGAGCTTGCCCGCAAGTATAACGAGTCGCCCGACGTGATCCACGCCATTGAGGCGCACCACAACGATGTAGAGCCGCGCACCGTCATCGCCTGCCTCGTACAAGCCGCTGATGCGATCTCCGCCGCCCGTCCCGGCGCGCGCCGCGAGAATGTGGAAAACTACGTCCGCCGTCTGGAAAAACTGGAAGAACTGACCGGCTCTTACCCCGGAGTTGAGAAGTCCTTCGCCATCCAAGCGGGTCGTGAGGTTCGCATCATGGTCAAGCCAGAAGAGGTGTCGGAAGACAATATGATCCTCCTCGCGCGCGACATTGCAAAGAAGATCGAGTCGGAGCTGGAATACCCCGGCCAGATCAAGGTCAATGTCATTCGGGAAACCAAAGCGATCGAATACGCAAAGTAAAGATACAGGCAGCTGCAAAGACCTTGCAGCTGCCTGCTTTATATTAGTTCATTCCGTTTGTAAACACGGCTTTGAAGACGTCTCCCTCCTTGGGGGTCACGTCGCCGACGCCGACCGTCAGCGCCTCGTCATTGCAGTAGAAGCACCACCATGCCTCGCCGTCGTTCTAGTCCGCCTTTTCGCCGTCAACCACGTCATAGAAGCCTGCACTCTCCGCCGACTCCTCGATCAGCTTTTCGGCCAGCAGATCCTCGGCCAGTGTCTTTCCCGTGCAGCTCAGAACGACATTTTTCTCCGTGCCGTCCTTATGTACGACAAGGAAGGTATACTCGCTCTTCTCGGGCGTCTCGGCCTTGTCCTTTTTGCAGGCGCAGAGCGTGAGCATGAGCGCCAGAAGCAGCAGCACCGCGATCCATCGTTTCATTCTCCTCACCTCCCTTCGGATGTTCAAGAAAGGTTCGGAGGGCGTTTACCCCCCTGAACCTTCTTTTTTATATGTTTTCTTCCAGCCAGGACTTCATCTCGGCGCGTCCCTCCGGAGACATGGGAAACGTCCGCTCCCCCTCCATCGTGCTCTTTTCATAGCACAGCGCACCGTGCCAATATTCGCAGCGTATGGAGCTGGCCGCAAGATCCGCATCCTTTCGGGTCGCCATGACAACGTGCGGCTCTACGCGAAAGCGCAGCGCGCCGTAGCTGCCCGTGAAGATGTTGTTGTTTTCGAAGGTGTGCAGCGTCGGCAGAAACAGCTCGTCCATGGCTCAGTCCTTCATCAGCGCTTCCATCTCGTCGAGCAGCTCTCCGAAGAGCGCCAGCGCCTCCTCCACGGGCTTCGTCGTGGACATATCCACGCCCGCGCCGCGCAGCAGGTCGATCGGGCTCTTGCTGCATCCGCCGGAGAGGAAGCCGAGGTAATCCTTCACCGCGCTCTCGCCCTCGCGCAGGATGCGGCGGGACAGAGCAATGGCGGCGGCGTAGCCGGTCGCGTACTGGAAGACATAGTAGTTGTAATAGAAATGCGGGATGCGCATCCATTCCATGTCGATCTCGTCGTCAAGGACGATGCCGTCGCCGAAGTACAGACGGTTGAGGCGGCGATACTCGGCGTTGAGCACGTCGGGCGTCAGCGCAGTGCCGTCCTGCGCCATGCGGCCGATGTTGCGCTCGAACTCCGCGAACATCGTCTGGCGGTAGAGCGTCGTGCGGAACTGCTCCAGGAAGTGATTGATGAGATAGGCACGCTCCTTGCGGTCGGTCGTCTTTGCCAGCAGGTGCTCCATGAACAGCGCCTCGTTGCAGGTGGAGGCGACCTCCGCGACGAAGATCACATAGTCCGCGTCGAGCGGCTTCTGATGCTTGTTCGACAGGTAGGAGTGCATCGCGTGACCCATCTCATGGGCAAGCGTGAATTGGCTGTCGAGCGTGCCGGTGAAGTTCAGAAGGACGAAGGGATGCACGCGCGCGCCCGCGCTGTAGGCGCCGGAGCGCTTGCCGACGTTCTCGTAAACGTCGATCCAGCGGTTATCAAAGCCCTCTTTGAGCACCTTGCGGTAGTCCTCGCCGAGCGGAGCAAGCGCGTCGTAGACGTTCTTCTTCGCCTCGTCGATGGTCACGCGCTTGTCCGCTCCCGTGAGCAGCGGCGTGTACAGGTCATACATATGCAGCTCGTCCACGCCGAGCAGCTTTTTGCGCAGCGCAACGTAGCGATACATCTTGTCCATGTTCTCGTGCACCGCTTCGATGAGGTTCTCATAGACCGGCACCGGGACATTGGTCGCGTCGAGCGACGCCTCGAGCGAAGAGCCGTACTTGCGCGCCTGCGCGAAGAACTGGAGCTGCTTGACCTGTGCGGAGAGCACGGCGGCGATGGTGTTTTTGTAGCTGCCGTAGGTGTGGTAGAGTCCCTCAAAGGCGTTCTTGCGCAGCACGCGATCCGACGACTCCATGTAGGAAATATAAGTGCCCTGCGAGAGCGGATGCTTCTTCCCTTCGCCGTCCTCCACGTCGGGGAAGGTCAGGTCGGCGTCGCAGAACATCCCGTAGATGTTATCCGGCGCGTTTGCCATCTCGCCTGCGGAGGCAAGGAGCTTCTCCTCCGCCGGAGACAGGATGTGTGCGCGGCGGCGGCGAATATTGTCGAGATAGCGGCGGTACTGCTCCAGCTCCGGACACGCGGCGTAGAAGGCCTCCATCGTCTCGTCCGAGATCGCCATCAGCTCCGGCGTTGCAAAGCTCGACGCGGCGTTCAGCTCCACATAGGCGCTCGTCACGCCGCTGACCATCGCCTGATACTTGGAAACGCGGGCGTCCTCGTCGCTGCGGCGCATGGCATAGTTGCCCAGCGCGTCGGCAAGCACGGCGACTTCCTCCTCCAGACGGACGTAGCGCAGCAGGGTCTGCGCATCCTGCCCCAGCTTGCCCACAAATTCGGCATACTGCGGGATCAGCGCCTTGGCCTTCTTCAGGTCTTCTTCCCAAAGCTCGTCGGTCGCGTAAATGTCATGGATCGCCCACTTGTCCGCTTCGCGAATCTCGCTGCGTTCCGGGATTTTCTTGGTTTCTGCCATGTAAAGTACCTCCATTCAATGGCTTTCTGTCCGTATGATACCACACTGCGGCACAATTCACAACGGTTTTTACCGAAATTCTTCCAATCTTTCGTTGAGTTTGGAATAAACGCGGCGCACGAACCACGGCTCCGTCGATGCACGCAGCGCCTCCTCAGGAGAAAACCAGCGCACGCCGCTGTTCTCCTCCGGCGCAATATGCAGCGCGGCACCGTCATCCGCCTCCAGAAGATAGGTGACGTTCAGGTGCAGGTGGGAGGAAACGTAGATGCCGCGTTTTTCGTGACCGTCCACCGTCAGCACCTCGACGGAAAAAATGTCCTCCGTCACGGGGCGCACCGCGCACAGTCCCGTCTCCTCCCGACATTCGCGCAGAGCGACGCCCAAAAGGTCATGCGAACCGTCGGCGTGGCCGCCGCACCACGACCATGACCGATAGATGTTGTGGTACACCATCAGCACCCGATCGCGCGCCGCGTTCGTCACCCATGCCGACGCGGTCATGTGCGCCACGCGATTGTCGCGCAGATAGGCATCATCGTTTTTTTCAAGGAAGGCGAGGATCAGCGCCCTGTCCCGCGCCTCCTGTTCGTTTCTCGGGCGGTAAGCCCGCAGCTTTTCCGTCATTGTGCATCTTCCTCCTTTTTCCGGATTATAACGTAAAAAGCGCATCTTGACAAGTGCGATCGGGTAGCCTATAATGAAAATGGACGGTTCTATGAACAGGAGGAGATACAATGACACTGGCAGACATCTTGCAGATGTGCAAACGCGAGGGCATCGAGATCATCGACTTCAAAATGACCGACATCGACGGCCGCTGGCGTCACCTTTGCATCCCCGCGCAGCGCCTGACCGAAGAGACCCTGACCTACGGCATCGGATTTGACGGCTCCAACTACGGCTACGCACCCGTGGAAAGCAGCGACATGGTATTTGTTCCGGATCTGGACACCGCCGTGGTCGACCCCTTCGCAAAGGCGGTCTCCATGATCGGCGACGTGCTGGTGATCGACCGGCCGCACAACCGTCTGTTCGATCAGTACCCGCGCAGCGTCGCAAAGCGCGCCGTGGAATATATGCGCGCCTCCGGCGTGGCGGATCGAGTGGTGATCGGGCCGGAGTATGAATTCTATCTTTTTGACGCGGTGCGCTATGAAAACCGCCCCAACGCGGCGGGCTATCACATCGACGCGGTACAGGCGGAGTGGAACAGCGCCGCGCCGGATAACAACAACGGCTACCTGCTCTCCCATAAGGCGGGCTACCACGCCTGCCTGCCCATGGACGTCAACAACAACCTGCGCAGCCGCATCTGCCTGCTTATGGAGCAGTGGGGCGTTCGGGTCAAGTATCATCATCATGAGGTCGGCGGCTGCGGTCAGATGGAGATCGAGGTCGTGCCGGACGAAATGACGGCGCTGGCTGACGGTACGATGGCGGCAAAATATATCATCCGCAATGCCGCCGCCGAGGCCGGAAAGACCGCCACCTTCCTGCCGAAGCCGGTCGCAGGCGAGGCCGGCAGCGGAATGCACGTGCATATCCAGCTCTTCAAGGACGGGCGGCCACTGTTTTACGACGAGACGGGCTACGCGCAGCTCAGCCAGACCGCACTTCATTTCATCGGCGGCCTTCTGACGCACGCAGCCTCCCTGTGCGCCATCACCAACCCCTCGACCAACTCTTACAAGCGGCTTGTGCCCGGCTTTGAAGCACCCGTGACCATCGGCTACGCCATGGCCAACCGCAGCGCCGTTGTCCGCATCCCCGCCTACGCCAAGGCGCCGGAGGACAAGCGCTTTGAGCTGCGCAACCCCGACGGTACGTGCAACCCCTACTACGCCTACGCCGCCATTTTGATGGCCGGTCTGGACGGCATCCGCCGCCGCATCGACCCGCACGCAGCGGGCTGGGGTCCCTACGACTGCAACCTCTTCGACCTTCCGGAGGAAGAAAAGGCAAAGCTCGGCGCGCTGCCCGCGTCGCTGCCCGAAGCGCTTGAAGCCCTGCGGAAGGATCACGATTACCTCACGCACGGCGGGGTGTTCCCGCAGCGACTGATCGACCTGCTCATCGAGCGCAACGGCGCAAGAGCGCGACAGCTTGACCGTCTGCCGCATCCGGCCGAGTTTGCGCTGTATTACGACCTGTAACAAAAGCACGAGGCGCAAATCCCCCTCATGGGGACTGCGCCTCGTGCTTTATTTATGTCCCTGCTGGCGCAGCCAGATGTTCATCACCAGACGGTGCGGCAGGAGCTTGACCAGCCCCACTTGCAGCCGCACGCGCAGGCCGTGAATGGACACGTCCTTCTTCGTTCGGTACAAATGCCGCAGCGCCGTGTGCATGACGTCCTTCGCCTCGTAGAGCTTGTTAAAATAGGTCACGCCGGTTTGGCTGGTCTGCGTGGCGTGCTCGAAAAACTCCGTCTTGACCCACCCGGGATTGACCGCCATGACGCGAATGCCGCGACTTTTCAGCTCCCTGCCCAGCGCGCGGCTATAGCTGAGGAGGAAGGCCTTGGTGGAGGCATAGACGTTCAGGTACGGCACCGGCTGAAAGGCGGAGAGCGAGTCCAACTCCAATATCTTCGCGCCCGCCTTCATATACGGCAGGGTCAATTCCGTCAGCGCGACCGGCGCTTTGCAGTTCAGGTCGATCATGCGCAGGCTGTCGCTCAGTGGAATGTCCGCGTAAGACCCGAATTTGCCGAAGCCGGAAATGTTGGCAAGCAGGCCGACCTCCGGCGAGGCGGCCTTCAGCAGCGCCTCATAGTGCGCAAAGGCGTCCGGCTCCGTCAGATCCAAGCAGATCGGCCGCAGCGGCAGCCCCGTCTCTTCGCGCAGGGCTTCCAGCCGGTCGCCGCGGCGGGCAATGACCCAATATTCGTCAAAGCGCTCCCATTCGGGGAGCTGGCGCACGAACTCGCGCCCCATGCCCGAGCTGGCGCCGGTGATCACGGCAATTCTCACAATACTTCCTCCTCTATCCTTCGGATCGCGCGCAGCGCCTCGTCGACCTCCTGCGGCGTCGTCTGCCAGCCTATGGAAAAGCGCACCACGCCCTGCGGGAAGGTGTCGAGCGTCTTGTGCGCGGCGGGCGCGCAGTGCATCCCGCAGCGCGTCAGGATGCCGAACTCATTTTCCAGTCGGTCGGCGACCTCCGCGTTGTCCGCGCCGAGAAAGTCCAGCGCGATCACGCCGACGCGGCGCGACGGTTCCCGCGTGCCGACCAGACGCACCGCACGGCACGCACGCAGGCCTTCAAGAAATCGCTCCGTCAGCGCCATCTCATGTGCGCGGAGAGCGGCAACGCCTATTTGGTTTACATAATCCATCGCCGCAGACCAGCCGTAGATGCCCAGCAGGTTCGGCGTGCCCGCCTCGAAGCGGTCGGGCAGATAGGGCGGCAGCTCCTCGGAGTCCGAGCGGCTGCCCGTGCCGCCCGCGATGAGCGGATCGAGCGCGGCGGCAAACGCCTCCGTGACAAGCAGCGCGCCGATGCCCTGCGGGCCAAGCAGGCCTTTGTGCGCAGGGATCGCCATCGCGCTCAGGCCAAGCGCCTGAAAGTCGATCGGCAGATGACCGGCGCTCTGCGCGGCGTCAAGCAACAGCGCAATGCCATGCAGTTTACATAATTCTGACACTGTTTTGACATCCTGCGCGCTTCCGCAGACATTGGAGGCATGACACAGGACAAACAGGCGCGTATTTTCGCGGATCAGCGGGGCGATGAGCGCCGTATTGAGGAAGCCCTCGCGACTGCACGGCACGCGATCAAACTCGACGCCGAGCTGCACGAGCGGCCGCATGACCGCGTTGTGCTCCATCGCGCTGACCAGCACATGATCCCCCTTGCGCAAATAGCCCTTAAGTGCAAGGTTTAGCGCGGCCGTCGCGCCGGAGGTCAGGAGCACATGGGTCGGATCGGGATGGTGAAACAGCGCGCAGATGCGCTCACGCAGCGTCAGCGTCTCGAGCGCGGCCTCCTGCGCGGGCGCGTAGACGCCGCGGTTGATGCTGACGCCCACATGGTCAAGGTAAAACTTCATCCGGTCGCTGACGTTGGGCGCTTTGGGAAAGGACGTCGCGGCATGATCGAAATAGAGCATGAAAAGCCCCCCTTACCCATGTATTATACCATGTCGCGGCGGCGGCGCGCAATCCTTTTTTGCGTTCGGTAATGCCGAATTTTAAGCGAGCGCCCCGTCGACCGTTGACAAAAAAGCGGACATTACGTTATACTTCAAATAGGTAAACGCTCATGGGCGTTATCAAAGAAAAAAGGAGAGATCATATGAAAAAAGACAGCTTTCTCAAGCGCAGCTGGCTCGTGATGCTCTGCGGCATCGTCATCGGCATCGCGGCGCTTGTGCTGCAAAAGCTCGGCAACCCCGGCAACATGGGCTTCTGCATCGCCTGCTTCGAGCGCGACATCGCCGGTGCGCTCGGCCTGCACAGAGCAGGTCAGAAGGTCGCGGACGGCGCGATCGTCACCGGCAATTTGGCCTACTTCCGTCCGGAGATCATCGGCATTCTGCTTGGCTCCATGCTGATGGCGATCTGCACCAAGGAATTTAAGGGCAGAAGCGGCAGTTCCCCCATTCTGCGCTTCGTGCTGGGCGCGGGCGTCATGATCGGCGCGCTTGTGTTTCTCGGCTGCCCGCTGCGCATGGTGCTGCGCATCGGCGGCGGCGACCCCAACGCGCTGCTCGGCCTCGTCGGATTCATTGCCGGTATTCTGGTCGGCGTTCTGTTCCTGAAGAAGGGCTTCACGCTCCGCCGCTCCTACAACCAGAGCAAGCCGGAAGCGGCCGCCTTCCCCGTCGCGACCGTCCTGATGGGCGCTCTTTGCCTGCTCGGCGTCGTCGGCCTGATGACCACGAAGGGCACGGCTCCCGGCGGTGCGCGCGCTCCTTGGTACGTCTCCATCATCGCCGGTCTCGTCGTCGGCGCGCTCGGCCAGAGAAGCCGCTTCTGCATGGCAGGCGGCGTGCGTGACGCCGTGATGTTCAAGGACTTCTCGCTCGTCACCGGTTCCGTGATGATCATCCTCACGGTGCTTGTCGGCAACCTGATCCTCGGCAACTTCGGCGAGAGCTACAAGGGCTTTGTCACCGTCGGCCAGCCGATCGCAAGCGCGGACGGCCTGTGGAACTTCCTCGGCATGGCGATCGTCGGCTGGGGCTCCGCGCTGCTGGGCGGCTGCCCGCTGCGTCAGCTCGTCCTGACCGGCGAAGGCAACACCGACTCCGCCGTGACCGTGCTGGGCATGATCGCCGGTGCGGCGCTGGCGCACAACTTCGGTCTTGCCTCCGGCGCTTCGAAGTATGCCGACGAAGCAAAGACCGTCATCACCGGCGGCTCCACGAAGGAAGGCCATGTCGCCGTGATCGTCATTCTGGTGCTGCTCGCGGTCGTCTCCGTCGTCTGCACGTTCTTCCAGAAGAAGGAGAAGGCAAAATGATCGACGCAAGAGGACTTTCCTGCCCGCTGCCCGTCATCATGACGCAGAAGGCCGTCAACGCCGACCACCCCGACACGCTGGAAGTGTTCGTGGACAACCGGACGGCGGTGCAGAACGTCAGCCGTTTTGCCAACCACGCCGGTTATGACGTCGCGGTCAAGGAGCTGGAGGACGAAGCGTTTTCCCTGACGCTGACAAAGGCATGACGCAGTACCTTGCAACGTTCCATACGCATCTGGCCGCGCTGCGCACCCATCGGGCGCTGACCCAAGCGGGCGTTGCGGCGCGTATGGCGCCGGTGCCGCGCAAGATCTCCTCGTCCTGCGGCACGTGCGTGTTTTATCACGCCGACGACCCGTGCCTTTCCCGCATGGACGGCGACACGGAGGCGGTCTACCGCCTGTCCGAAAACGCCGCAGAGCCGGTGTGCGAATTTCATACAGAAATTTAATGCCTTCATTGCCGCCACGCGGCTTTTGAAGCGGAAACCGCTTTTCGGAGGGAGCTTTGCTCCCTCCGAAAAAAGGCAAAAAAGTAATTGACATTTCACGCACGATGTGCTATATTGTCTGAGCAATCGCAAATGCGCGAGTGGTGGAATTGGTAGACTCGCTAGATTCAGGTTCTAGTGTCCACTCCGGACGTGCGGGTTCGACTCCCGCCTCGCGCACCAAATAAGAAAGCCTTGAAACTCAACTGTTTCAAGGCTTTTCCTTTATTTCCAATGGTTTGCGGGGTTTTTGTGCGTTCCTTTTGTGGAACTAAAATACCCCGTTTCGGACGCTAAATAGCATTTCTGGAAAAGAAAATGATAGCCGTTGTTCCGCTTTTCATACGGCAGAAGCCGGCCTCTCTTGTCGCGATACAGGTACTTGTCCTGCAAAAGGTTTTCGATGAACACCTTTTGCTTCATTCCGAGCAGCTTTGCGGTGTCGCGGAAATTCAGGAGGCCTCCGCGTGCCATGCAGTCGTCGAAATACTCAGCTTTGGGAAGCATGATTTGATTCTGTACCGTCAGCTCGGCGATGCGTGCGTCACGTTCGGCAAGCGTCTTCTGCGCGACCATCAGCGACGAAGCCATCAGCTTCGCTGGTGTCATGGTTTCGTGCCCGCGATGTACCCGCCGTTTTTACGGATAGCGGGGAGAACTTCGGACGTTACCCACTTACGAAACGGTTTTGCCTCCGGCTTGTCGCTGCGGAGGATGACGTTGTACAAACCAGATTCGTTAATGACCGTCATTTCCTGCTTCCCGCCAAGGGTGTCAATCTGACTTACCCCCTTTTCGTCTGCGTCCAACCGGTCAGAGGCCATTCGGTTATTCCCAATCCCGAGGATAGCGCAGACATCTTTCAGCACGGACCACAGTTCGCCGTCCTTCTGAACGGTTCGGACTTCGCGGTCGTTGTAGTTAAAAACCTGAATCTCGTTATGTATTGAATCTTCGTGGGGTGGTATAACATTAATTAAAGAAGATGAAAGCGTTGCTTCAGGATGGAACAATATCTTCAAGATCGGAAAATGCTTTAACAAATTCTTTTTCTCCGTATCCATCAAAAAACACGGTAATCAAATTGTCATCTTCTTTGATAACGATTCCGATTCCGTATTTAGGGTGACAAACAGCTCGTTGATGAACCGTTTGTGCTACGTCCTTCTGCTTACCAGAAGCCTTCGAATCATCGCAGTTCTTCCTTTCGGTGATTTCATGGCGAATGTACTGAAGGTCAGCGCCTCGTTGGATGGGTTCCTCAGCATCGACCAATCGGGGAGGAATAAGCTGTAAATATCTGCTTGGGCCTGCGAGGACACGACTCGTTTCCGGATTTGTGTAGTATGATAGCTCTAAAGCGTCCTTGGCACGCGTTACACCAACGAAGAAAAGACGACGTTCTTCCTGTTCTTCCTCAGTATCTTTTGTAAACAATGGGATCAGCCCATCGTTTATACCAATGATATATACTTGCTTAAACTCCAGCCCTTTACACGAATGCAAGGTCATCAACTTAACCGTGTCCGCCTCTGCGCTACCGTTTTCTGTCAATACATCCACGGAATATAAAGCTGATGAATTGATAAAATCCTTCGTTCCTGCAAATAAATCTAATTTCTGCGTTCTGATATACGTCGCAATATTCTTTAAGAGAGCGATTATGCTTTTCTTATTTTCGCTGAATGATGATGAGGTAGGATTGATATACGAATCAAAGGAATAGTAGTCGTAAACAGCTTCAAGGTCGGAGTTGCTTTTACACCAGTTTTCAAACCCATCAATTCTTGATAAAAGGACGGAATCGTTAAGGTGGTCAGATTCATTGGAAACGCGAGTCTGTTTTTCCGGTCTAATGGCAGAGGTATTAGCGGAATTGCGCGCCGCCCGAACTATCTTTCGCGCTGAGGCTTTGCTGAATCGTTCTCCAAATTGCTCATCAGACAATGCGTAAACCGCAGATTCAATATCAAGCGGATTGACCGAAGCTCTTAGAAGAAGAATTACCCATTTTAGAACAGGAATATCCTTGATGGTCTTTATAATTGACACCTCATAAGGGATATTGTTTCGTTGAAAAACATCTTCCAATGGCTGAGACTGCCGTTGCAAACGATAAAAAACAGCAATATCGCCGTACTTCTGCCCTTCCTTCGCTTTTTCCAAAATGCTTAATGCAATGTATTGTGCCTCGTTAAAGGCGTTGTAGTGATTGCTGACCTTAATTTTTCCCCCTAATTCTCGGGTGCCATATAGTTTATCATCATTATTAAGAAAACACTTCGCGACATCCAGAATCGTGGTGCAGGATCTGTAGTTCTTCGGCAATGATAGCCGTCTTGCATTATATTCCTCTGCGAATGTCTCAAATATCTGTCGATTGCTTCCCCGCCATGAGTAGATAATTTGGTTCGGATCGCCCACAACAAATAGTTTTGTCTCAGGGCTTGCTAAAGCGCGAATAAACGACATCTGGCTATCGTCTGTATCTTGAAACTCATCGACAATAATCCATTTTGGCCTATATTTGATTTGTGGCAGCAGTTTTGTAATATTCAGTATAAGATCGTCAAAATCCATTTTGCCTTGGATTCGCTTTTCACTGGCATATAGACCCCACAACGCTTCCATATCGTCCGGATATTTCATGCTTCCGTATAAAAAACGGCCTTTCGATGCATTTTCAAGCCGCCTCTCAAGCTTGTTCAAATACCTGATGTTTAGCCCGTTAGAATGAATTAAAGCACTCACCATATCTATTTTCTCTTCTGCATCTATTACAGAAAAATCTTTTGAGTAACCGATGCTATCCAGCGGCGCGAGTGTTTTTAACATTTTAAGCGCAATGCTATGAAACGTTCCGAAATAATCCAACGCACTTTCGGGAATCTCAGTATCTACAGCTTTAAGCCTTCCCTTTATTTCGTTGGCTGCTTTGTTTGTAAACGTGAATACAGCCATATCTTGAAGTGAAACGCCCTTGATCTGATTCAAATAGAAAACTTTAGCAATAAGGACTGTCGTCTTGCCACTCCCGACCTGCGCATTTACAAGACAAGCTTGACTTTCGTCCATAACAGCTTCGTTTTGGCCTGTGTTTAGGTTTACCGTTGAAAGCATAAATAATACCTCAAAAGCCCCGTTAATGGTACGTCAAATCTTGATAACGGCGGAGAATCGCTTCTTCGTTTATCCGTTTCTCATCGCAGTTAGACTCTGCTTGAATCTCGAATTGCGGAGGTACATCAACATATTGCGAAATTGAATTTTCAAGTCGCACTTTATTACTTAATTCCATAATCCAAGTTGCGCAGAAATCGTTTTCCACCTGTAGAAATAACGTTTTTTCATGCGTTCTAACCGATTTTATAGATGTTATAAAACCAGATAATCTTTCTCCTCGGCTGCGGAAGAAATTGACAAACTCACTCCAGCGCTTTTCAATATCGTCAAAAGAAAAAGGTTTCTGTTCGACGTCAAGCGTGGGTGCTTGAAGGGTTTTAGAAACTTTTGGCGGCTCTATATTATCAAAAATGCTTCTTAGGCCCCATAAAACAACTTTTTTATCCAAATGGTAATCTCCGACGCAGGCCGCACATCCGTCCTTGCACCGGCAGCCTTCAATCATTTTTATGGCATTATGGATAATGGTGTCTATTAAATCATACGCTTTCTCGGCGTAGCCAAGCCCGCCGACAAACATATCGTAAATACAGATAGAAGAATTGGGAGAACCTATATCAGAATTATTTATCGGACTTGCAGCAATGTCCTCACATGTTGTCATAGTCGACATCATCGCTGCATTTTGCAGGGCAAATTCCACACCATCTAAATAAGTTACAAGATATGCCCTTTTCGCGTTGCCGCCTTTAGTTGGATTGTACTTTGAAAAAAACTCTACGACCTCGCATGGCAGCTGTATCCATGCACCTTCGGTGTCGTATGATTTTGTTAAAGGTGGCTCGATTGTTTCATAGCCAAGATTTTGATGATTGTGAAATTGCAACTTTTTATACGAGCTTATCACCGTATTTACTCGGACATCGCCAAATTTGCAAACAGTTCTTCCAACTTCTTCTCTTTTTTGCTCGTTAATGACGGAAACTCCGGTCATGGCAAACGGGACGGTATAGTAATCATCTCTTACCGGGTACGCAACCGCGCGTTTTTCCTCTATGTCTAAGGAAGAAACCGCATAAGCCTGTCCTTCGTGCAAATAGATTGCTCCTTGATGTATTTCTCGGAAAGCCTGAATTTCATCCATTTCCGTAATTACGGAAGAATCAACAGAATTAATCAACTGGTACCTCTCTTTGTCCATATTGCGCAGGCTATAATCTCCGGCAGGGAATTCTTTCCCTGTCCACATAAATTTCCCGCTGACGGAACGCAGTTCTCCGGCTCGGACAAGCGAAGGGATGATCTCGCCCAAATCCGGAAACACCGAAATATCATCTAATGAGAGCGGGAACTCTGCCGCTGCGGCGCGGACATGTGCCAGTTGTATGAATAAATTGTTAGGGTCAACTACCGCACTTTCACTTTTGGGTTGGAAAAGCCAGTCAGGGTCTACTGAAATAAACTGGTCAAATGGGAGATCGTCCAGAATAAGGTACGTGTCACTTTCGCGCCCATTTCGCCCGGCGCGTCCAGATTGTTGCCAAAATGAAGCTCTCGTTCCCGGATAGCCGATAATAACGGCTGTGTCAATTTTGCCAATGTCAATACCTAATTCAAGCGCATTTGTTGAAACAAGCCCTCTTAACTGACCATTTGCCATTCTCTGCTCAATTTCTTTTCGCTCTTCCGGTTTGTAACCGCCGCGATAGCCGGATATGAGTTTGGAATAGTCGGCTCCCGGAATGTCATCACTCTTTAAATAATCTCTCGATTCTTTCAATACAACTTCCACCGCTTTTCGGGATTTACAAAAAGCGATAAATCCATGGGCATTCACGGTAAGCTCGGGGATGAGCTCGGCGGCAACCGAAGTAGGAGATTTTCTAATCGTTTTCGCTTGATCGATATATGGAGGTTGGATGAAAAAGTATCTCTTTTCCGGGGCAGGAGAACCGTCTCTGTCAACCAGCGTGAACTTTTTGCCACATATCGTTTCGGCCAGCTCGATCGGATTTGCAATCGTTGCAGAACTACAGAAAAACTGAGGGAATGAGTTATAGTAATCGCAAATTCGGCGCAGTCTCTTAAAAATGTTAGCCAAATGCGCCCCGAATGCTCCTCTATAAGTGTGGAGTTCGTCTATTACGACAAACCGCAAATTGGAAAAAATAAAACGGAACCCGTTTTGATTATGGTGGGGCAGAAATGCAGAGTTTAGCATTTCTGGGTTTGTTAAGATGATGTTTGAGCTGTTCCTGATGCGAGACCTTTCATTAACAGGTGTGTCTCCGTCATAAACCCCTGCGTCGATTTTCCCTTCCCCAAAAAAGTCCAAAAAAGGCTTTAACGCCCGGAATTGATCGCTTGCAAGCGCTTTTGTTGGATATATGAAAAGTGCTCTGCTTTGTGGATTTTTAAGAATGTGCTGCAGGACGGGAAGCAGAAAGCTCAATGTCTTCCCGCTTGCAGTTGAAGTGGTTATAACGATATTATTTCCGGCGACTGCCTTTAAAAACATTTCCGCCTGATGATAATACAGTTTATTAACTCCTTGTTTCGCTAAGTATTCTTTGATTTCCGGCAGCATATCCAAGGGATATTCGGATAGAGAAGCTGCTCGGGCAGGAATATGCTTTTTATAGACGATTGTGCGATCTAAGGGGCGTTTCTTTTCATAACAGGAGTTCATGTCCTTCACTCCATTCTTTTAGATTTCTGACGTTATTTTACATTATCTTGATTTCAGTTTCAAGCCGAGCGATTTTATTTTTTGGTTATGCTACAAAAAGACTGAAAATTAACTCTCATAGAAAAGCTGGAAATGTGATATACCACATTTTTGCATTCATCCTTTGCTCTTTTCGTAAAACACCAATATATATGAAAGAAAAATACACGGGAGCGTGTTCCCGTGCGTTTTCTGTGCATTTTCCGCGCTCCCCACCTCTACCCAGGGGATGGTGGCTGTTTGCGTCTGCTGGGGCGTATTATCGCCCGTCTGCATCGTGATCGCGCCCGATATGGATGGACTGCGGCGGGGGAATATGGTATAATGAGAGCGAAGCCGAAGACCGGAGGGAAACGGGATGTATTTTGCATACGGGGAAACGGAGCTTTCTTATCTGCGCCGAAAGGACACGCGGCTCTGCGCGGTCATCGACCGCATCGGGCACATCGACCGTGCGGTGGACACGGATCTGTTCTCGTCCGTCGTTCATCACATCATCAGCCAGCAGATTTCGACCAAGGCGCAGGCGACCATCTGGCAGCGGATGCAGGATGCACTGGGCACCGTCAATGCCGAGACCATCCTGACAGCAGGTGTTCCCAAGCTGCAGGGACTGGGTATGACCTTCCGCAAGGCAGAGTATATTACGGATTTTGCCGAAAAAGTCCATACGGGCGCATTTGATCTGCATGCTGTGGAGCACATGAGCGACGAGGATGCGATCCGGGAATTAAGCAGCCTGAAGGGCATCGGCGTCTGGACGGCAGAGATGATTCTGCTTTTTTGTATGCAGCGCCCGGATATTTTCAGCTATGATGACCTTGCCATCCAGCGCGGGCTGCGCATGGTATATCACCATCGCAGCATTGACCGCAGGCTGTTTGAAAAATATCGCCATCGCTTTCACCCCTATTGCAGCGTGGCAAGTCTGTATCTCTGGGCTGTGGCAGGCGGCGCAATCCCGGAGATGAAGGACTACAAGCCGAGTAATAAAAACAGAGGCAGCTTTTGAAGCGAGGTGCAGATCATGATATTTGTGCAGCATTACGATTCACCGCTGGGCGGCATCCTGCTGGCAGCGGACGGAATCGGACTGAGAGGTCTGTGGTTCGACGGACAGAAATACCTTGCCCGTGATCTGCCCGCAGAGCGTATCGGGCAGGATACACCCGCCCTTGCAGAAGCCAGGCGTTGGCTGGACATTTATTTTGCTGGCAGCCAGCCGGATTTTCTGCCGCCGCTGCACCCCGTCGGCACCGCGTTCCGGCAGTCCGTGTGGGAAATCCTTTTGCAGATTCCCTACGGAAGGACTGCGACCTACGGCGAGATCGCACGGCAGCTTGCTGAAAAGCAGAAGATTCCCCGGATGTCTGCGCAGGCGGTCGGCGGTGCGGTGGGTCATAATGAGATATCCATCATCATTCCCTGTCACCGTGTGGTCGGCACAAACGGCAGCCTGACCGGATACGCCGGTGGAATTGACAAAAAGGTGAAGCTGCTGGAATGGGAGCATACCGACATGACCAGCTTTTTTAT
>USIH01000031.1 GCA_900554705.1 uncultured Eubacteriales bacterium
TGCGCGACGAGGATCGCGTTGCAGACGGAGCAGTGCTTGCCTTCGGTCTTGCCGGCGGTGGTGCACGTCGCGGGAACCGCTGCGTCGATGACCTCGGTGTGACCGGTGGCTGCCTTGATGTCGGTCATGTCGCTGTAGTCGCAGCGAGTGCAGGCATACTCGGTGTAGCCCTCTTCCGTGCACGTCGGTGCATGAACGGTGCCTGCTACCATGTTGTGCCCAAGCGCCGGGATGGTCGTCTGCGCCTCGGTGATCTCGTTTGTGCAGGCCTCGTCAGAGAAGAACTTTCCGCAGGAGCACATCCAGTAGGCGATGTTGCCGTCCGTCGTGCACGTCGGCGCGACCGCGTCGGAGCCTGCGACAGCTCCATGGACATGGCTGCCGGAGGCGACCGTGACGGGGATCGTTGCGCTGTAGGTCTGGTAGTTGCTGTGGCCGTCGGCCGCATAGGTATGGAGTGTGACGGTGAGGGTCGTGCTGCCTTCCGCGCCGGAAAGGACATTGCCGTTTTCGTCAACGACGAGGATATTCTCGTTGCCGCTCGTCCATTCGACGGAGGCAAGTGTGCTCCCCAGATCGAAGCGGTAGCCGAGCGTCGCTTCGGCATCCGGCTGGAGGGTCAGAGAGTGGATCACTTCTTCGTCCTTCGTGATCTCGACCACGTCGGCGACGAAGAGGTAGAGCTTCGTGTTGTTGCTCTTTGCATCGGCAAGTACAAAGCGGCCGTCGCTGAAGGCGAGGTAGTTCCCGTTGTCCTCCACGCAGAGGCAGAAATCGCCGTTCGTATAACCCTTGGAGACGGTGAACAGGCCGTTGTTTGCCGTGGCGTCGAACTTGATCTTATCGGAGTTCAGGTGCAGATAGTTGCCCGCTCCGTCGCGGAAGCCGAGGCCGGTGCGCGTGCCGTTATAGTCCGTGGCCGCGTAGTCGGGAACCATTCTGGCGACGGCAAGGTCGGAATTGACCATTGCGGTCGTGCCCGCGACGGTGATCTCGACGCCCTTGAGGTAGGAGCCGTCCGCCGTCGTGCCGAGCGCATAGTACTTGCCGTCGGCTTCGGCAACGATGATGAACTGGCCGACATTGGCAAGCGCAGAGGCATAGTCGTTCTCAAAGTCGGCTGCCGTGAGCTGCGTGTAGGTCTTGGACGTGACGGGCGCCAGCTTCGGCAGGATCGTCGCGTTGCCCCACGTGTCGCAGCGCGAGCACTTGTAGTACATGAGGCCGTCGGCGTCCGTGGTGGGCGCGAGGTAGTGCTCCGCGTCGTCATGCGACGGCTCGATGCTGAAGTCATGCCCCTTGGCGGGCGTGATGTTTACCATCTCGCTGTAGTCGCAGCGCGCGCAGGTCACTTCGGTGTAGCCCTCCTGCGTGCAGGTCGGCTCGACGGTGTTGTAGGAATAGTCATGGCCGAGCGCAGCAATGGTCTCGTTGCGCGTTTCGCCGCAGAGCGCGCAGGTATAACGGCGCAGGCCGGAGGTGGTGCAGGTCGCGGCGGTCGTGACCTCGCCCTCGCCCCAGTTGTGGTGGCAGGTGCCGGACTTCTCGTACAGGAAGACCTTGGTGTAGATGCTTGTGCCGTAGAAGCGGAACTGCTTGGACTGTGTATTGAATTTGAGGCTGTAGTTGCCGACGTTGGCGATCACGGCGGATGCATCGCTGTTGAGCGTTACCGTATAGTCGGCAGCCGTGGAGCCGGTCGCAAAGCCGTTTCTCGCATCCTTGAAGCTGAACCAGTCGGCGGCGGCGTTCATGATGTTGTAGCTTGTGCCGTTCGGGGTGATCTGGACGGCATAGCCGCTCGGGTCGGCGACGCAGATGGTGCTCTTGTCGTCGCTGTAATAGGAACCGATGGTGTAGTTGCCGGCCTTGTCGTTCTGACCGTCAAAGACATAAGCGCCGTCGGAGGCCTGATAGACGATGAGGTATTCGCCTTCCCAATTCTCGGGAGCTTCCTTGACAAGGACGTACAGAGACGCGCCGCAGACGGTGCAGACGCCGCTGTCAAAGCTGTGCGCCGTGGCGGGGATCGCCTCGGTGTAGCTGTCGCCGCAGCGCGTGCAGGTGTAGGTCATTTCGCCCGCTGCCGAGCAGGTCGCTTCCTTCGTGACCGTTTCGGTATAGGCGTGACCGAGGGCGTCGATCTCTTCGATCGTCTCCGCGCCGCAGAGCGTGCAGACGAGCTTCTGCGTTCCCTTTTCCGTGCAGGTGGCAGCCGTTTCGACCGTTGCTTCGCCGTTTACGTGGGCGGAGGTCGCTGCGTAGTCGCAGCTTTCATTTGCGCAGCGCGCGGTGTGCGTGCCGTCGCCGTTGTCCGTGTAGACAAGGTCGGTATGCTCGCAGACCTTCTGCGGCTCCGTGGTGAAGTGGTAGATCGGGTTGCTCGCAAAGAGGCGGATCGCGTAGATGTTGGTGGGCATGGTCTCCGAGCCGTAGTAGGTCTCGCCGTAGCAGGAGAAGAAGCCGCTGTAGTTGCTGCTGTTAAACAGGACGGTGTTGGCCGTGTAGGTGCCGCAGGCGGTCATCTTGACAAGCGCGCCTTCGTAGAACGAGAGCGTCCAGCGGGCGGCGTCGTCCGGATCGGAGGTCAGCGCAATGTCGTTGCTGCTTGCGGTGTTGGTGCAGGAGGCAAGGTAATAGTCGTTGCCTTCCGCGTCGGTCAGGTCGCTGAGGAAGCGGAACGAACCGTCGGCCAGCTTTTGCAGGGTGAAGATCTGCACGGTGGTGCTGTCGGACAGGCGGATGCGGTCGTTCGTGACGGTGACGTCCGCGCCCTTGAGCTTCCGGCCGTTGTCGGTGAACTGTGCCATCGCCATGGTCTTGCTCTGCCACTTGCCGTCGTTGGCAATGACGACCTCAAAGCCGTCGTCGAGCACGCCGAGATCGGTGACAAGCTGATAGACGTTCTCACCGCCGAAGGACTCGCTGCCGACGTAGGAATACAGCGCGGTGAAGGTCACGTCGGCGCTGACTTCATACTGCGCGCCCGCTTCGTAGCAGGTGACGGCCTCCGTCGTATCCTGCACGGAGCCGATCGTCCAGCCGGCGAAGACATAGTTCTGCGCGGTGGCCGTCAGCGTGCCGGTCGGCGTGGGGAGCGTGACGGACTCGCCGTCCTTCGCGCTCACGTCCGCGATGGCGTCGATGCCCTCGGGAACGACGAAGGAGATCGTGCGGTTATAGATGTACTTTTCTTCCTTGCAGTTGTCGCAGACGAACTTTTCGTATGCGTCGGTCGTCTCGACGGACGTCCAGCTATGGCCGGTTGCCGCGTGCGTGACGGTGTAGGTGTGGCTCGTGTCACGGCTGCAAACATAGACGGTGTGGCCGTCCTGCGTGCAGGTGGCCGCGACGTCCTCCGTGACCTTGTAGTCATGACCCAGCGCCGCAACGCTTTCGGTCTTGCCGGTCTTGCAGCGCGAGCAGACGTAGCGGTTGCTGCCGGAGGCTTCACAGGTCGCGGGCGTCGACTTCTCCGCGTCGAGCACGAAGTCGTGACCCAGCGCGGCAGGCTCGGAGGTCGTCCATGTCTCGCCGCAGGTCGGGCAGGTCCATGTGGTCGTGCCGGCCACGGTGCAGGTCGCCGCGGTCGTGACCTCGGAGGTCGCGGCCGCGTGGTCGCAGGTGTTGGTGAAGAGATAGAGGTCGAAGGTGTAGCTCGCACCGGAGTTGGTTGCGTTGGAAAGGGCGTAGTTCTTAATGGAGGAGGCATTGTACATACCGATGCCTCTGGTGCCGTTATAGAACCAGAAGGTGCCGTCCGCCTTCCCCGCCTTGGTCAGCCACTCGTAGGAGGCGCTCCCTACGCTCAGGGTTGTAGACGTGGAGCCGACAATGTATTTGCCGTCGTGGGCGACGGTATAGCCGCTTTCGGTGGCGGTGACGTTCCAGAGGTAGGCTTCGCCTGCGTTAAGCGCGATCACGTTGTCCTCGACCGTGACCTCGGTGGGAGTCAGTCCGCTGCCGATGGCGTAGAACTTGCCGTTATAGGCAAATGCCATGATGTAGTCCTTGCCGGAGGTGATCTCCGTAACGCGGGAATAACGGATCTTCTCGCCCAGCGCGGGGATCGTCTCGGTGTAGCTGTCGCCGCAGCGGGAGCAGGTGTAGGTCTTAACGCCCGTTTCGGTCGTCGTCGGCGCGGTCGTAATGACGCCGCCGTCGTAATCGTGGCCCAGCGCCGCAATCGTCTCCGTTACGGTATCGCCGCAGGTGGCGCACACGGAGGTCTTGGAGCCTGCCGTCGTGCAGGTCGCGGCGACAACGGTGTCCGTGTAGCTGTGGCCGGTGGCGGCGACGGTCTCGATCTTGGTCTCGCCGCACTTCGTGCAGGTGAAGGTCTTCTCGCCGCTCGCGGTGCAGGTGGGCGCCTTGGTGATCGCGCCGTCGTTCCAGCTGTGGACGCAGACGGAAGCGCCGTTGAGCGTGGTGTAGTAGGTCGTGCCGGAGGAGCCGGACTTGCGATAAAGCTGGATGTCCTGCTGACCGCTCTTGTAGTAGCGGAAGCGATTTTGATCGGCCGCGTTATTGAACTTCAGCGTTGCGCCGGCGGAACTTTTGATCGTGGCCGTGCCGCCGCTGATCGTGATGGTATGCTTGAGCGCGGTATCGCTTGTATTCAGACCGTTGCTGTTGGTCGTTCTGCCGATGTACTTCCCGTTCTTGGCAAGGATGCTGCCGTCGGTGCCGATCGCGAAGCTGTAGGCATCGCCCTGTGCTGCGGAGACGGTGTTATCGGCGATGGTGACGCTCTGCGTGTTTTTCGCGACATCGAGCGTTTCCAGGCTGCTGTCGAAGATCACGCTGCTCTTCTCGTAAACAATGAGGTATTCGCCCGCGAGATCGTCCGGCGTCGTGGTCAGCTTCACATAGTCGCCGCCGCCCGTGCCGCCCTGACGGTAGGAGTAGAGGGCGATGAGCGTGGCGCTGCCGTTATTATAGTTGCTTCCCGCCGTGAAGTAGTCCGGCGCGGTGGTGGAATCCTCTTCCATCGCGGCGGTCGTCCAGCCGACGAAGGTATGGTCGCCGTCGGGCGTTCCGGCCGTGGGAAGCGTGATGCCGTCGTTGCTGTTGCCGGTAACGGAGGCTACGGCCTCGACACCGTCGGGCACGACGAACGAAACGGTAAACGAGGTGCCGGTCGCCGGAATGCGCTCGGTCTTTTCATAGGCGCAGACCGTACAGGTGTAGGTCGTCACGCCGTCGGTCGTTTCCGTTGCAGGCGTGGTGACAACGCCGCCGTTCCAGCGATGGCCTTCCTTGTCGTTGCAGGTCTTTCCGCAGACGGCACACAGATGCCAGTGGCCTGCCGCGTCGGAGGTATAGGAGGCAGCGGGCGTATGGTCGACCGTCTCGATCGTCTCGGTCTTCGTCTCGCCGCAGGAGGCGCAGGTGTAGGTCTTGACGCCCGCTTTTGTGCAGGTCGCCTCCGTGGTGATCACGCCCGCGTCCCAGCTGTGCCCCGTCGCGGGGATCTCGATGCAGCCGGAGAGGATCGCGCCGCAGTCGGCGCACTTCACGCCGGCAGTCGTGCCGCTCGCGGTGCAGGTCGCGTCGACCTGTGCGACGGTCTGCGTGTTTTCGTGCGTGCAAGCCGCGCCGATGACGGTGGTGTAGTAGGCCGTGCCGCCTTCCCCCGCTTTGTAGAGGTAGAAGGTCTTGTCCGTGCCGTAGCCGCTGCCGGAGTAGGGACGCCAGCCGCCGGAGGTGTTATAGCTGAGGGTGCCGACGGAGCTGTTGCTGATCGTCCACTTGCCGTCGGAGAGGGTGAAGCTCCAGACCGTGTTGGAGGTCGTAGAAAGCTCAACCTTCTTTGCACCGCTGGAATAGAGATCGCCCTTGCCGTTCGGCGCGGCGATCACGCCGTCGGTGATCGTCCAGACATCGGCATCGGACGGAGAGGCGATGCTGTCGCCGGAGTAGGTGCTGCCCTCGGTGATCCAGTTGTTAGAAACGGTGCTCTTCATCGCCAGCCCGGTGGAGGCGCTGACGATCACATAGCTGCCGTTCTCGACCGAGGAACCGGTAAACTTGGTATATGTATCGGAGCTGCCGTCTCCGCCGACGGAGTACTTATAGAGCGCATAGAGCGTCGCGTTGCCCGTGACGGTGTAGCTGTCGGTGTAATAGTCGGGCTTTGCCGTGACATTGTCTGCCGTCGCGGCGGCCCAGCCGAGGAAGGTGTAGCTATAAGCGCCGGTCGGTGTTCCGGTCGGTGCGGAAAGGCTGAGCACCGTTCCGGTCGTTGCGGTCACGGCCGTCGGCGCGGTCAAGCCGCTCGGGACGGAGAACGTCACCGTATAGGTCGCGATCTTGGAGAAGATGATCTGCACCGTGCAGTCGGACGAAGCCTTTACGGTAAAGACATTTCCGTTCTGCGTGACGGTCGCCGTGCCGCTCAGGACGGTGTAGCCCGTCGCGGCGTAGCCGGTCTTCGGCGCGGCGGTGATGGTGCTGCCGGAGACGGACACCGTGCCGTAGGCGGTGTTGTTCGAGGTCGCGCTCACCGTGTAGGAGACGGTGGAGCTGCCGCCGGAGGGCGTGGGATAATTCGCGGGAACATCCGCGCCCAGAAGCCGGAAAGCAAGCTCCGGATAGTCCACGAAGACGTTACGCACGCCGGTGATGGACTGCACGGCGTCGTTGCGTCCCATCTCCCAAGTGTCAACGGGGTCTTCCTTGAGCCACTTGAGCAGGACGGCGCGGCTTTCCATGACGCCGCCGGAGCCGTAGAACTTGCTCGTGTTGCCCCAGCGCATCAGATGCTGGAGCATCAGGCGGGCGACGTCGCCGTGCAGGTTCTGACCGTGCTGGTTGGGGTTATAGTAGCCGGAACCCTCGCCGTAGGCATCGTTGCCGCGGCTGCTGTTTTCGGAGGTCGCCGTCGGACGGAGCATCATGATGTCGTTCTCATCGGCACCGTTAAGTCCCTTGCTGTTCGGCCATGTGTGCTCACGGTTCCAGCTTCCGCCTTCGCCCCAGCCGGGGCCGATGGCAACGGCGGAATAGTAGGAGGAGATCTTATCCTGATTTTCTTCGCAGTCGGTATAGCGGTAGAGCTCCTTCGTGCCGTTATACGAGGTGGTGCTGGTCTGCTTCGCCTCCAGCATCGTGTGGATCGCCGTTCCAAGGGGGCTGCTGTAGATCGCGCTGGCGCTGGTCGAGGTGCTGCCGGACTTGGAAGAGAGCAGCGTGTAGGAATAGCTGCCGGTGTAGTAGCTTTGCGCGTATGTGGTCAGGAAGGTTGCGGTGGTGTCGCGTGTGCCCCAGTTGTAAACGTACTTGCCGTTTTTGCGGTAGTTTACTTCCGAGGCGCTGGTCGGCTCCTTGGCACTGGCGGTCAGACCGGAAAACAGGCTGAGCAGCAGGGCAAGCAGCACCAGAACGGAAAGGGTGCGTCTGGTCTTCAAGGAAAATCAACTCCTATTCTTATGTGCAGATAAACTTACTATAGCACACGGCAAGGGCAAAAGCAAGAAATTCGTCACTGCAAAAACAGGAAGATCGCCAGCGTCATGATCATCCCCGCGTTATCCTCGCCGCCTTCGCTCAGCAGAAGCAGCAGGATGAGAACGACCAGAAGCTCACCGCGATCCAGTCCGGACAGGAAGGAGAAGGGGGTGCCCGCAGCGGGGAAGGTCGACTGTGCGGGTTGCGCAGCCGGTGCGGGCGGCGGCTTGACCGGTTTCGACGCCTGCGGCGGCGGAGCGGGCTGCGGTTTTGACGGCGCGGGCGGCTGACGCGGCGGCTGCGGGACGCGCTGGCATTCAAAGCCGCCGTTTCCCTTGGGCAAGTACCGGTGATACATGGCTAAAACCCTCCTTTTCCACCGCCGAGCGCGCCGCCCTTGAGCGCTGCGCCTGCCAGACGGGAAATACGGGCAAGCTCTGATGCGCGGTCAAGCGCCGCGCGCCGTTCCGGACGCAAAAACGGCTTCAGCGCGCAGAGCAGCGCCTCCTGCCGCGCGTCGGTATGCTGCGCTTCCTGCATCAGTTGCATGACGCTGCGAAGCATTCCCTCGTCCATCGGCGGCACAGGCGGCGGTGCGGGTGGCGGCTCGCCGGCAGGCGTCGCCTCCGGCGGGGAAAGGCCGAGGGACTGCGCCATGGAAAGAAGCTGCGCCATGCTCTGCGGGTCGTTGAGCAGAGCTTTGAGTTTATCCTCCAGACCGTCCGTTTTTCTCACCTGCTTTCATCCGCTGTAGGAGGCCGACCGTGTCCGGCTGTTGCAGGAACGGCTGCAAAAGTGCCTTTGCCCGCTCGGTGTCGCCCTTTTGCAGCGCTTCCACGACCTGACGCATCGTTACGCCGCCGTCGCGCATCATCAGCGCCATGAGTTTTTGCCCATCGGCGCCGGAGAGCAGCTTTTTTGCTTCTTCCATCGGCATTTTTTCGGATTTTCCACGCATTACGATTGCCTCCCTCCGCTGAATTTGGTATAATAACAAAAGTTGATTTCACCCGTCGCGATAGTATATGCGGCGGGCGGGGGCGAGGTGACACGATGCGTATCCTTGTTTTTTCCGACTCGCACGGCACGCTGGAACCGATGCGCCGCGCGATCGAGCGCTTTTCGCCGGATACGGTCATTCATTTGGGCGACTATGTGGAAGACAGCGCCGCACTGGAGCGCGAATACCCGTTTCAGGCGCTGATCCGCGTGCGCGGCAACTGCGACGCCGGACATTACGACGTTGCGTCGGAGGCGACGCCCTGCTGGCAGGGCGTCCGGTTCCTCGCCGTGCACGGCCACCGCTACGGCGTGAAGGCAGGCCTTCTGCGCCTGAGCTACGCGGCGCAGGAGGAGGGCGCGCAGGTCGTCCTCTTCGGCCACACACATATCCCTTTTTGTGAGCAGACCATGGGACGCTGGTTCATAAACCCGGGCGCGTGCGGCGGCGCCGCGCCTACCTGCGCCGTTGTGGAGCTGCAAAACGGCACGGTATCCTGCCGTATTGTTTCAATTTCGGAGGAAGAAAAATGATCCTTGCAGTAGACATCGGAAATACCAACATCGTTCTCGGCTGTATCGAGGATGACCGCATTTTGTTTGAGGCTCGAATGGCGACGGATCTGATCAAGACGTCGGATCAGTACTGCGCGGAGCTGAAATCCATTCTCGGCCTGTTTGACGCGGAGATCGCGCGGATCGAGGGGAGCATCGTCTCCTCCGTCGTGCCGCCGGTGCTCAACTCCTTCCGCACGGCGATCCGCAAGCTGACGGGGCGCGACTGTCTCGTCGTCGGCCCCGGCATCCGCACGGGGCTGAACATCCGCATGGACAACCCTGCCGAGGTCGGCAGCGACCTGATCGTTGCGGCGGTCGCGGGCATTGCGCGCTACGGAATGCCGCTGCTTCTGGTGGATATGGGGACGGCGACGACCATCACCGCAGTGGATCGCAGCGGTGCGTTTGTCGGCGGCTGCATCTGCCCCGGCGTGAAGATCTCCATGGAGGCGCTCACCGGACGCACCGCGCAGCTACCCGGCATCGCGCTGGACGAGCCGAAGCGGGCAATCGGGAAGAACACCCACGACTGTATGCAAAGCGGCATCATGTTCGGCGCGGCCGCGATGCTCGACGGCCTGCTCGACCGCATGGAGCGGGAGCTGGGCGGCGAGGTGAACGTGGTCGCGACGGGCGGGATCGCGCGGTTTGTCGTCCCGCTGTGCCGCAGGAAGATCGTCCTCGATCGGGGTCTGATGTTAGAGGGACTGAACCTGCTCTATAAGCGAAACTTCAAATAAATGCGGCAAAAAACGCACCCAGCACCAGCAGAAATCCTGTGCCGATGAGCAGCGTGACAAGGCACTCCACGGCGGCCGCGATGCTGCCAAAACGGCGGCGTCTGCGGCGGACGACGGGACGCGCGACCGGCTGGGGAGCAAGATAAGGATGAAGATCAATGACCATAACGGGAACCTCCTTTGGTTTGTGGTCACAGGATAACACACGCAATGTCCAATAAACGGGACTGAAAGGAGCAACGATGGGAAAATTTACGGAATTTGAGTATCCGTCCAAGGGCGCGGGCACGATCCATGCCTATCGCTGGGAGCCGGAGGGACGGCCGATCGCCGTTTTTCAGATCATCCACGGCATCGCGGAGCACGCCATGCGCTACGACGCCTTCGCGCGCTGGCTCAACGCGCGCGGCTATCTGGTCACGGCGGAGGATCACATGGGGCACGGAAAGTCGCAGGGCAGCGGCGCGGCGCTCTATTTTGAGGGCGGCTGGCTCGCGGCGGTCGACGACAGCTACGCGCTTCTGTGCCGCACGCGCGAGGCCTATCCGGATCTGCCGTACTTCCTCTTGGGGCACAGCATGGGTTCCTTCCTTGCCCGCACTCTGCTCTGGCGTTATCCGGCAGCGGGGCTGCGCGCCGCCGTGCTCTGCGGCACGGGCTGGCAAAGCCCCGTGGTGCTGCGTGCCGGTCGGGCGCTCTGCGCCGCGGAGCGCAAGCGCGTCGGCCCGAAGCAGGACAGTGCGCTTTTGACGCGCCTTGTGTTCGGCGCTTATAACGGAAAATTCAAGGACGCGCGCTCGCCGAACGACTGGATCTGCACCGACCGCGCCGTGGTGGACGCCTATACGAACGACCCCATGTGCGGCGGAAACGCGACGGTCGGCCTGATCGGGGATATGCTGGGCGGAATTGCCATGATACAAGACAAGAAAAATCTTGACCGGATGCCGAAAAACCTTCCGGTGCTCTTCATTGCTGGCTACAGCGATCCGGTCGGGAACATGAGCAAGGGCGTAAAAAAGACGGCCGAGGTCTTCCGCGCGGTCGGCATGAAGGACGTTTCGGTGCGCTTTTACGACGGCAGACACGAAATTCTCAATGAACCCTGTCGGGAGCAGGTTTTCCAAGATGTGGAAGAATTTTGCCGAAAGCAGCTATAATTTGTAACTTTTTTGTAATTATTTTTGTCGGAATGAAGCGTGACGCGTCAATTTGCTCTTGACGAACGGGGAAAGCTCTGTTAAAATAACAGGTGAACTACCTTTCGGACATGGTGTGCCTTCGGTGCCGCGGCATTCTGCCGTTGTCCGGCTCAACTTGACTACAGGAGTGAAATTATGAAGCGTATCATCGTCAGCCTTCTTCTGGCGCTGTGCCTGCTCAGCGCGCTGATGCTGCCGACCTTTGCCGAACCGGAGGCGCAAACCTATTCGGTCAGCGCGCAGGGTGTCGCCTTTGTCAGCGAAATGATGAGCAGTGCCTACACCGCCGATATGCTGCAAAGTCAGGTCAACGCGGTCAATGCCTTCATCCGCAGCGCGAACCTTTCCCTGACGCAGCAGCAGTTTGACGCGCTCGTTGATTTCTGCGTGGAGTACGGGAACAATATGTTTACGCAGGGCTACCAGTGCCAAAAGGTCATCGAGTCCGGCAATTATACCGACACGGAGCTTGCAAACGCGTTCTGCGCGTGGGTCAAGGACGGCGGCAGCTTCTCGCAGGCCAAGCTCAACCGCCGCCTGCGCCAGCTCAAGCTTTTCCTCTATGACAGCTACGACGGCGTGACCGACCGCGTGAGCTTCCGCTACGTGATCTACTACGCAAACGGCGGGAAGCTGGAGGACAACACCGTCCTGTGCTACACGCTCGGCCAGCCTTACGGCACGCTGCCTGCGGCGACGCGCAGCGGGATGTACTTTGCCGGTTGGTACACGGCGGCAAGCGGCGGCAGCCACCTCTGCACGACCGATACCGTTGGCGCGAACCAGACTGTCTATGCCCGCTGGTCTTCCACGGTGGTGGAAAACCCCAACGAGAGCGGCTCGGGCAGCGGCACCGCGACGGATCCTTCCCAGTGGCCGGAGCTTCCCGCGCTGAAGATCAGCGAGGCGGGCATTCAGTTTATCAAGGATCACGAGGGCTTTGCCAAGGAGCCGATGTGGGACTACGGACAGTACAGCGTCGGTTACGGCTCGCGTTATGTGCAGGGCGATCCCATCACCATTTCCTCGCCGATCACGGAGGAGGAAGCGGATTACCTGCTGCGCTACTACCTTGTGAATTTCGAAAAGATCGTGGACAAGCTCTTGGAGAACTCGCCTGTGCAGCATACGCAGGCGCAGTACGACGCGATCATCAGCCTGACCTATAATCTCGGTCAGCAGTGGATGAAGAGCGACTACATGATCTATCAGTACATTATGAACGGCGGCTACGACGAGAAGCAGCTGGTCAACACCTTCGGCTCTTGGTGCCGCGCGGGCGGCTCCATCCTCAGCGGCCTCTGCCGCCGCCGGATGGACGAGGCGAACCTTTACCTCAACGGCGACTATACGCTCGGCAGCAACCGCTATCTCGGCGTGATCTACAACGCGATGAACGGACAGGCGGAATATTCCGTCCACTATTACCTGACCGGCAGCGCCTTGGAGCGCCAGCCCGACGCCTATCGCAGCGGCTACCGCTTCTTGGGCTGGTATACCAAGCCCGTCGGCGGGACGCTCTACACGACGGACACGACCGCCCCCGCGAGCGGCTGCATCACGCTCTACGCGCACTGGGAGCAGACGGAGGATCCGATCAGCCCGCCTGATTTCGTGATCGATCCGGACAATAAGCCGAAGGACGACCCGAACGAGGATGACCCGAAGCCCGTGGATCCTCCGATCGACGAGCCGGACGGCTTTGCCGACGTGAAGGAATCGAGCTGGTATTATCAGCCGGTCACGGAGGCGGTGGAGAGCGGCCTCCTTCGCGGCATGAGCGAGCGCTATTTCATGCCGGATGAGCCGATGACCCGCGCGATGCTTGCGACCGTGCTCTACCGCATGGCGGGCGAGCCGGAGGTGACGTCCAAGACACCCTTTACCGATGTGCCGTCCGGCCAGTGGTATTCGGCGGCGATCGCGTGGGCTTACGAAAACGGCGTGGTCAACGGACTGAGCGAGACGCAATTCGGTCTCGACGAAAATGTGACGCGTGAGCAGCTTGTGACCATGCTGCGCCGCTATGCCGAGAAGGCGAACGTCGATCTGACAAAGCGCGACGACCTTTCGGCCTTCTCCGATACGTCCCGCATCTCCCAGTATGCGTGCGAGGCGCTGCAGTGGGCGGTCGCGATGCAGATCATGGGCGGCGACGGCGACCGGCTGATGCCGCAGGGAAACGCGACGCGCGCGCAGTGCGCGAAGATGCTGGTAAACTTCCGCGCACTTACCGTGCAGGAGACGGCGGTCACACCGTCGGAAGAGACGCAGCCCGAAGCGACGGACGCGACACTGCCGGAGACGACCGAGCAGACGCCGGCCGTGCCGGAAGCACCGGAGACGGTGTCGGAAGTTCCGGAGACGGAACCGGAAACGAACGAATGAACAAACGCCCCGGCGAATAACGCTGGGGCGTTTTCCAAAAAAAGTGCAGTACAGTCCGGTTTATTGGACATGATGTGATGTATCATAGGGTCAGAAAGCAACGGAGGTATGACCATGAACTATCGCATCGTGAATGTCAGAGGACACTATGAGATCATTTCCGCGGACGGGCATTTTCTTTTTTCCGCGGATACGAAGGCGGAGGCCTTGAGGGAGCTGAGTACTTGGGAAACTACCGATTGACGCTTGCCTATGACGGCATGCGTTACCATGGCTGGCAGCGGCTTGCCGGTGCGCGCACCGTGCAGAGCACCGTGGAGACGGCGCTGACGCAGATCTTTGCGCAGCCGGTCGAAATCAGCGGGAGCGGCCGCACCGACGCGGGCGTCCACGCGCGCGGGCAGGTCGCGAGCTTTGCCGCGCCCGAGCGGGACTGCGCGTCCGTGCTGCGGCAGTTGCGTGCGCTGCTGCCGCCGGACATCGGTGCGCTCAGCCTTTCGCCTGCCGCGGCACGCTTCCATGCACGCCTGAGCGCGACGCAGAAGACGTATCACTACCGTGTTTGGAACAGCGAAGTGCCGGATGTGTTTGAGCGCCGCTGGCGCGTCGCGTTCCCACAGCGGCTGGACGAGGAAGCAATGCACCGCGCGGCAGCCTGCCTGATCGGTCGGCATGATTTCGGCGCGTTTTCCTCCGCCGGACGGAAAAAATCCACCGTGCGGACACTGAAGGAGCTTTCGATCGTCCGAACGGGCGACGAGATCTGCTTTGTGCTCACGGCGGACGGCTTTCTTTACAACATGGTTCGCATTTTGGTGGGGACGCTTTTGGAAGTCGGCACGGGAGAGCGCACGGCCGAGTCGGTCGCGGCGCTGCTGGACGGCGCGCCGCGTGCACAGGCCGGAAAGACCGCGCCCGCGCGCGGACTTTGCCTGATGGAGGTGCGATACGATTGAATATTCAGATTTTCGGAACCACAAAGTGCTTTGACACCAAGAAGGCAGAGCGCTACTTTAAGGAGCGGCGCATCCGCGTGCAGCGCATCGACCTGCTGCGTTACGGGATGTCGGGCGGTGAGTTTGACAGTGTGCTGCGCGCCGTGGGCGGCGTGGATGCGCTGATCGACTGGACGAAAAAATCGCCGAAGATCGACCTGCTGCGCTACACGGACGACGTCGGCTATAAGGAAAACGAGCTGTTTGACCATCCGGAGCTGATGAAAACGCCCGTGGTGCGAAACGGCAAGCTCGCGACGGTAGGCTATTGTCCGGAGGTTTGGAAACAATGGGAATGAAAAAGGTCAGATTGCTGAAAAATATCTGCTATGTTACGGCGTGCGCCCTGATCGTGGCGGACTGCTTTTTGAAAAGCACGCAGTCACGGGCGCTGTGGATCGCGTTCTTCGTGGGCGCCGTGGTCTTCATGCTCATGGGTGCGGTGATCCATGTGCAGTTTTATCGCTGCCCGCACTGCAAGGCGCTGCTGCCGAACGGACGCCTGCCGGAGACCTGCCCCAGCTGCGGGGGAGAACTGCATGACTGAGCGGAGCATCCAACTCCCGCCGCCGGTTGCCGCGCTGCTCGCGCGTCTTTCTGCGGCGGGTTTTGCCGCTTACGCGGTGGGCGGCTGCGTGCGCGACAGCCTGCTGGGGGAGCAGCCGAAGGACTGGGACGTCTGCACGGAGGCGACGCCCGAGCAAATCTGCGCCTGCTTCGAGCGGACGGTCTGCACCGGTCTGCGCTATGGGACGGTCACGGTGCTTTGGCAGGAGGGCGCGTATGAGGTCACGACCTTCCGCACCGAGGCGGCCTATTCCGACGGACGCCATCCGGACGATGTGCGCTTTGTCCGCTCTCTGCGGGAGGATCTTTCCCGCCGCGACTTTACGATCAACGCAATGGCAGCGGGGGGCGACGGGCGGGTGATCGACCCATTCGGCGGCGCGGAGGACTTGCGGCGCGGCGTTTTGCGCTGCGTCGGCTGCGCCGAGGCGCGTTTTTCCGAGGACGCGCTGCGGATCGTCCGGGCGCTGCGCTTTTCGGCACGTTTCGGCTTCCCGCTCGAGGCGCAGACGGCTGCCGCCGTCCATGCGCAAAAGGAACGGCTGCGCGCTGTGGCGGTCGAGCGCATTGGGAAGGAGCTGTGCGGTATCTTGGAGGGCAGGGAGGCTGCCCGCGTGCTGGCGGAGTTTTCCGACGTGCTCTTTACGATCCTGCCGGAGCTGCGCCCCATGGAAGGCTTTTGCCAGTACAACCATCACCATGCCTATGACGTCTGGCGGCACACGCTTGCGGTGGTTGCGGCAGCGCCGCCGGAGCTGCGCCTCGCGGCGCTGCTGCATGACTGCGGGAAACCGACCGCCTTTTCCTTTGACAAGCAGCTGGTCGGGCATTTTTACGATCACGCGGTCATCGGCGCGGCCATGACGGAGGATATTCTGCGCCGCCTGCGCTTCGACAGCAAGACCGTGCGCTTTACAAGCGAGCTTGTGCGCCTGCACGACTGCGACCTGCCCACAACGCAGCGCGGTGTGCGTCGCGCGCTGTCGCGCTGGAGCGCGCCGATGCTGCGCGCGCTGACGCTGCTCCGATTCGCGGATCGCCTCGGAACGGGTGTGCAGCAGCCAGACGCGGCGCGGCGGGATCAGCTCCTTTCTTGGATCGAAACAACGCAGTGCCTGACGCTGCGCGACCTTGCAATCCACGGCGACGATCTGCTGGCGCTGGGTTTTCCGGCGGGGCCGGCGCTTGGTGCGCTCCTGAAGGCGCTCTTGGACGCAGTGCTCTCGCAAAGTGTCCCCAATGAGCGGCAGGCGCTTATCGCTTATGCACAAAATGTCCGCGATTCGGGGAAAGGCATGATTGACAATTTGACCAAAGAAGGTTAGAATAGAGATAGAATTTACACTTGGAGGTAGAGCGATGAAATCCTTTGTGCTAAAAGGCAATGTTTGCTACAGCGAGTCGTCCGACTGCATCCGTATTTTGGAAAATGCCTATCTGGTCTGCGAAGACGGTCTGTGCGCGGGCGTATTTCAAGAACTTCCGGAGCGCTATGCGGCGCTGCCCCTGACCGACTACGGCGATCAGCTCATCATCCCGGGCATGACGGATTTGCACATTCACGCGCCGCAGTTCGCTTTCCGCGGCCTCGGCATGGACATGGAGCTGCTGGACTGGCTCAATACCTACACGTTTCCGGAGGAATCGAAGTATGCCGCGCCGGAATATGCCGAGCGCGCCTATGAGCAGTTTGCCGCGCATATGCGCCGCAGCGCGACGACCCGCGCCTGCGTGTTTGCTACGATCCATGTTCCGGCAACGGAGCTTCTGATGGACAAGCTCGAGGCGACCGGCCTTGTCAGCTATGTCGGCAAGGTCAACATGAATCGCAACAGCCCCGACTATCTGTGCGAGACGAGCGTTGCGCAGGCGCTGGCCGACACGGAGCAGTGGATCTGCCAGACCAAGGAGCGCTATGCTAACACGAAGCCCATCCTGACGCCGCGCTTCATCCCCTCCTGCACCGATGAGCTGATGCGCGGTCTGCGTGGCCTGCGCGAGAAGTACGACCTGCCGGTGCAGAGCCACCTTTCCGAGAACTTCGGCGAGATCGCGTGGGTGCAGGAGCTTTGCCCCACCTCCAAATTCTATGGCGATGCCTATGAGAGCTTCCATATGTTTGGCGGCGACCATCGCTGCATCATGGCGCACTGCGTCCATTCCGGACAGGAGGAGATGGAGCTGCTGAAGAAGAACGGCGTGTTTATCGCGCACTCTCCGCTGTCGAACAGCAACCTCTCTTCCGGTGTTGCGCCCATCAGCAAGTATCTGGCGGAGGGGCTTGAGATCGGTCTTGCGTCGGATGTGGCCGGCGGCGAGACAGAGAACCTCTTTGCCTCCATGGCAGGCGCGCTGCGCGCCTCTAAGCTGCGCTGGCGTCTGCTGGATCAGGAGGTAAAGCCGCTCACGGTCGATCAGGTCTTCTATCTTGCGACGCTCGGCGGCGGCCGTTTCTTCGGCAAGGTCGGCAGCTTCGAGGCGGGCTACGAATTTGACGCGCTGGTGCTCGACGACACCGCGCTGGATCATCCGCAGGAGCTTTCTACCCGTGCAAGATTGGAGCGCTGCTTCTATCTGGCCGACGACCGTCAGCTTGCCGCGAAATACGTTCGTGGCGCGAAGCTCTTCTGATCACAAACAAGTTAAAGGCGGGGCTGCGAAAAGCCCCGCCTTTTGAGCGCCCGCAGTCAGAATTCTGACTGCGGGCGCTCAGACTGTCAAAAAAGTCCGTAACCGTCAAAATAGATTCACTTTTTTAAGAAAA
>USIH01000032.1 GCA_900554705.1 uncultured Eubacteriales bacterium
AGCTTAACTTACTGACATTGATTTTGACGGTTACGGACTTTTTTGACAGTCTGAGCAGCTTTGTCTGCTGCGGAGGGCGTGCTTTTTATTCTTCACGAAACAGCAGCAGGGAAAACCATGTGACCACGTTGTTTCCGTACTGATACTCGATGCCGTAGCGCTCTGCAAGCTCCGTCACGACGATGCCCTGACTTTCCACGCAGGGAAACATCAGCTCCGGATGACGGCAGGGGGCGTCCGGCCATGCGCACGTTTCGCACACGGCGCAGGATTCGGTGGAAAGCCCATAGACGGAAAGCCCCTGCGCGCGCAGCAGCGCGGCGACCTGCCGCGTCAGCGCCTCGTGCGCCGGACGGGTGGCGAGCGTTTGCTCCATGTCGGCAATATCCTCCACCTCCGTCAGCGTGACGAGCAGCATCCCCTCCGGATAGGAAAGACACCGCGCGCGGCACTGCGCAACGGAGCCGACGGCGGGCGGGCACGCCCACGTCGAGTTGTAGCGCGGGCACTCCGTCCGGCAGACCGTGCGGATGCGTTCGGAAAACGTCAGATCGCTTGTCGGAAAGAAGGCGTACTGCGCCAGCGGGAGCTGCGCCAGCTGCGCCTCCAGCGCCGCACGGTTCACTTGCGTTCCTCCTTCAAGTAGAGCAGGTCGTGGCTCACCGGCGCGTAAAAGAGCCTGCGGATCTCTTCCGGCCGGTCAGTCTGACCGAGGATCCACATGAGCTTTGCCACCGCCGCTTCCGTTGTCATGTCATAGGCCTCCAGAAGATGCAGATCGTTTTTCAAATGGAAGCCGACGTCGTAGACCGAAAGGTTGCTGCCCTCGTTGGGCACCTGCGTGGTCATGACGATGGTCTTGCCCTGTCCGATGGCGTCGCGGATCACGTCGAAAAAGCCGCTGCCCTGATAGGACGGCAGACCGCCGACGCCGTAGCTCTCGACGATCACGGCGTCGCACCGGCTCAGAAGGTAGGACAGCATTTCACAGTCTGCCCCGGGGATCATTTTCATCAGTCCCACGCTTTCGTTGAGCCTGTCGTAGAAGATCGGGGCAGGCAGCGCAGTCGGACGGATGTATTCCATCAAAAAGCCGTTTTGCAGGACGGCCAGCACGGGGTAATTGATACTGGAAAAGGCCTGTAGGCTCGTTGTGTGCGTCTTGCGTGCCCGTGTGCCGAGGATGACGCGGCCGTTAAAGACGATGACCACGCCGCACAGGTCGGAGACCGCCACGCGGAAGGCATCGGAGAGGTTTGCCTTCGAGTCCGTGTTTTCAAACAGGATCGGTTTCTGTGCGCCGGTCAGGACGATCGGTTTCGGGGAATACTGCACAAGATAGCTCAGCGCGGCGGCGGTGTAGGCCATCGTGTCCGTGCCGTGCGCGATGACAAAGCCGTCATAGTCGGAAAATGAGGCGCGGATGGTGCGCACGATGGTCAGCCAGTGCGCGGGTGTGATATTCGTCGAGTCGATGGAGAAAAGCTGCCGGCAGGTCACCTCGCACAGGTCGGAGATTTCCGGCACATTCTCCACAAGCTGCTCGCTGGTCAGCATGGGGGTAAGGCCGCTTTTTGTCATCTCCGAGGCGATCGTGCCGCCGGTGCCGAGCATGAGTACCCGTTTCATAGCGAACCTCCTTTGTGGTGATAGAAAAAGTATACCACGTTTTTTGCGGCATAGCAAGCCGCCGTTGACAAAAGAGGAAAAGGGGGATAAAATGAAAAAAACGTTTTGGAGGCGATGAGAGTTGCTAAGCGTTGTCATTCCGGCCTATAACGAAGAGGAGATGGTCCCGCAGGCGGCGCGGCAGATCGGGAAGATCCTGACCGCGGCGCAGATCGACCATGAGCTGCTCTTCGTAGACGACGGCTCAAGGGATAAGACATGGGAGCGCGTCGAGCAGGCCGCTCGGGAAAATCCCGCTGTGCGCGGCGTCCGCTTCTCGCGCAATTTCGGCAAGGAGGCTGCCATTTTCGCGGGTCTCGGCAGCGCCGTGGGCGACTGTGTCGCCTGCATCGACTGCGACTTGCAGCATCCGCCGGAGAAGCTGGTGGAGATGTACCGCCTCTGGCAGGAGGGCTATGAGGTCATCGAGGGCGTCAAGTCGGATCGCGGACGGGAAAGCGGCCTGCACCGCGCCGCCGCAAAGCTCTTTTACGCGCTTATCAGCCGCGCCACGAAGGTCGATATGTCCCGCGCCTCCGACTTTAAGCTCTTGGATCGCAAGGCGGTCAACGTGATCCTGACCATGCGGGAAAAGCGCGCATTCTTCCGCGCCCTTTCTTCGTGGGTCGGCTTCCGCACGACCGAGGTCGCCTATGAGGTGCGCGAGCGCACGGCGGGCGCGTCGAAGTGGTCAACGTGGTCGCTGATGAAATACGCCGTGTCGAACATCACCGCCTTTACCGCCATGCCGCTGCACATCGTCACGGTGCTCGGCGTCGTCACGCTGCTGACCTCCCTTGTGCTCGGTGTCATCGCCCTTGTGCAGAAGATCGCGGGCACGGCGCTCGGCGGCTTTACCACCGTGATCATCCTGCTGCTGTTCTTGGGCAGCCTTATCATGATCAGCCTTGGCATCATCGGCTATTACGTCGGCAATATCTACGAAGAGATCAAAGACCGTCCGCGCTATGTGGTTGCGCAGACCTGCGGAGAGAGGAAACAAAATGCTGAAAATTGAACACCTGACCAAGCGCTACGGCGATAAGTGCGCCGTAAACGACCTGAGCCTGCACGTGCGCGCGGGTGAGCTGTGCGCCTTTATCGGGCACAACGGCGCAGGCAAGACCACGACGCTCAAGTCCTGCGTCGGCATACTGGATTTTAACGAGGGCGACATCTTGATCGACGGCAAGTCCATCCGCACCGCGCCCATGGAGTGCAAGCGGATGCTTGCCTATTTGCCGGACAATCCGGATCTTTACGAATACCTGACGGGCATCGGCTATCTGAACTTCGTCTGCGACGTCTTCGGCGTCGCGCAGCAGGCGCGCAAGGAGCGCATCGACCGCTTCGCGCAGCGTCTGGAGCTGACCGACGCGCTGGGGCAGGCCATTGCCTCCTATAGCCACGGCATGAAGCAGAAGCTCGCCATCATTTCCGCCCTTGTCCACGAACCGAAGCTCATCCTTATGGACGAGCCGTTCGTCGGGCTGGATCCCCTCGCGGCGCATCAGGTCAAGGAGGTCATGCACGAGCACTGCGCGGCCGGCGGCGCGATCCTGTTTTCCACCCATGTGCTCGAGGTGGCGGAAAAGCTCTGCGATCGGGTCGCCATCATCAAAAACGGCTGCCTGATCCGAGAAGGCACGATGGAGGAAGTGCGGGGCGACACGTCGCTGGAAAAGGTCTTCTTGGAATTGGAGGAAACCCATGCTTCTGAAACTCGTTAAGCTCCGCCTGCGGGGCATTCTCAGCGGGTCGAAGCGCTCGAAGAGCGGCAAGCCGCGCAAGGGCTACGCGCTGCTGCTTGCCGTGGTGCTGCTCTATTGCTTCGGCGTGTTCGGCGTGCTGTTTTACCATCTCTTTTCTTCCATGGCGGAGACGTTTGCGCTCCTGCCGGATTTCGCGTGGTTCTATTTTGCGATGATCGCGCTCTTCGCCTTCGGCCTTTCCGTCATGTTCACGGCCTTTGCGGCAAAGAGTGAGCTGTTTGAGGCGCGCGACAACGAGCTGCTGCTTGCCCTGCCCATCCGGCACAGCGTCATTCTGGGCAGCCGCCTTGTCCTTCTGCTGCTTGCGGTCTACGCACCGTCGCTTCTGGTGCTCATCCCTGCCGCGCTCGCGTGGGCGGCGGAGGCCGGAACGGCGTTCCTGCCGTATTACATACCGGCTGCGTTCTTTTTGCCGCTCATCGGCGCTGCCATCGCCTGCTTCTTTGGCTGGTGCATGGCGCAGCTCACCGCCCACGCGCGCAACAAGACGCTTGTGACCATGGTGCTGAGCGTCGGTTTTCTGGTGGTTTATTACTATCTCTATTTTAATGCCGAACGCTACATCCGCCGTCTGCTTGCGAGCTACGGCGCGGTCGCGCAGCGCATGAACTCGTGGGGCTTCTACTTCGCGTGGTTCGGCAAGGGCGTCGCGGAGGGGAAGCCGCTTCTGCTCCTCGGCGTTGCCGCGCTGAGCGTTGCGGTCTTTGCGCTTGCCGTGGTGCTGCTCTCGCGCGGCTTCCTGAAGGCGGTCTCCGGCGGCAGTGCGCAGAAAAAGGCGGGAAAGGTCGTCGTGAAGACCGGCTCGCTGAAGAAAGCGCTGCTGCAACGTGAGCTGAAGCATTTTCTTTCCTCGGCTGCCTATATGCTCAACTGCGGTCTCGGCCTGCTCCTCAGCGTGGCGGCGGCGGTCTTTCTGCTCATCAAGCAGGCCGACCTGCGCACGCTTACCGCGCAGATGGACGGAGTGATGACCAAGCGGGAGCTTTATTTGACTGTCGCGCTGCTGATGTCCTTCTTTTCCAGCATGGACATGCTCACCGCGCCGTCGATCTCTCTGGAAGGAAAGACCCTCTGGATCCTGCGCTCCGGCCCGATCCCGACGCACAGCATTTTGGAGGCAAAGCTGAAGTTCCATCTGCTCCTGTGCGCGCCTCCGACGCTGCTGCTCTCGGCAGCGGCAGCGGTCGCGCTGCGCGCGGACGTATACGGCTGGGTGCTGCTGCTTATCGTGCCGCAGGTCTTCGTGCTGCTGTCCGGTGCATTCGGACTGATGATGAACCTGCTGATGCCGAAGCTCGACTGGCCGAGCGAGGTCGTCGCCGTCAAGCAAAGCGGCGCGGCGATGACGACGCTGCTCGTGCAGATGGGCTACACCGCGCTCGGCGTGGTGGGCTACGTGCTGCTTGCGGACAGCGTGCTGCCCGTCATGACGTATCTGCTGCTCTTCCTTGGCCTTTCCGTCCTCTGGTGCTGCCTGTGCCTGCTCTGGCTGCAAAAATACGGCGTGCGCCGCTTTGAGCGTCTTTCATAAAACAAGGGGTGCATCTGCTGTGTTGCAGGTGCACCCCTTGTCAGTTTTGCTCACGGTTTTCTGCGCGGGTGCGGCGTAACGCCCCATTCGGGCAGCGGCAGGCGCTGCATCGCGCCGAAAATACGCTCCTTGAGATCCGGATAGTCCAGCGACAGCCGCGCAATGAGCTGTTTGACCTCCTCGCGCTTTGTGTGCTTGTCCGCCGGACAGACGTTGTGCACGACGGGAAGGTCGTGCTCCTGTGCAAACCGGCGGATCATTCCTTCTGTCAGGTAAAGCATCGGCCGGATCTGCGTCACCTCCGACCGATCCAGATATGTGACCGGCTGGAAGCAGCTCAGACGCCCCTCGAACAGGAGGCTCATCAGGAAGGTCTCCGCCGCGTCGTCGTAGTGGTGCCCCAGCGCGACCTTGTGAATGCCGAGATCCAGAATGGCGCGGTTGAGCGCGCCGCGCCGCATCTTGGCGCACATGGAGCAGGGGTTTTTCTCCTTGCGGTAGTCGAAAATGATCGGCCCGATCTCCGTCTTCACCGTGTGATAGGGAACGCCGAGCCGCGCGCAGAACTCCGCGATGGGCGAAAAGTCCATGCCCCCCAGTCCCATGTCGATGGTCACGGCGGTCAGTTCATAGGGACGCGGGTAATATTCGCGCATCGCCGCCAGCAGCGCCAGTAGCGTCAGTGAGTCCTTGCCGCCGGAAACGCCGACGGCGATCCGATCCTCCGGCTCGATCATTCGGTAGTCGTCGGCACAGCGCCGAACCAAACCCATCATTCTTTGCACAGTGAAGCCTCCGTTTCGGGGGAAATACGAATTTCCAAGCAAAAAATTGAAATTGAGAAAACAAGAGAAAACAAGAGAGACCAAGAGAATACAAGAGATCATTCCATGAAAAACAAATTTTCGAAAAAATGTGCTTGACATTGGAAAAACCCCGTGGTATAAAGAGAAAGCTGCGCGGAACTATTGTACGCCTCCGCGCGAAAAAAGTCAAAAACTTTATGAATTTATTCGGAGGAAATATCCATGTCCACGACACTCGTCAGAAAAGAAGACGTGCAGCGTAAGTGGTACGTGATCGACGCGGCCGACAAGCCCCTGGGCCGTACCGCCGTCATCGCGGCGAACATCCTGCGCGGCAAGGTCAAGCCCGACTTCACCCCCAATGTCGACTGCGGCGACTTCGTCATCGTCATCAACGCCGACAAGGCGGTCCTCACCGGTCGCAAGCTCGATCAGAAGTACTATCGCCGTCACTCCGGCTGGATCGGCGGCCTGAAGGAAGTTAAGTATAAGACCCTCATGGCAGAGCGTCCCACGTTCGCTTTTGAGCTGGCGGTCAAGGGAATGCTGCCGAAGAACACCATCGGCCGCAACGCCATCACCCGTCTGAAGGTCTATGCCGGCGCAGAACATCCCCATGCCGCGCAAAAGCCCGAAGCCTGGACGCAGGACTAATCAGGAGGTAACAGACTATGTACGAGAGCAAGAGACAGTATCAGTACGGCACCGGCAGACGTAAGTCTTCCATCGCCCGCGTTCGCGTCTATGAGAACGGCACCGGCTCCATCACCATCAACGGTCGTGACATCGACGACTACTTTGGTCTGGACACCCTGAAGCTCATCGTCCGTCAGCCGCTGGTCGCTACCGAGACCGTCGGCAAGGTCGACGTCGTCTGCACCGTGCAGGGCGGCGGCGTGACCGGTCAGGCAGGCGCCATCCGCCACGGCATCTCCCGCGCTCTGCTGGGACTCAATGCGGAAAATCGCGCTACCCTGAAGGCTGCGGGCTTCCTGACCCGTGACCCGAGAATGAAGGAACGCAAGAAATACGGCCTCAAAGCCGCCCGTCGTGCGCCTCAGTTCAGCAAGCGCTGAGTTTTTCCAATACAACCAAAATCCCCGAAATTGTTCCGATTTCGGGGATTTTTTGTTTTCACACTCGTCCCATGGTCCTGCAATAGTTTTTTGATATATGAGTATAAAACGAGTGAAATTGGTATCAAGTTCTTTCAGGAATAGGAAAGCAATAAATGCGAGTATGGGTTTTCCAAATAATGGAGTTGCGTCACGTGAGATTGATCGCAGGTAAAGTCAGGATAACTTGAAAAAGCCCGCAAGCCCACAGAAAAGTGAGCTTGCGGTGTATGCAGAGATATGGTGCCTATCATTTTACTCGGCGGCGGTTGAACTGTTGCAATGCCTGCTTGGACGGAGGCTACCCCGTACCTGATAGTGGGAGCTGCAACAAAAGATAGCGGCTAAAAGCTCGGAAGATAGAGAAGGTTGCTATATGCCGCACTCGAAGGTATCAAGAATGGTGTTCAGGCATATATCCCTAACTTCCATGCACGAAGGGTAATGCTGTGCGCAGGTATTAGATATATCAACGCAAGATGAAGGGTTATCTTGACGATGCGATTATTCTGCGCCAACCTGCAGTTTTTCCTCCATTGATATAATGGTCAACTTCGCCTTGATTGTTCCGCGGTAGGAGACAAGAGCCCTGCCTTCGTTAATGAACAGCTTATCTGCTGTCTGATATGCGGCAATAATTTTTTCAACCTTTGAGGGGTCGAACGATTGCTCGTTTATTCTACTTTTTATGCGTTGCGCATCCAAAGAAAGTGCCAAGAGATAGTACAAATACCCAATAGAGACGCTGGGTTGCTCCTGTGAGGATGCCAAAATGCCTTTGCGAGCATATTCTTCTACTTTGTCATACCGACCAATATCTAAATATAACTCAGCGAGCTTCATGCAACATTGAGGAGCAACAGGCACTTTATGTACGCCGGCGCCCAGTGTAGCAATTGCCTTTTGATAATCATTTTGCTGAAGGTATATTTCGGCTTCGGCAATATATGCATGCTCATCATGCGGGATAAATTGTTTATATTCCTTGATAATTTCTTTTGCAGAATGAACATTTTGCTCATATTTTTCTATGTCAGGGGTCGAACACAGGCTGTCCTTATAGTAATCAATAACAAAGGTGAATGTTCTCCATGTCCAATACTTTCGTGGTATGCTTTTTAGGTCTTCCAAGCCTTTCTGACAGTATGCGTCATTTCCGCATTCCTGCGAGTACTTAATCATCGCAGGAAGCAAGTCGGTGCTTGTCGGATAACGTTTAACCCCCATTGCTGCAACGTCAGCAGCAAATGCAGAACAATGCTCCTTTGCAAACTCTACGGATAGATTATGATACTCTGCCTCCGAACCGCGAAGACCTTCCTCGTTTTCACGCAAATAGTCATAGAGTTCTCTGGGAGGGAGATCTTTTCGTACCAGAGCAGAGCGAATTTCCTCGATAGATGTAAAATTAATTGTAACATTCTCCATATTTATACTACACTCCTTTGATTTTTCTTAAATACATTTCCGGTTACAGCCGGCCTTGCAGACGTGTTTTTAATAGAATCCGGTTCAGATGAGCCTTTCGAACTTAGTTCTTTGCTTGCATTTTCTTTATGAGGGTCATATACATTATTCAGTCGTATTGTTTCTTCGTATTTTTCACAGTACCACACTAATTTTTGGGATGGAGTTTCGATTTGAAAATATGTACTAATTCGCAATACAAACTCTGTCTGTGTGGTGCTTTGTTGATCTCTGTCAAGGACATCCGGTGTTCCTCTAACCAACAGGCTCCCATGATTAAAGCTGCATTGGCCGTATTTCGTCTTGTCTAAGAAAAGACCACCAGATCGAAATTGATTCACTATCTGCGTACCGTGCTGTACTTGAATTGTGTGTTCTGCTTTATGTGCATGACCACAGAGATATATATACGAATTACAATGCGCCATTGCTGTGAAGAGTGCTTCTTTTGTTTCATTTGAAAGATAATCTATTTCGTGATGACCTACAAATATAGTTAATACACAATTATGATTATCTTTTCCAACACCGATATTAGAAAGCGCTTCCAGCCCTTCTTTTGACAGGGACATTCTTCCCCCAGCTTGGTTCGGCAGTGGGTCTTCATCAATGATGAGTTCTCCCGCTTCTCTAAACTGTGCTTGCTTTCTTAAAAATGTGTCAACCTGTTTTGATGCTTCTTCATTATGACCAAGATCGAGTTCGTTAAATACGCCTTTTTTAATTCCATTAATAAAATCGTGATATTCGGAACCGATAACACTTTGACCGGCGATTAAGGAGGTGTTGATAAGAACAATGCGAACACATGAATTTAACTTAGGCAGTTCAACGTATTGTACACCAACCTCGTAATTGGAGGCTGTGCATTCCAGTTGCTTATCAGAATCTTGAGAATTCTTTCCAAAGGGGGAAAATCCTGCTCTTGAAAGGAATTTAAAGAAATCACCAAAGGCTTTGGAATACAAGACCTCTTTTTCGGCCTCTTCGAGAGAGAACTCCCACGGGTTATTGAGTAAATCGTTTGCTTTTTTTCGCACGATTTCACGACGTGTCAAATAAAAGTTGTATGCGTCATCAGATTTTTGGCACGCGAACCGGTCGAGATCGTGATTCCCCGGAACCGCAAAACAAGGAGTATCAGGATTCTTTAGATTTTCTATAAATTGAATTGTTTTGTCTGCGCTATTAGGCGTTAGAAAACCTTTGTTAAATATGTCGCCTGAAATTATTAAACAGTCCGGATTAATATGTAAATTTTGCATTTTGCGCTGAATGCTATTTCGGAAAGTCCCCGCTCTGACACTTTCCGACTGAAAATGAAGATCAGAAATATGTACGAATGAAAAGATAGATCGTAGTTCTTTTGCTGGCATTGTTCCACTTCCTTCTTTGCGCAACTGTTTTCAACTTACGAGTTAAAATAATTTAAATAAATGATTATATCAAAATAGTCTCAGTGCCCCCCTTTGAAATTGTTTAACACATATTACTTCCATCTACTTGCATCTTTCCGGATTAGTGTTTCGGGTGGGGATGCCTAAAATGTCGTGCGTGATGCGCTGGCTATGGCTCTCTACACCTCTATAGTATTTATGTATTGCCGCAGACAGATTTGGACACCAGATGACAAAAAATTGCAAAAAAATACTTATGCATATGTCGGAGTGATACGAGGAAAGCCGCAGTGAGCATTATTATGGATCGAGTCTTTTTTGTTTTTATATGATTGTACAGGATTCTTGGTTTTGCGTGCCTCTGACGATGGACGCAACAGGCTTTTTGCTGCGGTGTGATGCGCGATAGATCTTTGCTCGTAGGCGGAGCTATGAACATAAGAGGACAGAAGAACCACCTCCGTGCACAATGGACGGAGGCGGTTCTTTTGCTCACAAACACAACGAGCAAGATACTTTAGAATGCAATTTTGTATGCATCTAAAACGAATTAAAAGCGCAGCGGCAAAGCCCCAATATTGGAACTTTGCCGCTGCGCTTTTTGAACGGATGATGGGTGCACGCTATATTTCGCGTTGTTGCCACCTCCGGTTGATTTGCAATAGAGAAATTATTGCTGCCTGTGCATTTTCAGTTTGCAAGTACATCAACTTGAACCTTTTCATGATCAGCTTAGCTGGTTGGGGCAGTAATCACATTTGTTGTAATATTACGGCTATCAGATCCGGAGGTGTCCATTGCCCTTACGGTAACAACCGCATAGTATGTTGCACCGGGTTCCCCGTGGATGGTATAATCACCATAGTGTGAATTATCGTGTGTGGTAATCAGACCATTCACTACGGTCCCACGAATTGTTTTCACTCTCGCTCCGCCGGTGTATACCCTGACTTCAGATACACCAATTTGCGTGAGTCCCGTGCGTGCAGCAAATACTATAAAGGACAGGTTGATGTCTCCGGCATGTTTTCCTTGGCTCAAAGATGCCGTATAATAAGAGAGATAAGCGCTTGCTTGCGGTGCGATGGGCGCATCTGCCGCCGTTGCAAAGACACTAAACGAAGAAAGTAAGATGCATAGTACAAGTACAGCGGATAGTAGCTTTTTCATGTATGCCTCCTTAGATTGAGTCGATAATTTCTTTCATGGTTTCGAGTGATAGATTTCCCCAAATATTGATGACGTATGTGCCATCTGACCATACAGCGACGATGTCAGTGGTATTATGGAAAATATGGAAAAGCTGCGTGCCATGCGGGTACTCCTCGACAGTGTATCCATCTTTCTCGTATATCCCTTTGTCAAAGGCATTCCCGTCAAAATACTTAGAGAAGTTGATAAAGATAGTGCGACCGTCACCGGACGAAGCTGCCAATTCAATGACTGAGGCGGAGCTGGCGGTATGCGTTTCCACAAGGAGATTTGTGTATCCATCCGGCAGCCATGCCGGAGCGAAGGAGGATGGGAAGCCCTGTGCAGATAAAGCATCGGTTAATTCGGAGCTAACTGCAAGCGGCATGAATCCGTATTTGTTCTCCGTTGCAGGTGCCGAAAGTGAAAAAGTCTCTTTTGTCCATCGCGCTATGGCTCCGAAGATGTCTATGCCACTTACTTGCACAATAACGGAAGTGAAGAGAACCAGCGCAATCGCCGCGGCAAGCGGAGAAATTTTTCGTAGAATTTTTCTCCTGCGGGGACAATTGTTCTTTGCCGGATCGGCTTTGCTATGTGCAGGTTCCTCATAAAGCCGAAGCCCGTCCGCTTCCGGGGTGGAATAGTTTTGCTGAAAGGAACTCCACGCATCATCAATATTGGGCAGACGCCCGCTGGGATTTTCTGTTTCTTTCTGAAGTAGCACCTCCTCAATGGCTGCGTAATAGGCCTCATCTTCCTTGCAGTTTGACGACAACTCAGCCGTATACAACAACTTTTCTAATTCTTCAACGGTGAGATTCTGCAGTGCGGTGTATTTTTCAGGAACGTCTTGATTGGTATCTACCATCTTCAGCCCTCCTATAAGCATTATGTATGTATCGGCTATGATTTGGACACGTCTTTTTTGGCTTTTTTGATTTTTCCTATCACTCGTTGTACCCTTTTATAGCAGGCCCATACGGAAATGCCGTATGAATCGGCAACTTCACGGTAGGAATAGCCGTGCAGAAAGATCTTTTTCAAAATATCAATGCTTTCCTTATCGGTAATGCTCCTCAGCTCGTCCAGCTCGTCCGACCGTATATCGACCACATAGGGCAATTCCGGGTCTGTAAGCTTTTCCAGAGACACCAGCAGTTTTGCAAGGAGTCGCTGTTGTTTCAAAATATTTGAACAAACATTTCTCGTCGTTTGTTTCAACCATCCGATCGGATTAGGACTGCTTACAAGAGCATCCGGCTTTTCGCAGGCAATGCGAAAGGCTTCTTGTGCCGCCTCGGTTGCCCTTTCCCAATCTCCAACAAAGCGGTAAGCATGAACAACCATTGCACGGAAATGTTGACGGTATAAAACCTCAATTTGCTCGGAATGCTCTTTTTTCATTCCCATGTCCCTTTCTGCCTCTCGTTATTGTCCCTGCTTACCAAATTTTTCAATGCACAATCGCACTAATGCCTCGATGCCGTCAAGCATTTCGGCTGGCTGTTGGTTGAGCAAGCTGAGGATATTCCGACACTTTATGGAATCACTTCTCGCAAAGATTAAGGCATCGGCGCTCACACCTAAAGCAATGGACATTTTGCGTAGCATTTCAAGGCTCATCATTTTACGTCCGGATTCTATTTGGGAAATATAATTCTGCTCGGTGTCGATACGCGCCGCCAGTTCTTCCTGTGTAATACCCAACTGGTTTCTGTAAAACTGAACCTGCGTGCCGCATAACATTTGCAATTCTTTCTTTTCAGCATTCATGACTCGCACCGTCCTACTTCATTATGGTAATAATTATATTTCCACGAGGCGGTGCGCGAAATTGACCAATAGGAACTATTTATATTACCAATAGCACTGATTCCGGGTTACTAATGATCCCCCCATTATTTTTGCCCACTTTTTTCGCCTCTTTCATGCGCTGTGCTTAATTGCTACGGCGGGTGCTATTGTGGTACATTTTTGAGTGACTTGTAAAGGGAAAATAAGAACTATCTGCATAACTCTCCCTTGCGAAGTACCGCTGTATTAAGTATACTTGGATTAGACAAGGACTCGATTTGCATGACGACCGATTTGAGGAAAACGCAAGTCGGCAGAAGGTGTAGGCTCGCTGTATGGCGGAAGTGGGGCTTTGAGAGGGCACACGGCAAGCGCTGAGTTTTGCAGCTTACAAGCACTCACTTCGGTGGGTGCTTGTTTTTCTTATGATTAAATCGGAGAGCTCCGATTTTTGGAGGACGCTGTATGAAGACGCGAAGCAAAATCGTATACGCGGGGCTGAGCCTGTCGACGTGCAGCTATGAGTTCGGCGACGCGCGATTCGTTCTTTTGGGCGTGCTGCGCTGAAGTCGACGGTTGCAATTGCGGCGATTTATAGTATAATACGTAGGGCGGGCTGCAAACGGCGGCTCGCCCGAAATCATGAAAGGATAGGAACCGATGAACCAGAAAGAACTCAGTGAGCTGCGCCGCCGGTGGAAACCGGATCGGATCGCGGTGGGACATATTTACGGCTGCTTTGTCAACAGCGCCCGCGAGATCGTCGCGGAGCTGGACGAGTCGCTGGGTCTGCTTCCGCAGCAGGAAGCGGAAAAATATCTGGAGCTTTTGAAAAAGGCGCTGTCCGGAACGCTGGACAAGAACCTGATCGACATCGTTTTTTCCACGCAGCAGGTCATGCACGGCGAGGAGCACCGCCTCCTGTCGGATCTGCGCGCCTGCGAGCTGAAGGACGGGCAACTCCGCCAGACTTTCTATCAGAAAGTTGTATCGACGCTCGACATGGGCAACACGAACTATTTGATCCTGCTTGCAAACGATCACTATGACGTCCCGCGCCGCAGCAAGGACGATCTGGAGCAGGAGGATGCCTCCGAGGAGGTCTTTTCCTACCTTGTCTGCGCCGTCTGTCCGGTCAAGGCGGGAAAGCCGGAGCTGGGCTATTTTGCGGGGGACAACGAATTTCACTGCACTGCGAGCCAACTGGTCTCCGCGCCGGAGCTGGGCTTCCTGTTTCCCGCCTTCGACGATCGCAGCACCAATCTCTATAACGCGCTGTTCTATTCGCGCAAGCCCGCGCAGCTGCATCAGGAGTTTATCGAAACGGTGTTCCATACCGAGCCGCCGATGTCCGCGCCCGAGCAGCGTGAGGCCTTCGAGTCTGCGCTGACGGAGGCGCTGGGGGAGGAATGCAGCCTGAATGTCGTGCAGGGCGTCCATGAGCGCCTGACCATGCGGATCGAGGAACACAAGGAACGCAAGGACCCCGAGCCGCTGACGGTCACCTCCGGCGAGGTGAGCGCGATGCTACAGGACTGCGAAGTGACCGTGGAGCGGGCGCAGGCGTTCCGAAAGTCCTGCGAGGAGCGCTTCGGCGAAAACGCCGCCCTGCGTCCGGCCAATCTCATTAATCCGAGAAAGGTGCAGCTCAAGACCGGAAAGATCTCCCTGACCGTCGATCCGGAGTACAGCTACCTTTTGGAGACCAGAATGCTCGAGGGGCGGAAAGTCTTGGTCATTCCGCTCGACGATGATCTGGAGTTTAACGGCCTGCCCGTCGGCATCACGACGGAATAGAGAAAAGGAGCTTAAAAAATGAAACACTCTCGTGAGGCGCTGCTCCGCTTCCACGGAAGACCGCCGATGGGCGCGGCGCTCTCTCTTGCGCTGGAGCATCTGGTCGCAATGATCGTCGGCTGTGTCACGCCCGCGATCATCATCGCGGAGACGGCCAATCTGGCCTATGGCGACCGCGTGCTGCTGATCCAGACCTCGCTGGTCATGTCGGCGGTGTGCACGCTCATCCAGCTCTTCCCGCTGGGAAAGCGCTTCGGCGCGGGTCTTCCGATCATTCTCGGCGTCAGCTTTGCCTATCTGCCAAGTATGCAGGCCATTGCCGCGACGGGCGGCGGCATTGCGGCCATTGCGGGCGCGATGCTGGTCGGCGGACTGGTCGCGGTGTTCGTCGGTATTTTCGCAAAGCAGATCCGCAGGCTCTTCCCGCCGGTGATCACGGGAACGGTCGTTTTTACCATCGGCCTGTCCCTCTATCCGACGGCGATCAACTACATGGCGGGTGGCACGGCCAACACGGCGGCCTCCGTGGCGGCCAAGGGACTGCCGACGTCGCTGATCTACGGCTCGTGGCAGAACTGGCTGATCGCGTGCATTACGCTTGCGGCGGTCATGGTGCTGAACTATCACGGCAAGGGCATCTGCAAGCTGGCCTCCGTCCTCATCGGTATGGCCTTCGGCTATCTGGTCGCGCTCTGCTTCGGCATGGTGGACTTTTCGGGGATCGGAGGGGCTGCGTGGTTCTCCCTGCCCAAGCCGCTGCACTTTGGCGTGCGCTTTGAGCTATCCGGCTGTATTGCGCTCGGGCTGCTGTTCGCGATCAACTCGATCCAAGCCATCGGCGACTTCTCGGCTGTCACCGTGGGCGCGCTGGGACGGGAGCCGACGGACGGCGAATTGCAGGGCGGTATCATCGCCTACGGCGTCGGCAACATCCTTGCGGCGCTGCTCGGCGGCCTGCCGACGGCGACGTATTCGCAGAACGTCGGCATCACCACGACCAATAAGGTCGTCAACCGAACCGTTTTCACGCTGACAAGCCTGTTTTTGCTGCTTGCGGGTGTGTCGCCGAAATTTGCGGCGATCCTGACCACCATTCCGCAGTGTGTGCTGGGCGGCGCGACCGTGACGGTGTTCTCGACGATCGCGATGACCGGCATGAAGCTCATCGCCTCGCAGGGACTGACGGCGCGCAACACAACGGTCGTCGGCCTTTCGGCGGCGCTCGGCGTGGGCGTGGCGCAGGCGGGCACGGCGCTTTCGCAGTTTCCGGAGGCGGTCACGATGATCCTCGGCAAGTCGCCCGTTGTGATCGCTACGATCATGGCGGTGCTGCTGAACCTGATCCTGCCGAAAGAATCGCAATAAGATCAAAGAAACAGGCGGAGGAGCGACTGCTCCTCTGCCTGTTTCTGCTTTCTATTCCTCCATATGCCAGCCCTCGGCCTGCTCGCGGATTTGCAGGAAGCGCCGATAGAGACCGTCCTGCCGCGCCAGCTCCGCGTGCGTGCCGTGCTGCACGATCCTGCCGTCGTCCACGACAAGGATCTGGTCGGCGTTTTGAATGGTGGCAAGCCGGTGGGCGATGGTGAGAATGGTCTTGCCGCGTGTCAGTTCGGAGAGGGCGTGCTGGATCAGGTGCTCGTTTTCCGGATCGACACTGGCCGTGGCCTCGTCGAGAAGAATGACCGGTGCGTTCTTCAGGATCGCGCGCGCGATGGAAATGCGCTGTCGCTCGCCGCCGGAGAGCGTTCCGCCGCCTTCGCCGACCACGGTGTCGTAGCCGTCGGGCAGCGCCATGATGAAATCGTGGCAGCGAGCCTTCTTGGCCGCGTCGATCATTTCCGCCTCCGTCGCGTCGGGTTTGCCGAAGAGGATGTTCGCGCGGATGGTGTCATGGAAAAGGTAGACGTTCTGGAACACCATGGAGATGTTGGAGAGCAGGCTGTCGCAGGTGAGTTCCCGCAGGTCGTGGCCGCACACGGTGATGGCGCCGGACTGAGGATCGTAGAACCGGGCCAGCAGGCTGCAAATTGTCGTTTTACCGGAACCCGAGGGGCCGACGATGGCCGTGGAGGTTTTCTCCGGAATGGCGAAGGATACATCCTTGAGCACCTGCCGGGAATCATAGCCAAAGTCTACATGCCGGAACTCGATATCATAGTGCTCCAGCGGAATATCCTTGCCATCCGCGTCGATCAGGTGCTCGCCGCGCAGCGCATCCAGCTGATCCATCGCATCGTCGATTACACTCAGCGTATGCGCGCTGTCGCTGATGGGCTCAAGGCTGGCAAAGATGCTGAAGGAGAAGAAGATGAACACCAGCGCCACGGAGAGCGTGCCGTACCAGATGATCAGCATCGGCAGCTGAATGGCCTGATTGCTCTTTCCGTTGGAAAGCACCAGATCCAGCCGGATCGAGCGCGTATCCATCATGCCCGTTACAGTGGGGTATATGGCGCTGTGAATGGCACAGAGCGCGGAGACCGTCGCGGCGCTGATCAGGCACAGCCATAAAAAGCTGCACGGCCTTGCGGGATACGCGCGGCCGCGGCCGGTGGTGTTTTCGCCGTCGTCCAGCAGCATGCCGATGGGAATCATGCAATAATAGGTAGCGCACAGCCGCGCGGAATGCACAAGCGCGTGCGCGCCGCTGCCGAACAGCGGCGTGAGCCACGCGAGGTTGATGGAGCGGAACT
>USIH01000033.1 GCA_900554705.1 uncultured Eubacteriales bacterium
ACAGAATGCTGTCCCGCTCGCCGCACTGCCCGTAGACGGCCAGCGCCTGCATCGTCTGTCCGCCCGATTCCAGATACCTTCCCGCGTTGTACAGAAGCCGGTTTACGCGCCTGCGGCCGAACTCGCGCATCGCCCGCTCCCGCATGGTTTCCAGCAGCACCGGACGGATTCGCCATTCCTCCCCCGTGCTGGAAAAGAGGTTGCCCACCCGCTCCGCGCGGCTCAGAAGCAGCGCGCTGCCGTCGTCGCCCGTGATGGACTCCGCCATTTCAAGCGTGAACGCGTCGACCACGGAGACCTGCATCAGAAACGTCTGCACGTCCCGGCTCCACTGCCCGACGACCTCCTCGTCATACGCGTCGCACAGGAAGGCGAGGAAACTGCGCTCGACGCCCAGCGACGGCTCGATGACATAGGGGATATAGCGGGTGTTCTTCTCCTGATCGTAGTAGGTCAGATCCCTGCCGGAGGTGTTCTGGTGCTGCGTCAGGTCGTAGTCCGTGCGGTCGGCCACGCCCCAAAGCTCGCCCCAGCCGAACGGGAAGAGGAACTCGAAGTCCGTCGTCGCCTTGGAATAGAAGCAAAGCTCCTCCGGATCGTGGTCGCGCAGGCGGAGGTTCTCCTCCTTCATGCCGAGGCTGAGCAGCCACTGCTTGCAGAAGCCGCGCCAGTAGGCAAACCACTCCAGATCGGTGTTCGGCTCGCAGAAGAACTCCAGCTCCATCTGCTCAAACTCACGCACGCGGAAGATGAAGTTGCCCGGCGTGATCTCGTTGCGGAAGGATTTTCCGATCTGGCCGATGCCGAAGGGGAGCTTCTTGCGGGTGGTGCGCTGGACGTTGACGAAGTTGACGAAAATGCCCTGCGCCGTCTCCGGCCGGAGGTAAACGGTGTTCTTCGCGTCCTCCGTGACGCCTTGGAAGGTCTTGAACATGAGGTTGAACTGACGGATGTCGGTGAAGTTGTGCTTTCCGCAGGTGGGGCAGGGGATCTGCCGCTGCTCGATGAAGTCCTTCATTTCCGCCTGCGAGAAGGCGTCGATGGGCTTGGGCAGCTCCACGCCCTCCTTTGCGCAGTAGTCTTCGATGAGCTTGTCGGCGCGGAAGCGCTCCTTGCACTCGCGGCAGTCCATGAGCGGGTCGGAAAAGCCGCCCAGATGGCCGGAGGCCACCCACGTCTGCGGGTTCATGAGAATGGCGGCGTCCAGCCCGACGTTATAGGGGTTGCTCTGGACGAACTTGCTCCACCACGCCTTCTTGATGTTGTTCTTCAGCTCGACGCCCAGCGGGCCGTAGTCCCACGTGTTGGCAAGGCCGCCGTAGATCTCCGACCCCGCGTAGACAAAGCCGCGGTTTTTGCAAAGCGCGACGAGCTTATCCATGGTTTTTTCTGTATTTTTCAGCATTTGAAGTCCTCCGTTCGCTGATGGATATAGGAATAGCATTCTAAATTAGTATTATAGCCAAGACCGGCGTCAAAGTCAAGCAAAAAGGTTTGCATTTCAGCGGTCTATCCGCTATAATAGTCCGGAATGTATTTTGGAAGGGAGAACCCCATGAAGCCTTTAGAGAATAAAATGGGCGTCATGCCGATCGGAAAGCTGCTTTGGAACATGGCGCTGCCCATGGCGCTTTCCATGCTGGTGCAGGCGCTATATAACGTTGTAGACAGCGTGTTCGTCTCGCGTATTTCCGACGTGGACAACTGTGCGCTCACCGCCGTTTCGCTCGCATTTCCGGTGCAGAATATCATGATCGGCGTCGCGACCGGCATCGCCGTCGGCGTCAACGCCCTCCTGTCGCGCTCGCTCGGCGCAAAGGACAGCGAAGGCGTCAACCGCTCCGCCCTGAACGGCGTCTTCCTCGCCCTGTGCGGCACGCTGCTGTTCGTCCTCTTCGGCGCGTTCGGTGCAGAGATCTATATGCGCTCGCTGACCGCCGACCCCGTCACAATCGCCTACGGCGTGGACTATGTCCGCGTCATCTGCATCGTCTCCTTCGGCATCTTCGGCGAGATCCTGTTCGAGCGGCTCCTGCAATCCACCGGCCGCACCGCCTATACCATGCTCACGCAGGGCGTCGGCGCGATCATCAACATCATCCTTGACCCCATCCTGATCTTCGGCTACTTCGGCCTGCCGCGCATGGAGGTCATGGGCGCAGCTGTCGCCACCGTGCTCGGCCAGATCGTCGCCTTCGTGCTTGCCGTCGTGCTGAACCTGAAGAAGAATCCGGACGTGCAGCTCGTCTTCCGCCGCTTCCGGCCGGATGGTGTCATGCTGCGCCGCATCCTCGCCATCGGCGTCCCGTCGATGGTCATGATCGCCATCGGCTCGGTCATGAACTATACCTTTAATCTCATCCTCGACTCCTACAACACCGTGCAGGCCGGCCTCGGCGAAGCCGGCAAGACCGTCTTCGGCGCGTATTTTAAGCTCCAGAGCTTTGTGTTCATGCCGGTCTTCGGCATCAACAACGCGGTCTTGGCCATCTGCGCCTATAACTACGGCGCGCGCCTGCCCGACCGCATCACCCGCACCATCCGCTGCGGCGCGCTCGGCGCGGGCTGCCTGATGGTGATCGGCATCGCCGTCTTCCAGCTGCTGCCGGGGACGCTGCTCGACTTCTTCTCGCCGGACGATACCATGCGCGCCGTCGGCCTCCCCGCGCTGCGCCTGCTCAGCCTGCCCTTTGTCTTCGCGGGGCCGTGCATCATCCTCGGCGGCGCATTCCAAGGACTTGGCAAGAGCGTCTACAGCATGATCGTCTCCATCTGCCGCCAGCTCGTCGTCCTCCTGCCCGCCGCCTACCTGCTGTCGCTCGCGGGGGAGATCGACCTCGTCTGGCTCTCCTTCCCCATCGCGGAGGTCGTCTCCCTGATCCTCTCGATCTTCATGATGCGCCGCATCTGGAAGCAAAAGATCCAGCCCCTGCGCCCCGCCGCGCAATGAAAAAGCGGCACACCTTCCGTGTGCCGCAAAGCCCCGCAGGCGTGAGGGATTTTTAAGTACGTCACGCAGCAAAAGGCTCTCTCTGATGAGGAGGACGGCTGCGGCACCTTATTGCTTGCCACATCTGCCACAGACGCCGCTCCCCTTTCGGATTTCTGAGCAGTCTGTCCGCATATCAAAAATACGTTTCGGTACGTGGGGCGCGGCTTTTCGCACAGCCGTGCCTCCGTCTCTTTTCGAATTGCATCTTGCATTCCGCACAAAAAGCCGCTATAATGAGTGACGGTGGCGGCTTTTTTCCGCCCCACGACCTCCGACACCTTGCCGAACGGTCGCGATTCCCGGGTGTAGCGCAGTTGGTAGCGCGCCTGCTTTGGGAGCAGGACAGCGGTATTCGGGGTAGGGCAAGGCAAACCGCAGGAAGACCGCGGCACCTTTGGTTGCAAAAGACAGCATAAAAGCGGTTTTAACCACAGTTAGAAAGGTCTTTGATTTTCTCTCTCGCCGTGGTATAATAACTAAAAATTGAATCTCCGGGTGTAGCCCAGTTGGTAGGGCGCCACATTTGGGATGTGGAAGCCGCGCGTTCGAGTCGCGCCACTCGGACCAAAAGCCCTCTAGGAGTTATGCTTCTGAGGGCTTTCCCCTTGTTTTACGCGACACAGTAGGTGAAATACCGCTCTATGCGTTTCGTCATGTTTTTCTTTTTTATTTTCGATCTATAACACCAGCGCAAATTTATTAAATAAAATTATGGAGGTGAATTCTTTTGGGCGACAGGTACCGAGATCCTGTACATGGTTTTATCGAAGTGACTGATCTTGAAAATAAAATTATTAATTCCGCACCATTTCAGCGACTCAGAAATGTAAAGCAGTTAGCAATGACATATCTTGTTTTTCACGGCGCAGAACATACTCGCTTTGGTCATTCGATAGGTGTAATGCATTTAGTCACAAGAGCTTTTCGTTCCGCTGTGTCCAATGGCAGCTATTCTTTTTCTGAAAAAAAGTATGCATGGTACGAGCAACTTCTAAGACTCATTGCTTTAACTCACGACTTGGGACATGCACCCTTTTCGCATGCGTCCGAGGCCGTTTTCCCCGATGGCCTTGAGCATGAAGATTTCACAGAAAAGATTATCAAAGAAACCATCATCGCTACGCATATCAAAGCAATTGGCGCTACGTTTGTAGAAAAATACGGTCCCGAGTACGATATTACACCTGAATTAATATGTGATATTTATCGTGGAAGACTGCCCGGAGAGAATTCAGAGTTCACATTTTTAAAAAGTTTCATGGATAGTGAATTGGATTGCGATAAGATGGACTATCTACTGCGAGATTCACTTTTTTGTGGAGTAAAATATGGAAACTATGACATTGAGCGCCTTCTGTCTTCCCTTACGATTTATATACAGGATGGTTGTCCACGTTTAGCGATTGGAAGCGGAGGCACACAAGTATTTGAAGAATTTGTTCTTGCACGTTATTTCATGTTTGTACAAGTATACTTTCATCGTACACGTCGCTTTTTTGATATAATGTTTTCTCGGGCGCTTAAGTGTATTTTGCCGAACGGAACATACCCGCAAGATGTTAATGACTATTTAATGTGGGATGACTGCCGTGTGATTCAAGAATTGAAAGCTCATGTTGATGATAACGACGCATGTGCAAACATTATTAAAAGGGTCGTCTACTCCTGCGCTAATGAAAGTGTGACGCACCCCAGGTCAGGAGATAAAAATGAATTCAAGCTGATTAGCTTGCAGGCCAAAGAAGAATTTGGCGCAGAGAACTTTTTAGAAGATTACTCCGCCGGAAAAATGCCACACAAAATTCCAATTAGAAGTGAGATTGATGATGAGAAAGCGATTGTGATCATTCATAAGAGTACTGGAAAGGTCGCAACAATTTCCGAAGAATCTCCTATTATACAAAGTCTTACAAACAAGATTGATATTCAGCGGCTGTATGTTAAACCTTTCCTATATGAAGCAGTTTCGCAACATTTGAGGAAGACCTATGCAGCCATACAGAGTTAGGCACTGCGAAACAGGAGGGTTTATGGTTAATTTAGAACAATGCGCTATTATTATAAGGCAAATATGTGATGAAACCGAACCAGGTAAGAAAATGGTTCAAAAACTTTTCTATTTAATGGAACGAAAGGGTCTCCAATTGAATCTTGCCTATAGCATACACTTTTTTGGACCATATAGTGCAAAACTCGACACAACATTACATACTTTGGAAAGCATGGGTTCAATAGAAATTGATACATCTGGCACGACACATATCATTCGAGAAGGAAAGAATATGACAAGTTCAGCTCTGAATGCTTCAGACTCTTCTGTTGTAAATTATGTCCTAGATAACTTTTTGGGGAAAACTGCGTTAGAGTTAGAGGCCCTTACCACTTTGGATTATGCAGCCACAACAATTCTTAAAGGCAAACGCTCGGATGAAGACATAATTAAAGAAGTTGTGAAGATTAAAGGGGAAAAGTTTTCTCAAGAGTATTTATCTAATGAATTAAAAACTTTAAAGCGAACAGGCTATATTCAATAAACCAACTTTCGCAGATAGTATATAGAGGGCTACCGACGCAAGTGCATCAATTCTTGTATCGGTAGTCTTTTTATAGGGCTATTATCAATATTATGCAGAAGAAAGATCACTTATCATGCTCTGCAGGCTGCCGTAAAATTCGTATGTCCTTTGAGGTCTCTTTGCTTCTGCAATCTCCGCTTTGCAGATTTTCGGTCAAGCGAAGCTTTGTGTAGTGCATCCAAAGTACTCAGGATATTCCTTTCCAAATCTGCGATATATCGTTTCTACTGCGAGGAGGCAATCGACAAACTGTACTCCTTCTGCTATTCTCCTCTGCGTCAGTTGCCTGCGAGGCACATACCAGCAATCACTTTGGACATTTTTCCAACTGCCGCTTATTGCCGTTTTCTTCCCGCTCTAAAGCCTCATCCAGTTTGTACATTAGCATACTTGCAAACATTAGCTGCCGCGCTGCATCCTCTGCTGTAATGGAAGCGTTTTCGTGGGCTTTTGGATTTCGCAAAGCAGCCACGGCTCCGGCAAACATGTCCATAAATCCTCGTTGAACATTTGCACCTGTATCCGTTGAGGTGTCTGCAATCACAAGTTTGGGAGCTTGGGCTGAAAAAACCGTTTGCATAAGAGGGTAACCATCCAACTGCTTTCCGTCCTTTCCCTTAAGCTCCGGGAAAAGCATTTTGACTCTGGCATTTATTTCGATAAAGGCACTGCGCGCAGATTCAAAATAATGGCCGTCTTGATACAGTGACCGCGCCACTCGAATAATATCCGGGTGAACCAGCTTCCAATCAACCGCAAAACGGAGTCCCAGTTCTCTGCGCTTCAATGCGTCTAATTGAATCAGAATTGTATTACCTTCTCCTACGGTCATTTCCTGCTTTGAGGTGTAAACAAGACTACGGGAAATGATTTCCCACTCCTCGCTTTCTTCGAAGTGATTTTTGTAGATGTACAGAAGCAGGTCATTGTGAAATTTAACATACTCCGGCGTATCGAAGCAAACGGATGCTTCAATGGCAAATAGATTTTTCATCTGCCCAATTATAGAATCAATTGTGACCATCGGAAGGCTCCTTCCTGTACTGTAGTTCTAATTCATCGGATGTTATATTCCTGCGGTTCCTGTGCACGGCAAAAAATCGCCTCGAAAGGATTTGTTCGAAAATATCACTCACACAGTCTTTGATACGCTCTGCGGACAGTTTGCGCCATCAAGGTTCTACGCTGACGCAGGAACTCCACGTATTCCATGCTTTCGAAGTTATTCGGCAAGGCATGGTCCTCACACGCCTTGCGGTAACCATCCTCGCCGAGTTTCCGGCGGTAATGAGAGACATAGTCCTGCGGTGCTTTGTCCGAAATCTCAATATTGGTAGCGTAGTCGAGATAGGTGAAATTCGCGAGCTGGTTCCTGTCACGGTCGCTGGTAAAACCGGTTTTAGACAGATGGTTCTTCGGAAAGATATGGTGCCTATCAATCGCTCTCTTTGTTCCGCTGGAGCCCAAAATAAAATACTTGGACACCGGCGTGTTGCTAAACAGCATGGGCGTATGGAGCACGATCTGAGCCGCTACATATCCGTACCATGCGGGGGAAATCGCCGCCGCACTGTTCAGCTCGTTCGGCAGCGTCAAGCTGAAATAATCGTCTGTAAAGCGCGTTTCGATAACACGATCTATATAAGCGATGAATTCTCCCGCTGTATGGACATCACGCAGATCCGCAAATTGCTTTTCCACTTCGGATTCCGTAGAGCCGGTATAAAAATATGTAATAGTGCTCATAAAGAACCACTTACTGATGCATTTTTTGAGCTGCGCGGCATCCAGCTTGTAGTCATACTTAGCGATCAGGTAAAGGACGTAGCTGAAAACAACCGCATTGGAAGATGCAATCAGCTTGTCACTGATATATCCGGCCTCGGCCACGGTATTGATAAAGCCGTGCCAGTTGTTCAGATTCATGGCCTTATCCAGCGCATCTTTGAAAATCCGGAGATTCTCCTGCCGCTCTTCATCGGAAAATTTTCCGGTTTCCAGATTCTTCCCTCTCAACAGCATATACGCATATCTCAGCCGTGCACGCCTGAAACCAACACCAACCGCCATGCGGATCAGATGCGACGGTTCGATTGCCAAAAGCGTGTTATATGAGGTATGAGCGGCCGGAATTCTGGATGCTGCCGCAAAGGCATTAATCTTATTGCTGGTTTCGTTCTCATAGACGGAGACAAGCGTCTGGATGAAGTTGTTCTCCGTCAGGCACTGACCGCCGGAGTTGACACGGACGAAAATCTCTGCGACATCCTCCTCGTCGGCGTTATAACTAATCTCCAGTGTAGGCAGAGAATAGCCCGAAAGGTCCAAAAGCGCATTGATATTGTCCTCAATTTTATCTTCATCCTCGTCCGTCAGCAATGGGAGACCTTTCTTGCTGCGGCCCGCGTTGGCTTCCTTTATAAAACGCCGCCGTAAAGAGCTGATGGAGTTATCCTCTTTTGCGAGAAACACTTCACTGATGCGGCTGATCCATTCGGTGTCCTTTTCGTATGCCTGAGACCATACGGCAAATTCACGAGTAATTGGATTATAAGAGATTTTGATCTCACGATCCGCAAAATTCTTGTCTTTCACCTTAAGCCCAAACATAGCCGCGACAAGCGCGGTTAGGCGCTGCTGACCGTCAATAACAAGCTCCTTTGGTTCCTCATAGGTCTTTGCGTTGTCTCCAATGGTGCTCGTTTTGCTTTCGTAATCAGCCGGAGACTCCCACAGCATAATGTAGCCAATAGGGTATCCTTTGAGCATGGAGTCAAATAGCTCGCGGACTTTATTATCTTTCCAAACAAACGGGCGCTGAAGGTCGGGCAGACCGATACGACCATTGCGTACATCTTTGATCAGATCCTCAACTTTACTGGGGATATTCTTGAACAACTCTTTTCCCATATAAATCTCCTATTTCCCTGTTGTTTGATCGTCTGGCTCGTGCGGCACGTGTCTCCCTCCGGCCGCTATTCGTCGATCTTCCCGATGTATGCGACCGTTTCGGTCGGGACGGTGAGTCGGTCGGCCGCCGAATAGCAGTCGAAAATCGCGCTGATCTCCTTGCGGTATTCCGCATATCGGTCATCGCTTTCCCGCAGCGCATAGGACGAGGACAGCACGCGGTCAAGGTAGCCCTGCCGGTCATAGACCTGCGTATTGTCGGCGCGGAACACCTCGCAGCCTCCCGCAAAGAACGCCCTGCATTGTCCGTCCGTGATCCCGTTGGAAAAGCCGTGAAACGCCTGCGCGGCGGTGACATAATCGACGCTGTGATCGGGGAGCTTCATATCGGCATCGCTGCCGTTGACCGAACGGAACCCTTCGCTGCGGGCGAGCCTTCTCTCCGCCTGCTCCCGCATATCGTCGTTCGGCTCCACCGCAAAGACCCGATAGCCGCAGCGCAGCAGCTGCTCCGTGAAGATCCCCGTGCCGGAGCCGACGTCCGCAAAGACGCTTGGAAAATGCAGTGTGCTTTTGAAATGCGCAAAAAGCGCGGCGGCATAGCGCGGCCTCGCCTTTGCATAGAGCGCGCCCATACCGTCAAAGCGGTGCGTGTTGTCCATTTTTCGTACCTCCTATTCCTGCCGCGTGATCAGTTCTCCTCATAGCGCAGCAAGCCGCGCGCAAGGACATCCAAAAGGTCAAATTTCTTTTTGCCGAAAACCGGAAAAAACACCGTCACGATCCGGTCGGCATAATCAACGATCTCTCCCGCGCCGAAGTTTACATGGGAAACCCTGCGCCCGCGCGTCGCGCCTTTGATCAGCGCGGCCTTTTCTGCCTTTGACAGCGTCGCTTTCGCGCCGACCTGTTTCTTTGCATTTGCCGCCTTCGGGCGCTCGCCCCTCACGGCGGCAGGTCGAATTTTCCGCAGGATCAACCGCTGATCCAGCATCTGCCCCACGGTCAAAAACTGCGTCTCGCCATCGGGATAGGTGATCATGCACCGGCCGTCGCAGGCTGCCGCGATCGTCCCCCGCCCCTTCTCGGCATGGTGATAGGGCTTGCCGCACAGCTCCGTCGGCAGCGCGGCGAAAATATCGTCCGGCTCCGGCGTTTCCACCGGCAGCTGCAATTCACGAACAAACGCGGACTCCCGCTTTATGCAGGAGAACAGAAACAGATGGTTTTTCGCCCGCGTCATTGCCACATAAAAGAGCCGTCGTTCCTCCTGATACTGTCGCTCCTGCTCCGGATCTTTTGCTTCCGTTTCGGCAGGCAAAATGCCGTCGAGCACGTCCAGAAGGTAAACCGTGTCATATTCCAGCCCCTTGCTGGAGTGGATCGTGGAGAGGAGCACGCCGGAGCCGGACGGCGCGGAAGGCTCGGCCAGCAAGCGCCGAAGCTGCCCCAGACGGGTGACAAATGCGTCCAAATTCGGCTCCTGCGCCGCCAATAGGCAGAGAATTTCAAACTTATTGGTATCCAGCTTCTGCTGCTCCGCGTAGTCCCTGTAGCGCAGCTCCTGCCAGATGCGGCGCAGGCCGCGCTCTGCGGTGTCCTGCAAGAGCTGCGGCAGCAGGTCGATCAAGTCCGTAACGCTGTCCCTTGCATAGGAAGAAAGCTGCGGGAACCGGAGCAGCTCCTCCAAAATGGAGCTACCGGCGCTTCTTGCCCTGCCGCAGGCATACTCCGCACCCTTTTTGGATATTCCGCCGCCGCATTTGTAATAGATCCGCAGGAACACCTCCGCGTTCCTCTGGTCATGGGCAAAGGCGATCACATCCAGAAGATCCGTGACGATCCGATGGGTAAAGAAGGTGTCGTCCATCTGCCTGCTGCGGTAAGCGATCCCGCGGCGATCGAGCATATGGATCAGCGGCAGGGCGCTGTCGTTGTTGCGGTAAAGGATCGCGGTCTGCCCGTCGGCGTGCGCCGCCATGTGGACAAGCCACGCGTATTGGTCGGCACGATCCACCGCGGAGATCCGATGCACGTCCGCGCCGGAGGCTCTGGTCGGACGAATGGTCTTGTCGTGCCGGTCGTGGTTCTTTTGAATGAATTGATCCGCCAGCCGAAGGATCTCCGGCGTGGAGCGATAGTTCTCCTCCATCAGCAGAACGCGGGCGTTCGGGTAAGTCTGCTCAAACCGCATCAGCGCATCCGGATAGGCCGCCCGAAAGCCGTAAATGCTCTGATCCTCGTCTCCCACCATGAAAATGTTCCCGCTCTTCTGCGCGAGGAGGCGAATGATCTCGTGCTGGATTTTCGAGGTGTCCTGTGACTCGTCCACGCAAATGTAGGGAAACGCATCCTGAAAGTGCGCCAAAACGTCCGCGTATTGCTCCAAAATCCGCTTGGCATAGACCATTTGGTCGTCGTAATCCATTTGCTGCTGCTGTATTAACGTCAGGTTATACCGACGGTACAGCTCGGGGAATTTTTCAAAGCCGGTGTCCAGCTCGTCGATCTCCTCCTTGGTGAGCATCATGTTCTTCACATAGGTGATCCATTTGCGAAGCTCCTTCGTCACGCTCTGGGTCGCAAATTCGCCGCTCAGCTCATGATACAGATCGGAGACCAGCTTGGACAGCCGCCCCTCGTCGTCCATCAGCGGGAAGGCTTGGCGGCCGCTGTGATTGCGCGCATAAAAGGCAATGATCTTGGACGAAACGCCGTTGATCGTCCGAAACTCCGGAATTTGCGGGCAGTCCTCGCCGAACAGGTCGGAAAAGCGCTGCTTCATTTCCTTGGTCGCGGCCTTGGTGTAGGTCATGGTCAGGATCTGCTCCGCAGGGATCCCGCAGCAGCAGAGCATATAGCCCAGCCGCGTCACCAGCACGCTTGTCTTCCCGCTGCCCGGCACCGCCAGCAGCAGCACCGCGCCGTCCACGGCATGGACCGCCTCCGACTGCTGCAAATTGAGCCGCGCGGTGTATTTCCGGTCGAACGCCTCTCTATCCATGTGTCCCTCCCATTTTTGACCCTTTGTGTTTTTCAGCGCTCGCGTTTCTGCCGCATGGTCTTTATCGCAAAGCCGATGAAGAACCCTGCCACGATGCCGATAAAATTGCAGATCAGGTCGTCGACGTCAAAGCTCCGGTCAAATACCGTCTGCAACAGCTCTACGGCGACCGGAACGGCAGCGGCGATCGCGAAGATGTTTTTCCTGTTGACCTTTTCTGTGACGAACGGAAGGAAAAACCCAAACGGCAAAAACATCACAACGTTCCCGACGAGCATGGTTTTTACCCAGCTTCCGAGCACAAGCTCGCCCGACAATACCTTGAGCAGGGACGGCGTCAAATGGAACCCGCCAAAGCGGAAGATCGGGAGCATTTCCTCCCACCAGCCAAAGAAGACCCCGTCAAAAAACCTCAGCCAGAAGTTTGCGGGCAGCACCACGAGGCTGATCAGGCCCGCAAGATAACAGGCAAAAAGCAGCTTCATGATCCCCCGCTCGCCCTTGCCTCTCTTTGCGGCGCGCACCCGAACGATCCCATATAGGATCCCTACCACACAGACGATCGGCACGGCCTGAAGGAAATAACCCAGCACCGAGCCGGAATTCATGATTGATCTCAACCGGTTCAACATAGCAAGCACCTCCACGGTTTCCGATTTTTCCATGCTGTCGGCATACTTGGCCGCTAAAGTATATAACGCGACCGGTTTTATCCATTATAACACACAATGTCAGTCCCGTCCATCCGCTGTGTCGAAAATCGGCTCATGAAATCACCGCCGTACCGGCATAAGAAATCCCCTCCTTCGTTCGATCGTGCGGATCAAAACGAAGGAGGGGATCGTGATTCATTCGGCGCTGCGGCGCGGGGCGTCCGCGGCCTCCAGATAGTGCAGCGCCCACGCGTACAAGTCGTATTTTCTCGCGCGCACGCCGCCCAGCCGTCGGGTGTCCATATTGTGCCGCAGGTCGGCCATTTTGACCTTGCGGGCGATGGGGTCCTCGGCCAGCGCCTTTACATAGTCCTCATAGCGCACGCCGTCCGCATGGGTCAGCAGCCGCAGCGCGCGGAGGACAGGCTCCGGAAAGCCCGCCTGCCGGAGAGAGGCGAGGGAGTAGCGGTCGCCGTGGTCTTCGATCACGTCGTGCAGCAGAGCGACGCACACGGACGCCTCGTCGTCCATCTGCGTGGCAAGATAAAAGGGGTGGAACACGTAAGGGTAGCCGCCCTTGTCCAGATCCCCCTTGTGCGCGTCGTACAGGATCGTACACGCCTTCTTTACCAAATCGGAATAATACACGCTTTCTTCCCTTCTTGTCAGCCGTTTTTTGCCTCCGCGCGGAGGAGCTTTTTCAGCTTCCCCTGCACGGCCGATGTGCTGCGTCGCAGCGTCATTGCGATCTCGCCTGTTGAGACGGAACTCCGGTGCAGATCGAGCAAGCGCGCTTCCTCTTCCTTTGTCCACGGGGCGCCGCGCATTTTCTCCGTTTGATTTTCCACATCCAAAATGGCATCCAGATTATCCAGAATAAAATGCTGCGCCGCACAGTCGTAAACGACCAACTGATAAGGGCCACTGCGACCCATTCGCTCTTCAACGGAAATGCCGTTTTCCCTCCCGATCTCCGTCGGTCGCTTCGTTCCGGTCGACGCACGCTGCATCATTCCGATCTCCGTAAGCCATGTGAGTATGCCCGAATAGGTCAGCTTGACGCAGTTCTCTTGTTCCACCAAGTCATTTACCCGTCTTGCGATCTCGCTGGCAGAAATCGGCGTTTTCGAATATGCAAACCGTTCTCTTTTTTCAAAGGGGATCTCCAAGGGGCGCTTCGTTTTCTCCTTCGGCGCAGCGCTGCCGCTTTCCATGAGCTGGCGCAAAACATCCGATACGAAGAAAAAGCATCTGGACAGGTGGACATTGTTGATCAGCGATTCCTCCGGCACTGCGGAGCCGTCCATGGGGTTGATCCCGTTCGCCAACTGATCCATGTACGCTTTGGCACGTCTTAGTTTTTCCTGCTCGAACATGATATTCCCTCCTCGTTAAAGCTTACATCATCAGAATACCATATCCGACCGAAAAATGCAAGAAAATGGCATATTCCGCGCCTTGAAACGCAAAAAGGCAACAACGGGGACGCCGCACGAAAACAACGTGCGGCGTCCCCGCCGTGGTTTATAGCGGATGTGTGAATGTCGTTCCTAAGCAGGTGTCGAACCCGAGCGCGCGGTACATCCCCTCGTCGCAGGGCGCGCAGGTGGCGGTGAGGCCGGAAAGGCCGGCTTCCTGCGCCCAGCGCTGTGCTGCCTGCGCGAGCAAGCGTGCGATCCCGCGCTTACGGAAGGCCGGTTCGATATAAAAATCGTCCCACACGCCCGTATCGGCGCAGGCAAAGGTGGAAAAGCACGTCGCGACGCTGCACATCCCCACGGCACGGTAGCCCCGTTTGGCCAAGAAGAACGTGATCCTGCCGTCGCGTATCGCGCGGATGAGCCGCGCCTGCCGCTCCTCCGTGGCCGGTGCTTCGCCGATCTCCGCAAGGAAGCCGTTTTCCAGCTTCTTTAGCTGCCAATCCTCCGGATCGGCAAGACGCTCCACCGTGATCGGAACCTCCTCCGTCGGGGGCAGGAGCATCAGGGGCGCGCCCCACGCGTCGACGCCGTTGTCGACAAAGCCGACGCTTTTCCAAAAGCGCTGCCGCCGGTCATCGCCGCCGAAATTCAGCTCCGCATACCGCGCGCCGCTGCGTTTCGCCCAGTCCAGCAGAGCCGCTGCGCACGCCCTGCCCGTGCCGCCGCCGCGATGCTCCGGATAGACGCAGAATTCCATGAGGAAGCACTTCCCGTCCTCCGAGTCGAAGAGCACCGGCAGGGCAAAGCCGATGTCTTGCCCATTCCGGACAAAGAACAGGAAGCGGCACCGGTCACGCGGCCGAGCGTGGAGCTTTTTCATGTGGGCTTCATACGCGGGGTCAAAAAAGTGTGCAAGCCCCGCGCTATCGGTGGGCGGGAAAATATCCCGCCGGTAGTAGAGACGAAGCTGCGCCCAGAAGCGCGCAACGTCGTTTTCCGTAATTGCTTCACGGATGGTGATTTGCATTTTGTTTCCTCCAAAATCAGATTCGGAGGGTTAGGAAGCGTGAACCCTCCATACACGATCCATCTTCATAAAAACCACCCTTTCCGTAATGTATTTGTATGCTCACGCCGCCGTCCGCGGCAGGAGCGTCTATAGTATACCATGCCGTCCGCAGCTTCGCAAGCAAAACCTCCCGTGCAGGGTGCTGCACTTCATATCATAGCCCGCCGACCTTGGAGGACATAGAGCAGGGCGCTCCCGCCCGCAGGCGCTTCATGCGCCGCAAGGCGGCGCGCTTCATGGCGCGCGGAACGCGCGCGGCTTCACGCTTCATTCGCGGCGGCGATAGCGCCCGCGCGGTGCACTTTTGATTGCTAAAAAGAAAATCAATATTTTTGTAACAAAGGCATTGATTTTTTCGGGTTCTGTCGTATAATAGGAGTGTGCGGTGGCCGTGACCGCTTCGCCGCCGCAAAATCTAAGAAGAGGAATACGCAAATGCCCCAAGCAAATCAGAATAGTTTTCAGCGCGGCGTCATGACCCTGCTCGTGCTCGCCCTGCTCGACAAGGAGGATATGTACGGCTACCAGCTTGTGCAGGAGATCTCCACGGCCAGCTCCGGAAAGATCGTGACGCAGGAAGGTTCCCTTTACCCCGTTCTCTATAAACTGCAAGACCAGAAGCTCATCTCGGACAATAAAAAGTTGGTCGGTAAGCGCAAAACGCGCATCTACTACCACTTGGAAGATGCCGGCAAGGCGCAGCTGCAAACACTGCTTCAGGAGTACGACACGATAACGCAAGGTGTCTTGCAGGTCATTCAGAGGGGAGAGCGTCATGGCTAAACAGGGAAGAAAACGTTATTTGAGGCAGGTGCGGAAGTGGCTTCCGGTCGACGGCAAAATGAAGCGGGAAATGATGGAGCAGATCGCGGACTGCGTGGACGACTTCTTGGAAGAGGAGCCGGAGGCGAGCTTCGAGCGGTTGTGCGAGCGCTTCGGCTCGCCGCAGGCGATCGCCGCCGCCTGTATTGACAGCGCGGGGACAACGGAAATTCTGAGGCGTCTGCGCATCCGGCGAAAGATCGTTTTGGCCGTCGTCGCGGCGGCACTGGCGATGGTAGTCATCTATGCGTCGGTCGTTGCCTACTTTGTGTGGAATGCGCGGTACGGCCACGGGGAAGAAGGCCCGATCGTCATCATCGAAGACATTACATACGCGGAGGACTGATCCCCGCGCGGGGCAGAAAGAGAGAAAATAATGAAAAAATGTATCACTTGGCTTTTGCTGCTGTGCATGACTGCGGCGCTGCTGCTTCCCGTTCAGGCGGCCGCGGCGGAGGATCCTGTGACGGAGGTCATCTACCTCGAAAACGGCGACAGCATCGTCGTCACCTTGGAGGTCATGGGCGCGCGCGCCTCGGGGACAAAGACAGCCAGCAAGTCGTATACCTACTATAATGCAGACGGCAGCAAGGCGTGGACCGTCACGCTGACCGGCACGTTCACCTACACGGGCACGACCTCGACCTGCACAAAGGCCTCCAGCTCGATCACGTTCCACGATGACTTGTGGTATTTGAAAGCAAAGTCGACCAAGGCAAGCGGCAGCAGCGCGATCGTAAACCTGACCGTGGCTTACGAGGTGCAGGGCACTGTCACCGAAACAAAAAGCTGCACCGTCACGCTGACGTGCGACAAGAACGGTAACCTTAGCTAATTCCCTTGCATATAGAGAGCCACTTCTTCAGGGCAATACTGCGCGGGGCTAACCCATGGCAGTTGTGTGTGGGTCGTTTTTTTGTTCATTGACTTTTAAGAATGTCGTGCGGGAATGCGTTTCGACGCAGTAAAGTCATGAAGAGACCGCGCCCTCCGCTTTCGCGGCCGTCGCGGGAAAGGCTTTCTATCAGGCGTAGGACGCGGAGTCATCCGACTCCGCGTCCTTTTTTCGCCGCCAAGCTCCCTCTGACGAGGGAGCTGGCACGGCGTAGCCGTGACTGAGGGAGAGAAAACGTTGCAAAGAGAATGGCAGTGAAACTTGAAACTGCCAGCAGCCTCTCCCTTAGTCACGGCAGAAGCTTCAATGTCTCCTTTTGACGAAAAAAGGAAAGGAACAGCACGCACCAAGGCCTCCCCTGTGTAAGGGGGGACGTTTGCGAGCGCTGCCGGTGGCAGATGCAGCG
>USIH01000034.1 GCA_900554705.1 uncultured Eubacteriales bacterium
CTTCTGCTGCTTGAGCGACTGTGCGCTGGTGTTCAGCTCAAAGCCGTGCTCCGCCGCGATAGCGAGGATGGTGCTCCGCGCCCGTTCGCTGACGTTCGGCTGGTTGTTGAGCACGCGCGAAACGGTCCCGAGCGAATAGCCGCTCAGTCTTGCCAGATCTTTGATCGTCATAGCTGTTTACTCCCTCTTGGATGATTCCATGTCTGCATCACTATAATACAGGTTTTCACAAAAATCCACAGAAAGCAAACAATTTTTTGTTTTTACCCCTTGACGGCGCCTGCGGCGACGCCCTTGATGATATACTTCTGGCAGAAGAGGTAGACAATGATGATCGGCAGGAGGCTGAAGACCATAACGGCCATGCTCGCGCCCATGTCCACCTTGCCGTAGCTGCCCTGCAAATACTGCACATGGATGGGAATGGTGCGGTACTCGGTGATGTCCAGCACAAGTCTGGGCAGGAGGTAGTCGTTCCAGACCCACATGGTCTCCAGAATGCCGACGGAGATCAGCGTCGGGCGGAGCATGGGCAGCACCACGCTGAAGAAGGTGCGCATCGGGCCGCAGCCGTCGATGGCCGCCGCCTCTTCGATCTCGAGCGGCAGGCTCTTGACAAAGCCGGAGAACATGAAGATCGCAAGACCCGCGCCGAAGCCGAGGTAGACGATGGGGATCGTCCACGGGGTGTTGAGCTTGAGCTTGGTCGAAACATCGACCAGCGGGAACATGACCATCTGGAACGGCACGACCATGGAGAAGATGCAGGCAAAGTAGAAGATCTTCGTGAAGCGGCTGCCCACACGGGAGATGTACCACGCCGCCATGGAGGTGCACAGGAGGATGAGCGCCACGGAGAGAACCGTGATGATCATGCTGAAGATCAGGGATTTATAGAACGGATAGTCGCCGACCGTCACACCGGTGACAAAGTTGTCCAGTCCGGCAAAGGTCTTTCCGGTGGGCAGCGCGAAGGTGTGCAGGTTGATGGAGGATTCTTTCTTAAAGGCATTGATGAAGACAAGAATGATCGGATAGAGGTAAAACAGGCAGACGAGTACAAACAGGACGGTGAGGATCGTCCCGCCGACGTCCCGTTTTTTCTTTTTCAGCGGCATCCGTTCCATTACTGCTGTACCTCCTTTTTGCGCGTTGCGACAAGCTGGGCGATCGCCATTCCGGCCACGAGGACAAAGAAGATGACGGCCTCGGCCTGCGCGGTTCCCTTCCAGCGGTTATTGATCTTATTGGTATTGTAGATATGCAGGGCAAGCATCTCGGTGAGCAGAACGTTTTTGCCCGGGACGGTGGGAGAACCGGCCGTCAGCGCAAGGTTCTGGTCGAAGAGCTTGAAGGAGTTGGTCAGCGTGAGGAAGAAGCAGATGGTGATCGAGGGCATGACGTTGGGAATGGTGACACGCCAGAGCGTCTGCCAGCGGCTCGCGCCGTCGATCTTCGCCGCCTCGAGCATATCCGTCGGGACGGCCTGCAGGCCCGCGATATAAATGATCATCATATAGCCGATCTGTTGCCATGCCACCAAAATGACAAGGCCCCAGAAGCCGTATGTGGAATTTGTCAGCATAGGAACCATGTTTGCCGCACGGAGGATCGCATCGAACAGGAGCTTCCAGACGTAGCCCAGAACGATGCCGCCGATGAGGTTCGGCATGAAGAAAACGGTGCGGAACAGGTTGGAGCCCTTGATCTTCTGCGTCAGCGCATAGGCAAGGGCAAAGGAGAAGAGGTTAACGATCACGATCGAAACGACCGCGTAGAGGGCGGTAAATCCGAAGGCGTGGCGGAAGCCCTCGTCTCGGAAGGCCTTAAAATAGTTTTCGATACCGGCGTAGTGAAAATCGACCGGCGAAGTGAAGTTGCAGAAGGAGCGATAGAGTCCCAAGAAGAAGGGATACACAAATCCGATAAAGAACGCGATAAGCGTCGGGACGATAAAGATCGGGAAGCAGCGCTGAATGGGGCGGCGCAGCAGGCGGCTGTTGAGCGAGCCGCTCTTGGCGCTCGGCACCAAGAAGAGCGCCTTGAGGTACTTAGAGAGCGCCTTGCGATCCGCACACATCAGCACGATGCCGCCCGCGAGCACAAGCACCGCAAGTCCGGCAAAGAGCCATCCGGCATTGAACGATCCGAAACAGACCCGCTTACCGAAGGCGTAATAGGAAAGCAAGCCGAGCATCACCGCCGCAAGGGTGAGCGACAGGCCGCAGAAGCCCTTCTTCACGGCTGCCGTGCGGCGCCTGCCGACCAAAAGCAGGATCACGCCGACGATCAACGCAAGGCCTGCCAGAATGAGCAGCATCGCGTTTCCGTTGGTCAAATATTTGTCATAAAGCTGCGAAAGGGGAAGCCCCTGCGCATAACAGGCGAGCAGTGCGCGCACGGCGACACCGATCCCCACAAGGCATAACGCCATTCCAAACAGTCCCATAGAATTTCTTCCCTTCCGCCGCTGCCTCGGCTTTTGAATTTGGGGGCGGACTTGCGCCCGCCCCCAGAGTCAGAAATCGTTATTAGCCGTTCTGGAGCTTGTACTGGGTTGCCCAGCCGTCAACAAAGGCCTTGACGACATCGTCCCAAGAACCATTGGCGGTGGAGTAAGCCAGCAGCGCATCAACGACGCCCTGACGCCATGCGTCAACGTTCGGGGTGTAGTTGAATGCCCAAGTCACGGTGTACTTACCTTCGCTCATGAGCTTGTTGGCATCGTTGAAGAAGACGTTGGTGGATTCCTTGGCGTTCTTGAAGGGGATGGGGCCAAACTGCTCGGCCATCATCTTCGTGCCTTCGTCGGAGGTAACGACCCAGTACAGGAAGTCGAGGGTCGCCTTCTGATCGTCAGCGGAAGCCTTCGCGTTGACTGCCCAGCAGTTCTCGGTGCCGCAGGCAAGACCGGAGTTCTGCTCGTTCTCAGCGCCGCAGTAGATGGGGATCATCGCGAGATCGTCGGGGTTCATGGAATAGTTGCCGGTCAGGTTGGCAAATTCCCAAGTGCCGTTCTGGAAGAAGACAGCCTTGCCTTCGCCAAATTCCGCTCTGGACTCGTCGCCGGTCTTGGCAGCGATCTCAGTGGGAGCGCAGGTCGCATTGTTGATGTACAGATCCCAAACGTTCTTGTACAGATTGAGGTAGGTGCCGTTGATGGTCGCGCTGTCGGCGTTGACACCCTCATAGTACAGAGGCATATTGGCAAGGTGGCCGGAGAAGCGCCAAGAAGAGGAGCCGTCCAGACCGGCGGAGCTGAACGCATCGAAGCCGAGCTCGGAAGCACGGGCGTGGATGTCCTCAGCGACCTTCTTCAGGGAAGCGAAGTCGGTGATGTCTTCCACGGCGTAGCCGGCCTTGGCCAGCAGAGCCTTGTTGACGATGATGCCGAAGGCCTCATAGCAGTAGCCTGCGCAGTAGGTCTTGCCGTCCGCACCCTTGAGGTTGAAGTCGGAGGTGGTCATCTCGTTGAGGAAGTCGGTGCCGTCGAGCGGCAGGCAGTAGTCCTGCCAGGTTTCCAGACCGGCCATGTTGCCGCACTGGAAGAGGGTCGGAGCGCTGTCCTTCGCCATTTCAGCGGTGAGGGTGTCGGAGTAGGTGCCGGAAGCCGCGGTAACGACCTTCACGGTAACGCCGGTCTGCGCTTCGTAGGTCTTTGCCAGTTCCTTCCAAGCCTCGTCTGCTTCCGGCTTAAAGTTCAGGAAGTAAACGGAGCCCTTTGCGCCGTCGCCATTCGGCTGTTCGTTGCCCGTCTGAGCGGGCTTCTCGGTGTTCTTGCTGTCGTCCTTCTTGGCGCAGCCCACGAAGAGGCATACAACCATAGCCAGGACCAAGAGCAGAGCGATGAGTTTTTTCATGTTCTTTTCCTCCTAATTCTTCAGCAATCTGCTGTTTGCGGGAATTGGAATCGTTTCCAATTTCCTGTGTCAATAGGATAGCGTGTTTTTCTTCCGGATGCAATCATTATTTGTCGTAAAATCAGAAAATCAGCATTCCTCCCAATTTCTCCTTGTACAGTTTGGTGATTTTGACAAAAGACAAGCGCGGAGGAAACCCTCCGCGCTTGTCTTAAGGGCTGTTTAGAAGAGATTTACGCCCGTTTCCTTGTCAAACAGGTGCATCAGGTTCGCGTCGAAGTCGAAGTGCACCGTCTGGTGGCGGCGGCTGTCGAAGTTCGCGTCGAGCGCCTGAATGGGAACCACGGCAACGACGTCCTTGTCCTGAATGTTCAGGTGCAGGTGCAGCTCGCTGCCCATCATTTCCGCAACGTCGACCGTAGCGGCGTAGCCGTCCTGCGCAAGGGTCAGGTGCACCGGACGGATGCCGAGGACGACCTCGCACTCCGACGCGCCGCGCACGTTCAGGGTCGCCTGCTTGTCTTCCGGCAGCACAATATCGCGGTCAAAGAGCAGGACGCACCATTTTCCGTTCACCTTGTGCAGATAAGCGCCGTCAAGCAGGTTCATCTGCGGCATACCGATAAATCCGGCGACGAAGAGGTTGGCCGGATGGTTGAAGACCTCCTGCGGCGTGCCGATCTGCTGGATGAAGCCGTCCTTCATGATGACGATGCGGTCGCCGAGCGTCATTGCCTCGGTCTGGTCGTGGGTGACGTAGACAAAGGTGGTGTCGATGCGCTCGCGCAGCTTGATGATCTCCGCGCGCATCTGGTTGCGCAGCTTGGCGTCGAGGTTGGACAGCGGCTCGTCCATGAGGAAGACCTTCGGGTTGCGGACGATGGCGCGGCCGATGGCAACGCGCTGACGCTGACCGCCGGAAAGCGCCTTCGGCTTGCGCTGGAGATAGTCGGTGATGTCGAGGATCTCCGCCGCCTCCAACACGCGGCGCTTGATCTCATCCTTGGGCGTCTTGCGCAGCTTCAGAGCAAAGGCCATGTTTTCATAAACGGTCATGTGCGGGTAAAGCGCATAGTTCTGGAAGACCATCGCAATGTCGCGATCCTTCGGCTGCACGTCGTTGACCAGACGGTCGTCGATGTACAGCTCGCCGCCGCTGATCTCCTCCAGACCCGCGATCATGCGCAGGGTCGTGGACTTGCCGCAGCCGGACGGGCCGACGAGCACGATGAACTCCTTGTCCGCGATCTCAAGGTTGAAATCGTGGACGGCCACGACGTCGTTGTCGTAGACCTTTTTGATGTTTTTCAGGATTACGCTTGCCATAAACAGACTTTGAAGCGCGATGCCTCCGCAAAGCGTTTCTCACGGCCGCAGGCGATGCCGCGCGCCGCTTTTACGGCAGGTCTCCACACTGCCGCACCGCAAGTCAGGCGGTTGGGTCGTTTCCTCCTTTTTTCTGGTCACGGCGGCTATTAGGTGGAGTAGCCGCCGCGCCGATCCTAATTTTAGAATAACAGAAAATTTGAAATCTGCAAGAGTTTTTTGCAAATTATTGCAGAATTGCGATCCCCCAGCCGTCCAGATGCAGCGTCCCGTCGCTGAGGTACATCCCCTCGCCGGACGCGACGTTGGCATCGAGCGCGCCGAGCAGCGTCGTTTCGGAGACGGCGATCTGCTTTTCCTCCTTGCTCAGGTTCAGGACGATGGTGACGCTGCGCTCCGGCGTGCTGCGGCGGAGGATACAGACATCGCCGTCGTCACTGGGCAGGCGCTCCGTCGTACCGCGCGCGATCTCCGGATAGGCGTTGCGCAGCGCCATGGCCGCCTTGACATAGTTGAGCAGAGAGTTGGGATCCTCCTGCTGCTGCGTGACGCTCGGCAAGGGATAGGCAGCCTCCGTCGTGCCCGGCGGGCAGGCCGTCGTCTCGGGAAGCGTCGTCCAGAGCATACCGATGCGCTTGTTCGGATCGTTGCCCTTGCCGACCATGCCGATCTCGTCGCCGTAGTAGACGTAGAGACCGCCGCGCATCATGGCGAGCATACCGTAGGCCGCCTTCAGGCGCTTGAGGTCATAGACCCCGATGGCGTTTGCAATGCGGTCGTTGTCATGGTTGCCGAGGAAGGGCGCCATCAGCGCCTGCGTTCCGTAACGCTCCTCCAGCCCAAGGACGAAGTCGGCATACATCGTGCCGCGCTCCGTCGCGCTCTCGTCCATGATCTTGGCAATGTCGCCCTTGCCGGTCGCCATGGGGAAATAGAAGAAGCTGTCGATCCCGCTGGTGTAGTAATTGGCGATGGTGGAGGCATCCTCCCACGCCTCGCCGACAATGTAGCAGTCGGGACGGATCTTCTTGGCCTCGTCGTTCATCCATGAAAGGAACGCAATGTTCTTCGCGTGCTGGCCGGTGTAGTAGCTGGTCACGGCGTCGAGCCGGAAGCCGTCCACGCCCATATCCAGCCAGAACTTCATGATGTCCACGATCTGCGCGCGCACGCGCTCGCTGTCCAGATTCAGATCCGGCATGGAGGAGACGAAGCGCGACTCGTAATAGCTGTCGCCGAGCTTCGTGTAGTCGCTTTTCGGCTCGTCGATGAAATTGTAGTAATCGCGGTACTCCGCATCCTTCCCGCTCTTGGCGTCGACGAACCACGGGTGCAAATGCGAGGTGTGATTGACGACCAGATCCAAGATCACCTTGATGTCCAACTCATGCGCCCGCGCAAGGAAGGCCTGAAAATCCTCCAGCGTGCCGTAGGCGGGATCCACCGCATAGTAATCCGTCACGTCGTATTTATGGTAGCTCGGCGAGGGCATGATGGGCATCAGCCAAATGCCGGTAAAGCCCATGTCATGCACATAGTCGAGCTTCTCCGTCGCGCCGCGCAGGTCGCCGATGCGGTCGCCGTCGGAGTCTGCAAAGGAGTAAACAAAGATCTCGTACCAGTTGCGGCAGTTGTCCTGCGGCACGTCACGCGGCAGTTCTTCCGTTTTGGTCGTTTCCTTTTTGCCGCAGGAGCAGAGCAGCAGCAGGCACGCAAGGAAAAGTGCGGCAAGTCGCTTCATATGCATCATCCTTTCACGGAACCGGCGGTCATGCCGTTGACAATGTGCTTCGAGAGACAGAAGTAGAGAATGACGATCGGCACGGCGATGAAGACCGAACCGGCGGCAAACCGCGCAAAGTGCGTCTCGGGCAGGCTGAACAGGCCGACCGCGACCGTCCAAAGCTCGCGATCCTTCAGCAGCAGCTTCGGCAACAGCACGTCGCTCCACGGCCACGCGAACTGCGTCAGGCAGGTGTAGACGATCATGGGTTTGGACAGCGGCAGCGTGATGTCTGTGAAAATGCGGAGATTGGTCGCGCCGTCCAGCCGAGCCGCCTCAAAGATCGTGTTCGGGATGGAGTCGTAGTAGCCCTTTTGCAGCAGATAGCCCATCGGAGCGGTGGAGGAATAGAGGAAGATGAGCGAGGCCAGCCGATTGACCAGCCCCAACTGCGTCATGATGATGTAGATCGCAGTCATGCCCATAAAGCCCGGGAACATACTCAGCAGCAGCGTCAGCTTTTTGATGCCGTCGCGGCCGCGGAAGCGGAAGCGCGACATCACGTAGCCGGTCAGGAGCACGAGCGCGCTTCCCAGCACGCAGCTGCAAGCCGAGACGATGAGGGTGTTAAAGAACCAGCGTTTGTAGGGATACAGACCGTTCACGTCGTCCGTAAACAGGTCGCGGAAGGTGTTGAGGCTGTATTCCTTGGGGAAAAAGCCCTTGAAATCATAGAGACTTCCCGTGCGCGAAAACGAGGAGAGCACCAGCCACAGGCACGGGAACAGGAAGATCGCAGACATCATGAGCAGCAGCGTATAGGTCACGACATGATCGGCCGCGCGGCGGGCGGAAAGACGTCTTTTTTTCATTGGTAAGTATCCTCCTGCTTATATGCTGCCGAGCGGACGTAGACCAGAAGCGAGATCGTGCCGGTGATGGCAAAGATCACAAGGCTGATGGCCGCGCCGATGGAATAGTAATTGTTGTCCACGGAGAGCTTGTAGAGCCAGTTGATGAGCAGATCCGTGTCGCTTGCAAGGAAGTAGTTGCCGTAGTTCGAGATCACGCCGCTGCGCAGGAAGAAGAAAATGCCGAAATTGTTGAAGTTTCCGACAAATTGGCTGATGAGCACCGGCGTCATGGAGAAGATCACAAACGGAAGCGTGATCTTCCGGAACTGCGTCAGGCGGGATGCGCCGTCGATGGAAGCAGCCTCGTAGAGGTCGGTATTGATGTTCGAAAGGATGCCCGTCGTCATGAGCATGATGGATGGCACCGTGATCCACGCATTGACAAACAGGCCGATGCCCCTTGCCCACCACTTTGCCGACTGATCGGCCGTCAGGAAAAAAATGCGCATATGTCCCGCGTTTTCCAGCATCCAGTTGATCGGGCCGGACTGCGAGAACATGAACTTAAAGCCGACCATGGTGATAAAGCCGGGAATGGCATAGGCAAGGATGGGGAAGGCGCGCCAGAACTTCGCGCCGCGCACGTTGCGCTTGTTCAGCAGCAGCGCAAGATTCAGGCCGAGGAAGAAGTTGATCACCGTGGAGGCGACCGCCCAGAGGACATTCCAGCTCAGGATCTTCGTAAAGGTCGAGCTGATCTTGCCCAGCTGCGTGATCTTCCGCCACGCGGAGAACGACCAGTCGGCCAGCGCCGGATAGACCTTGTCGCCGCCCAGATTGGTAAAGGCGAGCAGGATCATAAACACGATGGGCAGCACCGAGAAGATGCACACGCCGACCATGGGGATCGCAAGCGCCGTCACGTGGAACTTTTCGTCGATCGCCGTGCGCAGCGAGCGGCGGAAGGAGCGCGGGTGTCTCCCCTTTGCCACCTCGTGCGCGGTAAACGCGGCGTCACGCACGTTGGAAACATAGAGTACGGCGGCAAAGGCAAGGATAAAGATCGCCATCAGGCCGAGGATCAGCATCGTCAGGGAGTTGTCGCCCTTGATGCCCTCCCAGTTGTTCTCCACCTGCGTGCCCAAGGTAAAGAAGCCAACCAGATCGCGCGCGCCGCGCTTTACAAAATAGAGCACGAACGCCGCAAGCGACCCGAGATAAAACAGCCCCTTTACGATCTGACCGTAGCATAGCTGCCCCAAGCCCATGACAAGCATGGAAAGGCGCGCCTGCCACGGTGCCGTGCGGAGGAAAGAGGTCTTCTCTTTCATATCCCTCACCCCGTTTTAGGCCAGTGTATTGATCGCGTCCAAAATCTGCTCCACCAGACGATCCAGACCCGCTTGGATCTTCTCCTGCGTGTCATAGAGCGTCGCCTCGCCGCGCGCCGTGCGGTAAGGATCCGTGGCAAGGTCTATCAGGAAGGATTCCGCCGGCGTCCAGATCTGCCCGACCTCCGTAATGGCGGGCATGACGCTGATATAGCCGCTGTTGAGCCGGTCGAAGAGAATGCCGACGGTCGGGTCGGTCTGCGCGACCTTCTTTGCGGCGTCCTCGCGTGCCGGTGCGATGCCGAGCGCCGCGTTTCGCTTGATCGCCTGCTCATAGGAGGTGGCAAACTCGATGAAGGCCAGCGACGCGTTCGGGCACTTGGTATAGGCGGACATACCGTAGCCGTTCATGCCGCCCATCATGACCGTCTCGACGGTCAGTTCGTCCATGTTCGTAATGGTGTCCTGCCAGCTGTCGCTCGTCAGATCGCAGCTGACGGGCAGGCGCGGCACGGGAACCATCTTCAGGTCGGCGACTGCCGTTTCCTCCGTCCAGTTGCCCGTTGCGACCATGCTGCGGATGAACATACGGTAGACATCCGGCGTGGTGATGGTGCAGAGCATCGTGCGGTCTGCGAGGTACTGATACGACGCGGAGGTGAAGGTCTTGTCGAGCACCTCCGTGTTGTCCATCAGCTCTGCCCATTGCAGGATCATCTGCGCGCCCTTGGCGGCCTCGCCCTTATTCAGGCCGATGTCCTTTGCGTCCGTCCCGTTGCTGCCGAAGATGTAAGCGCCGTAAGTGAAGAGATAGCCGGACATGAAGTACGTGTCCACCAGCTCGTCGAGATAGCCGTACTGCGTCTTGCCGCCGTTCTCCTTCACGTCCTTGGAATAGGCATAGAGCGCCGTGTAGGTCTCGAAGAAGTCCGGCGTGCCGTTGCCGTTAACATCCCACGTCTCCTGCCAGTTGTCCGGCAGGCTGGACTCGATGTAGTAGAGCATACCGGACTGGACGTTGAGCGGGACGCCGCAGTAGTAGGTCTTCCCGTTATACTCCATGCGGTAAGCGTCCCACGCCGTCTGCGGGATCTGCTCGAAGCATTCCATCCGGTCTACCGGCAGGGGCAGCATATGCTGCTTGGTCGCGTATTTCATCAGAATGTCGTTCGCCTGATACCAGACGTCCGGCCCGTAGCCGTAAGGGCCGTCGGTCGCGAGGTCGCTGTACTGGTCGGCGTTGAGCCGCTCGGCACGAATGCCCTGATCGGCGTAGGCGGCGTTGAAGGCGTCGATCAGCTCGTCAACATAGCCCAGCTCGACCGCCGTGTCGTTCTCCAGCACCTTTACCACGGCGCCCTGCTCCAGTTCACCGGTAAAGCGCGCCATGACGGGATCGTCGCTCGAAACCTCGGGCGTCTTCGTTTTCTCCTGCTTGCCGCAGCCGGCAAACAGCGCGACGATCAGAGAAAGTACGAGCAGCAAAGAGATCCGTTTTTTCATTTTTTATTCTCCTCCTTGAATTTCTTCGATACGGAACGCGTAGGGCGCAAGCGCGCCGCGCGCTTTTGACGTTACGTTGGCGATCAGCAGGGCGCTTCCCTCCGGCGCGCTGCGGCGCAGCGTGACGATGCCGTCGCGCTCCTCGGCGGAGAAGCCGCCGCGGGACAGCGCGGGCGTCTTTTTCAGACGGGCGAGGCGTCCGATGAGGTCGTGCGTCTCATGATCCCAGTGCGTCTGCTCCCAGTCGAAGCAGCGGCGGCAGTCGGGGTCATAGCCGCCCGCGATGCCGATCTCGTCGCCGTAGTAGACGCACGGTATGCCGGGAAAGAAGAAGCAGACGGCGGCGGCCAAGCGGTACTTTTCCGCGTTTCCGCCGACGCGGGTCAAAAACCGGTCGGTGTCGTGACTGTCGAGCAGGTTGAGCTGCTTCTGCGCAGCCGCGACATTGTTCCGGTGGTAGAGCGCAAGCAGGCGGTCGCAAAACTCCGTCGGCGTCTCCGTTTCAAAGGCGAGCAGATCCATGCAGGCCTTGCTCAGCGCATAGTTCATCAGGCCGTCATATTCGTCGCCGTTCAGGCTGCGCTCCGCGCGGTGCCAATCCTCGCCGATGATAATCGCATCGGGCTTTGCCGCGATGACCGAACGGCGGAACGCCCGCAGGAAGCTGTGCGACAGCTCGTCGGAAACGTCCAGCCGCCACCCGTCTGCATCAAACTCCCGCAGCCAATAAGCACCGACCTGCGCAAAATAGTCGATGACCTGTGGGTGCATCGTGTTGAGCTTCGGCATATACGGCACGTCGGCAAAGGTGCGGTAATTTCGGCGCGAAAAATCCGGACGGTCTCCGTCGATAAAGAACCAGTCGTAATAGGGCGACTTCCGCCCGTTCTCCGCCACGTCCTGAAAGAACGGGTGCGTATGGGAGCAGTGGTTGAACACACCGTCGAGCATCACACGGATATCCAGCGCGTGCGCGCGCTCGATGAGTGTTCGCAGCGCCTCGTTGCCGCCCAAGTGCGGATCGACGCGGCGGTAATCCTCGATGTCATAGTGATGGTTCGACGGCGAGCAAAAAACCGGATTGAGGTAGATCAGGCCGACGCCGAGCGCCTTGAGATACGGCAGCTTTTCCGTGATGCCCGCAAGGTCGCCGCCGCAGAAGGTCTTCGGGTGCGGCTTTGCGCCCCACGCGGCGTTGACGTAGGAAAGGTCGCGGTCGCGGCTGCCGATATGGAAACGATCGGGGAAGATCTGGTAGGCGACGGCGGTCTTTACCCATTCTGGCACACGCGGCATCTCCTCCGGGAAGATCGAGGTATACTGGAAATAGGAGAAAAAACTCAGCGTATGGTCAAAGATGCGCGTCAGACCGTCTTCGGAGAGAAAGCAGCGCTCCCCCGCTTGATCGGTCAGGCAAAACAGATAAGCAAAGCGGGTATCCGTCAGTTCAACGTCAACGCCGTAATAGTCAAATTCACTTCCGGAACCGAGCAACCGCATGGGCACGTCTTTTCGCTCGTGCCATTTGAACTTGTTGCAGCAGTAGATCAGCTCCGCTTTCTTCAGATCTCCGTGCGCGGCGCGCAGCCGGAGGTGCATTCGCCCGTCGAGCGGGCAAGCATCCACCGTGCCGGGGACGTGCAGGATCGCGGTGGTATTCATAGGCCGTTCCTTTCAGTGAATGGGTCTGCCGCGCTTGACAGCCCGTCGGAAATTTGTTATCATGGGGATATGGAACAGAAACGTGTGACAATCAAAGATATTGCCGCGGCTTGCGGCGTCTCCACCGCTACGGTGTCTTATGTGCTCAACGACACGCCGTCGCAGAGCATTCGGGAAGAGACCAAGCGGCGCATTTGGCATTACGCCAATCTGATGGGGTACGTCTCGAGCCATAACGCACGTGCGCTTGCCAAGGGACGCACCGGTTTTTTCGGTGTTTACCTGCCGCAAGGGTGTGACGGTGTCGGCGCGCAGCTCTTGCGGGAGCTTGCGCAGGTCTTGCAGGAGCGGGAGGTCTGCCTCCTGCTGCTCACGGACGACTGCACGCAAAAGCAGTGCACGGTGGCGGACGCCATTTTGACCCTCGGCGTCAGCGTGGAAGAGTTCCGCGCGGTCGCGGAGTGCAACTACATCCCCGTGCTCTGTCTGGAGGGGCAGATCGACGACAGTCTGTTTTACAGCTTCTGCCTCGATCCGGACGCGCTCGCCGCGCGGGCGCGCGAATACGGCGGCCGCGACCGCGTCGTCCTGCTTGCGCCGCCCTCGCGGTGCGCACCGCTGCAAGCGCTGCTTGCGCGCAGCTACGCGCGCTGCCTCGACCCGCAGGAGGCGCTGTCGCTCCCCGTGCGGGACGACACCGTCTACCTGACGACCGACGCGCTGGCGCAGGCCGTGCTGGAGGCGCGGGGCGGACTTTGCTGCCGGATGGGTTCCGAGGCGTTTCCTCTGCCGCTGCGGCGCTATGCCGAGGTCGTCGCCGACATGGCGCTCTGTGCCATCCATCGTGAAGGCCAGCCGGAGGAGCACTTCATCCGGATCAAATGAAACAAAGGGAGCTGCCGCAAAAACATTTTGCAGCAGCTCCCGCTGCTTTTCGTTATTCTACCGTGACCGCGCCGGTCGCGGGATCGAGCGTGATGGTGTAGGAGCCGGGATCGACCATGATGTTGTCGCCGGACTCGGTGCCGTACCAGAACTCGTTGGCAACGCGGCCGCCGCAGCCGTAGGCGACCTTAAAGGCGACCTTGCCTTCCGACCAGTCGGCGGTGTCCTTGTCGGTGAAATCGACCGTCAGGACATACTTGCCGTCCTTTTCCTGCATGGCAAAAGCGGTGTTGTCCGCGTTGGCATCCGCTGCCCAGCCCTGATTTCCGCAGGTGCCGACAACATAGTATGCGGGCTTCTCGGCAACGATGTCGCCCTTGAGCTGCGGAACACCGTCCACCAGTTCAAGCTCGATGAAGAACATATAGTGTCCTTCGTCCAGCGTGATGTTTTTGCTGTTGTTCTCGGAGCTGTACCAGGCCTCGGTCGCGGCATTCTTGATGCCGAACTCGCCGCCGCCTTCGGGGACGTCGGCCTCGCAGTACCAAATGAGGTCTTCGCCGTTGCGCTTCATGTCCTGACCTGCCCAATCATTGAAGGAGGCCCAGAGCTTCATGTCATACTTGATCTCCGCAGGAGCGTCGGCATCGCCGATGCGCTCGCAGTAGAGCTTGCACAGGGAGAGTGTCTCCGCGTCGGTCTTCAGGGTCAGGCGATACTTGCCGTCCGCGCCGACCTTAATGTTCGTGCCGGAGTCAAATGCGTTTTCACCGCCGGAGAGGACGGCGTTCTCTCCCTGATCGGCCAGCATGGCAGCATCGATGGACGCCGTATCGTCCCATACGTATCCTTCGCCGATCACGGCGATCTTGAACTCGTCGCCCTTGAAGAGGTTCAGTTCGATGGAGAAGGTGTTAAACTCGCCGTCCACCTTCTGCAGCAGGTAGTCGTCCTGCGGCCAGACCTTGCCCCACGCGTTGTCGGGGTAGTAACGCAGAGAACCGGCGATCATCCAGGGGCGATTGTCCTCTACGGAGGACTGCCATGCCACGAACACGGAGGTGTCCTCGGTGATGGGCGCAGTGGCATCGAATGGGATCAGGAGCGCGGGCGTCGCGTAGTAGCCCTGAATGATGTAGCCTTCACGGGTCAGCTCGGGCATTTCGAGCGTCTTGCCGTCTTCTACCTCGATCTCCTGCAGAACGGTAACGCCGTCGGCGTCATACAGGGAGACCTTCCACGTTTTGGCCTCGGGTGTCTTTTCCTTCTTTGAGCAAGCCGCCGCGAAGACAAGAGCGACGATCAAGAGGCTTGCGCATAGGATGCGGAGCATACGCTTTTTCATAATTTTCCTCCTCTAAGAAATAAAATCCTTGCTATTTCTACGAACTTAACCGCTTAAGTTCACTTTCATTATATTTTCCCCGCAGCGTAAAGTCAATAAGTGCTTCTTCCCCGTCCCATTTTTTGTCACTTCGCACAATCACCAAAAAGCAAATCTATGCAAACTGACAAAGCAGCCTTGGTCATCTCATCGCTCATAAAAACGCCCCCATGATGCGGCACACTGCAATCTCCGCGCCGCACGTTTCGTGTAAAAAACAGGAGAGCCGAAGCTCTCTGCTGGTAAGACAGTAAAATTCAAATTTCTTGGAACAGGCATGATTTCGGTCATGCCTGTTCCGCTTTTAGCAATACTCGTTATAATTTTCTCTCGTAGCAAATTTCTTCTGTTTCAAGACAAGGTTTAACTTTTCCATGTGTGAAAAAGCCAAACGACTCGTAGAATTTTCTTGCTCGAATGTTGTTCGTAAACACCCAAAGCATAACCTTATCATAGCCAGCAGCTCTCATGTCGCCCATGACTCTGCGCATCATTTGAGTTCCGAAACCCTTTCTCCAGTTGTCTTGCAAGCTATGGATGCAGATGAGTTCCGCATAATCAGGCATATCGTTATCTCGCGCCATATCCCACCATGCAATACAATGAGGATGAGAGTCCACCTCTAAAATATATCCATTGCCAACATTCTCATCGAGCAATCGCTTATACATTGCCGTAGCACGATTTAGGTTGGTGGACATTTGCAGTATCTCGGTAGACAGGATATCCTTAAACGCAGCCTTCCAACTTTCTGTTTGGATATAAGCTAAATCAAATTCATCACCTTGCTGTACTTTCCGAATTAGACAATCCATACTCCTAACACCTCAATCAATCCGCTTATTTGTTTCGATTATATTCGCTCAAGTGCTACTGCGCAGCAAAGCGGACGAACACCGTCAATGGTCAAGATGAACGGCTGCGCCGCCATTGACAGCGCCCGTCCGTTTC
>USIH01000035.1 GCA_900554705.1 uncultured Eubacteriales bacterium
TAAGTGACATTGATTTTGACGGTTACGGACTTTTTTGACAGTCTGAAACGGGCGACTCCCTTTCCAATCAAGGGAGTCGCCCGTTTTTTATATGTCGAGAATGCCGAGCAGGATAATCCCCGCCACGACGAAGGCGATCATGATATAGTGCTTCCACGACAGGCGTTCGCGCAGGAAAATGCCTGCCCAGACGGCGGAGAGCACGCAGTAAGACGAAATGATCGGCGCGGCGAGCATCACGTGCGTGTCGTCGTTGATGGCGTTGATGTAGAAGAATTGACCGATCGTTTCGCAGACCGCGCCGAGATACTTCGGCGTCTCCATGCGGAGGGTGAACTTCTCTTTTTTGCGCAGCAGGAAGATCAGGCAGAAGATACCGGCGGCAACGAAGGTCAGCTCATAGGCGACGTTGGCGGTGGCGGCCGCTGCCGTCTCCATGCGCTCAACAAAGGCCTGCGCCGCGTCGGAAAGGGTGCTCAGGTCATCGGGAATGCCGCCTGCAAGCTCCGGAAGAAGCTCGGTCGGCATAAATTTCTGCACAAATTCGCTCCGGAAGCGGTCGAGCACCATCGAATCGGAGAACGTGCCGGCCGCGTCGAGCAGGCAGTAGGCCACGGGCAGGCACAGCGCGAGCCAGCTCTTGGCGTACTTGCGGTTGGCGTGCTCCTGACGGCGGGCGCGCAGCGTGTCGTCCTCCTGCGCCTCCACGATGCCAAGGCCGATCACGCCGCCGCAGATGAGCACGATCGCGCCGACCACCATCACGGGGCTTGCGCCCTCAAAGGCGGCAAGGCCGCCGGTGACGATATACAGCAGCGCGACGACCGCGCCGGAGGAGTTGCAGATCGGCGAGGAGATGGACAGCTCGATATAGCGCAGGCCGACGTAGCCCAGTGCCATCGAGAGGATGTACAGCAGCGACACGGGCAGATAGGTCAGGAAGACGTGCCACGTGAGACTGATGTTGTCTTTGCACAGGAGCGTGTAGATCGCGTGCAGCCCCATGACCGCGCCCACGGCGACGACCATTTTCAGGTGCGCGGTCTTGTCGCGCTCTCCGCAGCAGCCAATTTTGGAAAACAGATCCGAGCCGCTCCAGAAGAGCAGCGCTGTCAGTGAAAACCAGAACCATTGCATGGTCAGATCACCTCCGGAAGCGTCGCAAGACCGGCATTGACCATCTTCTGCACGGACAGGAGAATGCCCAATTTTGCGTGGTACCACGTCAGGCCGCCTTGGAAATAGACGGCGTAGGGCGGGCGGATCGGCCCGTCGGCGGAAAGCTCGATGGAACTGCCCTGCACGAACGCGCCCGCGGCCATGATGACCTCGTCTTCATAGCCGGGCATTGCCCACGGGATGGGGTCGGCGTAGCTGTCCACCGGCGCGGCGGCCTGAATGCCCTTGCAGAAGGCGATCATGCCCTCGCGGCTTCCCAGCTCCACTGCCTGAATGATGTCGTGGCGGCTCTCGCTGCCGTTCGGCACGACGCGGAAGCCCATCTTTTCATAAAAGTTCGCCGCGAAGATCGCGCCCTTGAGCGCGCCGCAGACCACGGTGGGCGCAAGGAAGAAGCCCTGAAAGAGCGCAGGCATCAGGCCGAGATTCGCGCCGACCTCCTGCCCCAGACCGGGCGCGGAGAGACGGTAGGCGCAGCGGTCGACCAGCGCCTTCTTGCCGCAGATGTAGCCGCCGATCGGCGCAAGGCCGCCGCCGGGGTTTTTGATGAGGCTGCCGACGATGAGATCGGCGCCGACGTCGCTCGGCTCGATCGTTTCGACAAATTCGCCGTAGCAGTTGTCCACCATGCAGATCAGATCCGGCTTGAGCGACTTGAGAAATGCGATCAGCTCTCCGATCTGACCGACCGAGAAGGTCGGCCGCGTCGCGTAGCCCTTGCTGCGCTGGATGGTGGCGAGTTTTGTTTTTTCGTTCACCGCCGCGCGGATGGCGTCGTAGTCAAAGCCGCCCTCCGCCGTCAGATCCGCCTGCCGGTAGCTCACGCCGTATTCGCGCAGCGAGCAGGCGGAGGGACGCAGGCCGATCACCTCTTCGAGCGTGTCGTAGGGCTTGCCCACCGGAGAGAGCAGCTCGTCGCCGGGCAGGAGGTTGGCCGAGAGCGCTACCGCGAGCGCGTGCGTGCCGCAGGTGATCTGCGGGCGGACGAGCGCGGCCTCCGTGTGGAAGGTGTCGGCATAGACGCGTTCGAGCGTGTCGCGCCCCACGTCGTCATAGCCGTAGCCCGTGGTGGCGGCGAAGCAGGCCGCGCTGACGCGGTTTTTTTGCATGGCGGCGATCACCTTCGCCTGATTGTATTCCGCGACGGCATCCGCCGCCGCAAAACGCTCCTTCAAACCGGTCAGGATCTTCTCGCCGCAGTCATAGACGTCTGCGTGCACACCGAGACCGGCATATAGCTCTTTCATTTCTCTTCCTCCATGTTACTGAAAATGCGCTGCGCAACGTCGCGCAGCACGTCGGGGCGGGTGACGATGATACCGTTTTCCTCGTCGCCCAAGATCAGAAGCGTGTCGCCGGACTGAATGTGAAAGACCTCGCGCGCTTCCTTTGGGATGACGATCTGTCCACGGTCGCCGACCTTCGCCGTTCCGAAGACGTGCTTGCCGCGCGGCATTCCCAACAGATGCTTACCGCCTGCCATGAAATTCATACCTTTCCTATTTGTGTGAATATGATCCTATCATGCGTCCCTGCAAAAGTCAAGGAAAAATGTGTCAGTCCACCGCCACATCGGCGTATTGCAGGGGGATGAGCGCCGCAAGCGACTGCGGCGCGGTCTCAATTTGCAGACCGATGCGCCCCGCGCTGAAAAAGATCGTTTCAAGCGCCTGCGCCTGCTGCTGCACCACGGTAGGCAGCTGCTTTTTCATGCCAAGCGGGCTGCACCCGCCGTGCACATAGCCCGTCAGGGGCAGAAGCTCCTTCTGCGGCAGCATGGCGACGGATTTTTCGCCGACGACGGCGGCTGCCTTTTTCAGGTCCAGCTCCGCCTCCGCCGGTAGGAGGAAAACGTAATGCCCGCCGCTCTTTCCGACGGTGACAAGGGTCTTATAAATGCGCTCGGGCGGCTGCGAGAGCAGCGCCGCGACCTCGGCGGCGCTGTGCGCACCGCCTTGCACCGTGTGAACGCGGTAGGTCAGCTTTTTTCGGTCCAAAAACCGCATAGCGTTTGTCTTATCCATGGAAAAGCTCCTTATTCTCGCGCGGTGTAAGCTGCCATGCCGACCTTCAGGCGGGCAAGCCCGTCCTCTACGAGCGTGCGCGGGCAGGCGAGGTTCATGCGCAAAAACGCTTCGCTGCCGCCGCCGTAGGGTGCGCCCGCGGAGAGAAACAGCCCCGTTTTCTCCCGCAGGAAGGTGGCCGGCGCCGGTCCGTCTGTTTTGCCGCAGGCGAGCCAAAGCAGATAGGTCGCCTCGGCGGGGATCACGGTGAGCGACGGGATCTGCTCCCGAATGAAGCGCGCGGCAAGCTGGCGGTTCTGCTCAACGTAGGCTCTGAGCGCGTCGAGCCATGCCGCGCCCTTGGTAAAGGCGGCGACGGCGGCGTCGACGGCAAAGGCGTTCGGTTCGGCTACCTCGTCCGTGTTCAGCGCGCGCCAGACCTTGTGCCGCAGCACGGGGTCGGCAACGGCGACGGCGGCGGTTTGCAGACCGGCCAGATTGAACGCCTTTGTGGGCGCGAGGCAGGTGATGCAGCGCTCCCGACACTCCGCCGAGACCGAGGCGAAGGGCACATAGACGCGATCCGGCGCGGTCAGGTCGCAGTGGATCTCGTCGGAAACGACCAGCACATGGTACTTTTGGCACAGCGCGCCGATCCGCGCAAGGGTGTCCCGATCCCAGATCTTCCCGATGGGGTTGTGCGGGTTGCACAGCAGGAGCAGGCTCGCCTGCGGGTCGGCCAGCTTCCGCTCCAGATCGGCAAAGTCAATGGAATAGGTCTGCCCGTCAAACTTCAGACGGCTCTCCGAGACCTGTCTGCCGTTGTTTTCCACGCAGTTGAAGAAAATATTGTAAACGGGCGTCATGAGGACGACCTTTTCGGCGGGGGTGGTGAGCTTGCGCACGATGCTGGAGATGGCGGGCACCACGCCGGTGCAGAAGATCAGCCAGTCCTTTTCCATCCGGAAGTTATGGCGGCGCTCCCACCAGCTCTGGTAGGCGTCGTACCATGCTTCACCGATGATCGAGTAGCCAAAGACGCCGTGCGCCGCGCGCGCGTCGATGGCCGCCTGAATTTCGGGGGCGACCCGAAAGTCCATGTCGGCGACCCACATGGGCAGCTCATTTTCTCCGACGTCCCACTTCAGGGCGCCCTTGTGCCGCCGGTCGACCAGCGTGTCAAAATCATACATGAGCTGCGCCCTCCTCCTGTCCGATCCGGAAGCGAATCTTCTCCGGATCGGCCTTGTCCAAGATCAGCTCGCCGATCTCATCGGCGCGGATGACGCCGCCGGTGGGGTTGAGAACGCTGTCGATCTTCCCGCGGACGGTCGCGTCCACGGTGGAGTATTCAAAGGCGAGCGTGGTGTTTAGCAGTCGGCAGTCCTTCAGGACAAGATTGTCGATGTAGCAAAGCCCCTGCAAGCTCTCGATCGTGCAGCGGATCAACGTCAGATTCTTCGCGTTCCAGCCCAGATATTCGCCGGAAAGGAAGGAGTCGTACACCGTCACGTTTTCACTGTTCCAAAAGGCGTCCTTGGAGAGCAGACGAGAGCCGCGGATGACGACGTCCTTTGCGCCGTCGAAGGAGTAGTTGCCATAGAGCGTCAGGCCGTCGATCTCCATGTTCCGGCTGTTCATCGCAAAATAGTCGCCCTTGGCCACGACGTCCTGTAGGCGCACGCCGTCGCAGCTCCAGAGCGTCTCGGCCGCGTTCGGAAGGGAGACGCTGCGCAGCGTGACGTCGCGGCAGCGGCGGAAATTCTTCGGCGCTTCGATGGCGCTGTCTTCTACGGTGATCCGGTCGGTGTACCATACGCCCGCGCGCGCCGTTTCAAACCATGTGCAGCCGTGCACACGGATGTCATTGGCGTACCAGAGGGGGTATTTCCATTTGAACATACTGCCCGTCAGTTCGATGTTTCGGCTTTCCTTGAGCGGCGATTCCCCCTCGCCGAAGATCGTGTCGGTGATGTGCAGGTCGCTTGCCTGAAACAGAGGGCGCTCACCGGTAAAAAATGCTTGATGGATCTCTTTCATTGCGTTGCTCCTTTGCCATGGTTCTCCTGTCATTATAACGGGTCGGCGCAAAAATAGCAATAGGGCGCGGCGCCGCCGCGAATGAAGACTGAAGCGGCGCACGTTCCGCGCGCCATAAAGCGCCTGCGGACTTTAGTATGGGATGCAGCAGAAAAGCTCCCTCTGACGAAGGAGCTTTGGCCTTATTTGTGAGAGTGTCAGCTTCCGGCGCACAGGCCGCGCAGCAGGCGCAGCCAGAGCTGCGACCAGCTCAGGCGCGGGACATCCTGCGCCGCAAGGATCGGGATCTGTGCCAGCACGCGGCTGTCCGTCTCGATCGTCAGCATTCCCAGCTCCTGTCCCGCGCGCACGGGCGCTTCGACCTCCTGCACGAGCGTTACCGTCTTTTTCACCTGCGCGCGCTCCTCCTTTTCGATCAGGATCGGCGCGGCGCTTTGCAGCACGGGCGTCAGCTCGTCGTGCGTGCCGAGCTTCACCTGCACGGAGGCGAGCGGTTCGTTCGGCTCGGCCGAGACAAGGGCATAGTGCGCAAAGCCATAGTCCAGCAGCGCTTTGGCGGACTGGAAGCGCTCGGTGGAGGAGGAGCAGTGCAGCACCACGGCGATCAGCTCGATCCCGTCACGCTCGGCGCTTGCCGCAAGGCAGTGGCCGGCGGTGGAGGTATAGCCGGTTTTCAGCCCCGTTGTGCCCTCGTAAAACCGCACGAGCTTGTTGGTGTTGGAAAGGCCGAACTTGCCGCCGCGCACCGTGTCCATCCAGATGGTCGTGTATTTTCGGATCTCCTTGTGCTGCAACAGCGCGCGGGACATCAGCGCGATGTCCCGCGCCGTGGTCAGATGCTCCGAGGCGTTTTCTCCGTCATCCAGACCGGTGCAGTTGACAAAGTGCGTGTCGGTCATGCCAAGCTCCTGTGCGCGCGCGTTCATCTTGTCGACGAAGGCCGACTCGCTCCCCGCAACGTGCTCGGCAAGCGCCGTGGCGCAGTCGTTTGCGGAGCTGACGACCACGGATTTGAGCATTTCGTCCATGCTCATCCGCTCGCCGACCTCCAGATAGACCTGACTGCCGCCCTTTGCCGCCGCAGCTTCGGAGGTGACGACCACGTCGTCCCAGCCGATCTGCCCCCGATCGAGCGCCTCCATGACCAAAAGCAGCGTCATGACCTTGGTCACGGACGCCGGCGGCAGGAGCTGCCGCGCGTTTTTTTCATACAGTATCGTTCCCGTCGCGGCGTCCATCAGGATCGCCGAGGGCGCGGCGATCTCTGGCGCGGCGGCAAAGACCTTCGGCAGGCAGCACAGCAGCAGCGCGCCCGCCAGCGCGATGGATAGTAGACGTTTTTTCATAAAAAATCCCCTCCGCTTCATTACGGTACAAGCGTATGAAGCGAAGGGGGCAGGTATGCGGGTTCATCGGATAAATTTCTCTGCGGCGGCGGCGAAATCCGCTTCCCGACCGTCGTCTACACGGACGGTGAGGGGCTTTGTGAAGTCGAGCGTGAACAGCTCCATAAAGCTCTTGGCGTTGACGCAATGGCTTTCGTCGCACACCTCGATGCCATAGGGCTGGAGGGACGCCAGACTGACAAATTCACGGATGTCGCCCACTGAGGCAAAATGCACGGTCATAGTTTTGCTCCTTGAAGAAAAGATACTGTACTTTTGAAAGAAAACCTGCTAAAATAAGAGCACGCCGATTTGCGCACGATTTGTTTGCTTTTCGATCATTACGCAGATTATACTGTATTTATTCACAAAAAGGCAATGCCTTTTTTGTGCAAAGTTTCCCATCCGCTTCTCGGATTTTTTGGAGATTTTTATGAAGTTTCAATGTTATACGCTTGGTTGCAAGGTAAATCAGTATGAAACGCAGGCGATGGAGCAGCTTTTGACGGCGCTCGGCCACGAAAGAGGCGAGCGCGACTGCGACCTGTATATCATCAACACCTGCACCGTTACCTCCGTCGCTGACCGCAAGGATCGCACCCTGATCCGTCGCATCCGGCGCGAGCACCCGAATGCCGTTGTCGGCGTGTGCGGATGCTACGCGCAGCTCAAGAGCGAAGAGGTGCGCGCGATGGGCGTTGACGTGGTCGGCGGGAGCGGCGGACGCGAGGCGTTTTTGCAGATGATGCTGCAAGCCGCGCGCGACCGCACGCAGCAGGTGCAGGTAGACGAGGCGCTGCGCCGCCGCAGCTTTGAGAGCCTGCCGGCAGGCGGCCTTGCCACCCGAACGCGCGCCATGCTCAAGGTGCAGGACGGCTGCTGCAACTTTTGCACCTACTGCATCATTCCCTACGCGCGCGGGCCGGTGCGTTCGCTCCCGCTTGCCGACGCCGTTCGGCAGGCAAAGGCGCTCTCCGGCTATCGCGAGATCGTTGTGACGGGCATCGAGGTGGCCTCGTGGGGAGCGGAGCTGCGCGACGGCAGCACGCTGACGGATCTGCTGTGCGCCGTGTGCGACGCGGTGCCGGAGGTGCGCATCCGGCTGGGGTCGCTCGAACCGCGCGTCGTGACGCGTGATTTTTGCGAGCGCTTGCGGAAAAAGCCGAATTTTTGCCCGCAGTTCCACCTCAGCTTGCAGAGCGGCTGCGACGCCGTGCTTGCCAGAATGCACCGAAAATACGACACGGCGCGCTATCGGGAGAGTGTTATACTATTAAAAGAGAGCTTTCCGGACTGCGCGCTGACGACCGACCTGATCGTGGGCTTCCCGAACGAGAGCGAGGAGGAGCACAAGGCGTCGCTTGCCTTCCTGCGCGAATGCGGCTTTGCCGACGTGCACGTTTTTCCCTATTCACGTCGGGAGGGGACGCCTGCCGCCGCGATGGACGGCCAGATCCCGAAGGCCGTCAAGACGCGCCGCGCCGCGCAGGCCGCGCAGGTCGTGGGGCAGCTGCGCGAGGCCTACCGCGCCGCGATGGTCGGTTCGGAGCAGGAGGTGCTCTTTGAGCAGATCGAGGACGGGCTGTTTACCGGCCACGCCAAAAACGGCGTAAAGGTCTTTGCTCAAGGAGAAGATTTACACAATGTACTGTGCCGCGTGAGGATCACCTCCGTCTTGCCGGAGGGGCTGCGCGGTGAAATAGAAAGAAGGGTATAACGCATGAGAAGCGCCGGAATTTTGCTTCATATTTCTTCCCTGCCTTCGCCCTACGGCATCGGCACGCTCGGGCAGGCAGCCTACGACTTTGCCGACTTTCTTCACGCCGCCGGACTGCACTACTGGCAGGTTCTGCCCATCGGGCCGACGAGCTACGGCGACAGCCCGTATCAGTCCTTTTCGACCTGCGCGGGCAGCCCCTATTTCATCGACCTGCCGCTTTTGGTGCAGGACGGTCTGCTGACGCAGGCGGAGCTGGAAGCCTCCGGTCTGGGAGACGACGCGCGCGTGGACTACGGCAAGCAGTTTTCTCTGCGCCTGCGCCTGCTGCGCAAGGCCTACGAAAGAGGACGCGACCGCGACGCGCGCGCGCTCGACGCCTTCCGCGAGGAAAACCCGTGGGTGGAGGACTACGCCCTGTTCATGGCGATCAAGGAGAGCCGGAACATGGAGCCTTGGAACACTTGGCCGGACGAGATCCGTCTGCGCCGCGCGGGCGCGGTGGACACCTATGCGACCGTGCTCTCCGAGAGCGTGCATTTTTACTGCTATCTGCAATTCCTGTTTTTCCGCCAGTGGAACGCGCTGCGTGCCTACGTCCACGGCCTCGGTATGGAGATCATCGGCGACCTGCCGATCTACGTGCCCTACGATTCCTGCGACGTCTGGGCACAGCCGGAGCTGTTCCAACTGGACGCGGACGGGACGCCCACGGGCGTTGCCGGCTGCCCGCCGGATTGCTTCTCTGAGGACGGCCAGCTCTGGGGCAACCCGCTCTACCGCTGGGATCGGATGCAGCAGGACGACTTTGCGTGGTGGAAGCACAGGATCCGTGCCGCCGGACGGCTGTTTGACGTTGTGCGGATCGACCACTTCCGCGGGCTGGAGAGCTACTGGGCGGTGCCCTACGGCGACGAGACGGCGCGCGGCGGCAAGTGGGTCAAGGGGCCGGATCACGCCTTTACGGATATGCTGCGCCGCACCTTCCCCGAGCTGAAGCTCATCGCGGAGGATCTCGGCTTCCTGACCGAGGACGTCGTTCGTCTCCAGCGCGATTCGGGCTACCCGGGGATGAAGGTGTTACAGTTTGCCTTCGGCGGCGACGAGCCGAGCGGCTATCTGCCCCACCGCTATGAGCGCAACTGCATTTGCTACACCGGCACGCACGACAACGAGACGCTCTGCCAGTGGCTGGAGCATTCGGACGAGAAGACGCTTTCGCAGGCGGCGGAATATTTCGGAGTCGAGCGCGTCACGGCAGACACGATCCTGCGCGCCGGTATGGCGAGCGTCGCCGATACCTTCCTGTGTCAGATGCAGGACTGGCTCGGACTTGGCGACGGCGCGCGGATGAATACCCCCGGTACGCTCTCGACGGACAACTGGAGCTGGCGCATGGAGAAGGACGCGCTGACGCCGGAGCTTGCCGCGCGCATCGCGCGGATGTGCCGTCTCTATGAGCGAAAAGGCGAAGCATGAACGAATATCTGACGATCCAAGCCGCGCGCATCGCCTCGCTTGCGGACTTTGCGGCGCAGTGTCAGCAGGCGGCCGATGCGCACGCGCACGTGCTGCATATTGACCACGACCGGATGCTTTCGGACTTCGGCCTGCTCTGGATGCTGGCGCGCTGCTCGCTGCGTTTGACGCGTCTGCCGATCGACGGCGCGCGCCTGACGACCTGCCTGCGCGTGCCCGCCAGCTCCTACAGTATGCGCGATCTGGTGCTGGAGGACGCACACGGCGTCTGCGGCAGGGCGGCGCAGCTCTGGGTGCTCGCGGACGCGAAGACGCGCCGCCTGACGCCCATTCGCCGACTCTCCCTCACGCTCTCCACGCCGCAGCCCGAGCGGGGGGAGATTCCGCCGAGGCTCGCGCCGAGCGGACCGATGACGCCTGCCGCCCGATGGACGGTGCAGCCGGAGGAGATCGACGCGAACGGACACCTGAATAACGTCCACTATATCCGTCACGCGCAGGCGCTTGTGCGCGCGGACGCGACGGCGATGGACATCGTCTTTTCCCACGAATGCTTCGCAGGCGAAACGCTGACGCTGCAAACCGGCGGCGACGGCTTTGTTCGCGGCGTGAAGGAGACGGGGGAAGAGAGCTTTTGCGCGCGCTTTTTGGAAGGAGTGACCTTATGAAACGTGTTTTGCCGCTTTTTCTGGCGGTTCTTTTGCTGCTGACCGCCTGCGGCAAGAAGCAAAAAACGCCGGAGATGTCCGGCGTGCCGACCGTTCCGTCGACACAGTACGGTATCCCGCAGGACCTTCCGGGGGTCTGGGTCAGCGCCGACGAGGGGAAGCTCGCCATGAGCGAGACGATCACCTTTTATGAAAACGGTGAGATGGAGGTCTTTGCCGTCTATCGCGGCGAGAAGACCGCCACGATCTACGGCACGTACCGTGTGCAGTTTAACACGATCTTCTGCGACATCACCGACGGGACGGAGCCGTTTAGCGTCTCCTATTCGTTCCGTGTCGACGGCAGGGAGCTGACCCTGACGGACGACGACGGTGACGCGCACTACCTGCGCACGTCCTGAGACGGAGGGACTATGGAACCATTATTGACCGCACTGCGGGGGCTGCCGGAATACCGGCGGCTCCTGACTTGTCTTGAGAAGCGTCAGTGCGCCGGTGTGTCCGGCGCGGCGCAGATCACGCGCTCCCATCTGATCGCCTCCGTGCTCTATGAGACGCGGCGTCCCGCCGTCATCCTCTGTCAGGATGAGCTGGCGGCAAGACGCACGCAGGCGGAGATTGCCGCCTTCCTTGGAAAGGCGCCGCCGATCCTGCCGGGGCGCGACCTTGCCTTCTATAATGCGTCCGCCGTTTCCCGTCAGTGGGAGCAGCAGCGGATGCAGCTGCTCTATGCGCTGGCGTGCGGACAGACTCCCGTGCTGCTTGCCACGTGGGACGCCTTCAGCGTGCGCACCATGCCGCGCGATATTTTGAGCGAAAATGCGGTTTCGCTCAAAATCGGCTCAAACATCTCTTTGGATACGCTCAGCGCGCGTCTGACGGCGCTGGGCTATGTGCGCGGCACGCTGGTGGAGGGCGTGGGACAGTTTTCCGTGCGCGGCGGCATCGTGGACGTGTTCTCACCGGCCTGTCCGGATCCCGTGCGCATCGAATTTTTCGGCGACGAGGTCGACGCCATGGGGCGTTTTGACGTGACCACGCAGCGCCGCACGGAAAATGTGGACGCGTTTTTGATCCTGCCGGTGGCAGAGACGCTGCCCTGCCTGCACGAGGGCGGCACGGAGGGATTGGCCGCCGCGCTCGACGCGCTCATCGCGCGCCAGCGCAGACGGCGCGTGCCGAACGAGACCCTGCTGCGCACCCTGACGGAGGATGCCGAGGCGCTGCGTTCCGGCGCGAGCTTTCCGGCGGCGGATCGCTACCTGTCCCTCATCTATCCCTTCGCCTGCGCCGCCGACTATGTGCCGCAGGACGCGCTGGTCTTCTTCTGTGACCACGGCAATCTGCGCCGCGCGGCGGAACGCTCCGTGACGGAGCAGGGACTGATGCTCGACAGCCTGCTGCAATCTGGCATCCTTTGCGGTGAGCTTTGCGACTTTTCCGCCGACTTTGAGGCGGTCTGCGGCCGTCTGGTCGGCCGCTCCGTCGTGTTTTTGGACGCCTTCCTTGCTGCGTCTTATCCCCAGAGCCTCCCGCCCGCGCTCCTGTGCTCCATATCGGCCAAGCAGTTGCCGGGCTACGGCGGAAATCCGGAGGTCGCCGCCGCCGACCTTGCGCACTATCAAAAAAACGAATTTGCATCGCTGGTGCTGTGCGGCAGCAGGCGGCGCGCGGAGATCCTCGCGCAGATGCTGCGCGAGAAGGGGCTTTCCGTCCTGCTGGCCTTCCCGCTGAGCGAACTGCCGAAGGCCGGTCAGATCCTTCTGACCGACGGCGCGCTGCCCAACGGTATGGAATATCCGGAGCTGAAGCTCGCCATTCTGACAGAGGGGCAGCTCCTCGCCAAAACCGAGCAAAAACCGCGCAAAAAGCGCTCAAAAGCGACCAATCGACAGAAGCTTGACTCCTTTGCCGACCTCTCCCCGGGGGATCTGGTCGTGCATGAATACCACGGCATCGGCCGTTATGTCTGCATGGAGCAGATGAAGATCGACGGCGCGATCAAGGACTACGTAAAGATCGCCTATCAGGGCACCGACGTGCTCTATGTGCCCGCGACGCAGCTTGACCTGATCGGCAAGTACATCGGCGCGGGCGAGGACAGCCCCGTGAAGCTCAACCGCCTGGGCGGCGACGCGTGGGAAAAGACAAAGGCGCGCACGCGCGCGGCAGTCAAGGATCTGGCCGACGAGCTGATCCGGCTCTACGCCGAGCGCACGCGCCTGCCGGGCTTCGCCTTCGCGGCGGATTCGCCGTGGCAGCAGGAATTTGAGGACAGCTTTCCGTATGCCGAAACTGACGACCAGCTCAGATGCATTGCTGAGATAAAGTCGGATATGGAAAAACCGGTTGCAATGGAAAGACTTCTGTGCGGAGATGTGGGCTTCGGCAAGACGGAGGTTGCGGCAAGGGCTCTGTTCAAATGCGTTGCAGACGGCAAACAGGCTGCGGTTTTAGTTCCTACAACAATACTTGCAAACCAGCATTACTATACGCTCAAGGACAGATTTGAAAAGTTTCCTTTTAAAGTGGATGTGCTGTCCAGATTTAAGTCCGACAAGGAACAGGAAAAAACCATAGAAAAACTCAAAAACGGGCAGGTGGATCTGGTGATAGGCACCCACAGACTTCTGTCAAAGGATGTGTCCTTTAAAGATTTAGGGCTTCTTGTAATAGATGAGGAGCAGAGATTTGGAGTCAAACACAAGGAAGCTATCAAAAAACTGAGAAAAAACGTAGATGTGCTGACACTTTCGGCAACCCCTATACCGAGAACGCTTCATATGTCGCTGACGGGTATCAGGGATATGAGCCTTATAGAGGAGCCGCCGGAGGACAGACTTCCTGTTCAGACCTATGTTGTCGAGCAGGAGGACGATATTATACGCGATGTTATCGAAAGAGAGCTTGGCAGAGGCGGACAGGTATACGTTGTGTTCAACAGAGTGCAGGGTATAGACATGGTTGCCTCAAGAATTTCATCACTTGTTCCAGAGGCGAGCATTGCAACAGGTCACGGGCAGATGAACGAGGTACAGCTTGAGAAAGTTATGCTGGGCTTTATAGAGGGCAAAACCAATGTGCTGGTGGCAACCACAATAATCGAGTCGGGGCTTGACATATCAAATGTAAACACTATAATTGTACTTGATGCGGACCGGTTCGGTCTTTCTCAGCTTCATCAGCTGAGAGGCAGAGTCGGCAGAGGCGCGCATCAGTCCTACTGCTACCTTATAAATGAGGGGAAATCGGAGATTGCGGCGCAGAGAGCCGAAATTATGGAGGCTTCAAATGACGGCTTCTATATTGCCGAAAAGGATTTAGAGCTTAGAGGTCCGGGAGAGATATTCGGCGTCAGACAGCACGGAATACCGGAGTTTAAGGTCGGTGATATAGGCAGGCATTTTAAGATTATGGAAATCGCCGGAAGCGAAGCAAAAAAGCTTCTGACTGACGATCCTTTGCTTGAAAAGGCCGAAAATCAGAAGCTTAAGGAAAAGATAAAAAGCTGCTTTAGCGAAAGTTTCACATTAGCCATCTAATTGGCAACAGATGAAATAATTGCTTATCATACTTTTTTCACCTTTGGTTAAATTAATAACTGTCAGGAGGTGAATGAAATGACAATACAGCAGAAAATGAACGTTAATGCAAAACCTGCATTAAACAACTTAAAAACTGAGGTTGCAAACGAACTTGGTTTATCAAACTACGAACAGGCAGATAAGGGAAATATGACCGCTCGTCAGAACGGATATGTCGGCGGATATATGACTAAGAAGCTTGTTGAGATGGCTGAACAGCAGTTATCAGGCAGATAGTGCAGACGCACTGATTTGAAAACGTAGACTTTACGATAAAGCCGCATTAAAATCTGATGCGGTTTTGTCTTTTTTGTTTTAATAATCCTGCCTGTATGTTAGAATATTAAAAGTAGAAACAGTACAAGGAGAGCTTGAAATTATGAGAATTATAGCGGGAGAATACAAGGGCAGGAGAATTACAGCCCCTGAGGATACAAGTGTCAGACCGACAACAGGCAAGGTCAAAGAGGCGATATTTGCAATGCTTATGAATGATATATATGATGCGGTTACGGTGGATTTGTTTGCAGGTACGGGTAATCTGGGACTTGAGGCGCTGTCAAGAGGCGCGCGCAAATGCTATTTTGGCGACAACTCAAGGGACAGCCTTAGACTTATCAAAGAGAATATTGCCCATTGCAGGGCAGAGGACAAATCTGTAGTTATTGCAGGCAGCTACGAAAAGGTGCTGGACAGAATAAGCGAAAAAGCGGATATAGTTCTGCTGGATCCTCCATACAAAGAGGGATTTATGATCAAATGCCTGCAGCGTATAGATGAGCTTGATATTCTTGCAGATGACGGAGTTATAGTTGCAGAGCACGGAGGCTATGAGGATATGCCGGAGGCAATAGGCAGTATCGTCAGAGTCAAGGATAAACGATACGGGACTATTAATGTAACCATATACAGAAAAGAGCGCTAGAATCGTATTTTGTTAAGAATACACATGCAACGGTACATACAGGAGCTTTGCATGGGAGAGAACAGGAAGCCTTGAGGCAGGTAAAAATGCGAATGTAACTGTTTTGCAAAATAGAACGATTTCTGATTGGAAACGGCTTGCATTGCAGGTCGTTTCTTTTTGGGTTAAAATTATTGAAATTCCGATAAATAACTGGTAAAATAGCATTAATAATTTATGGAGGTATGGCATATGCCAAAAAAGGCTTTATATGCTGGCTCCTTTGATCCTGTCACTATGGGGCATCTTGACATAATCAGAAGAGCGGCTAAACTATGTGATGAACTTGTAGTAGGAGTAATCAGAAACCCTCAGAAATCCTCAATGTTTACAGAGGAGGAGAGGATTGAGATGATTAAATTGTCGACTTCGGACCTGCCTAATGTCAGAGTGGATGCTTTTTCGGG